>JBDTJC010000089.1:0-24362 GCA_039936055.1 Polyangiaceae bacterium | reverse complement strand
AACGTGTGACCAATCGCGGCGACCGAGCTCGGGCGCGCGTGGTTCGTGTTGGCCGTGGATTTGTAGTACTGAAACGGCTGGTGGTGCGGGATGTAGTCTGCAGACGTGACAGCAGTCGGTTGAGGCACGGTCGTTGAGGAGCGGGCACAGCCGGTGGTTCCATTCGGATTGGTCAGCGTCAAATCGAAGCCGCCCTCGAAAAAGCCCCAGCTGATGTCCTTGGCGTTCAGGAAATCACCGATGTTCTTGCCCGCCATTAGGTTTTGGTCGCCAGCCGTGGAACACACGTCATACAGTGGGTCCGTGTCGCCGATCATGGTGTAGCCACCATTGCCGTCGGCGACTACGTGCGTAGCACCCATCGTCGCCGGGTCCTTGTTGGTGTCCGAGAAGCCGTTGGTCTGACCTGAGATCAGGTTGATGGCGCCAGGCGTGGAAGGACCGAATACGGTGCTCCAAGAGTTGTCGTTCAGCGCGCCTTGTTGCGCGTAGTTCCAGAGCGCGGTCACGGTGTTGCCGTCGTAGTAGGCCATGACCTGGCCCTTGGTCAGCGCCGCAGCGGGCGCGCCGGGTGGCGGCCCCGCGACGCCGACGTAGAACGGGAAGCTGTCCATCAGGCCGTTGTCGGAGGCCTGCTGCTCCGGCAGGTAGTTGTGGCCCATATCCTTCGTGGATGCGCTGGCAGCGCCGAGACGGAAGGGGTTCGCAGCATCCGTCCCGTTGGTGACGGTGTTGGTGAAGTTCGGGTTGGCGTTGATCAAGTCGATCGCCGGAGTCACCGCGGCGAAGCTGTTCGTCGGGTCGAGCGGCGTCGACAGGTTGTTCGGCTTACTCGTGCCGGTGGCGGCCTTGAAGGCGACTTCGCCGGTGAGGTTGGCGGCGGTCGGGTAGGTCCCGAAGTAGTGATCGAACGAGATATTCTCGCCGAAAATGACGATCACGTGCTTGACGGCCGTCGTCGTCATGTACGTGGCTGCAGCGTCGACGTGAGCCGTCGAAGCTGCAGGGCCTTGCGGGCCAGCAGAACCCGCGGGGCCAGTCTCTCCAACGGGACCAGCAGAACCCGCGGGGCCGGCTTCACCTGTGGGGCCGGCTTCACCCGCGGGGCCGTTGTCGCCCTTGGTGCCGGTGGCACCCTTTGCGCCCGTCGGACCTGCAGGGCCTGCCGCGCCGTCCATACCAGTCGCACCGGTGTCACCCTTGTCGCCCGCACAGCCCGATAGCGCCACCATGGTGGCCACAATGGTTATTCCGACATACCTGAGCATGTTCACGATCTCCTGTTAAGTACTTGGTACTGTGTGAACGCGGAGCACCACTCATTGCGCGGGGTACGATTCACTGATCCACCCGCGTCGGTCACTCGCGCGCTGGGCGTCACCTATCATTTAGAAGATCGACGATGGTGACGCTGCGGCAACGTTTGAGGGAACCCACGTGACGTCACGATTCACGAACAGAAGTGCTATGAGTTTCGGAGAGGCAAACGATTCATGGTCCATTGGCTCAAGCAGCTCCGCGCAGCGCGCGCACGCCTTCGTCACGCACTGAGCGCCACCGTCGTGTTACTGGCGCTGACCGGCGTCGCCATTGCGCACTTCAACGAACCGAGAAAAAACCCAAAACCAAGCAATACACCCGCTGTTTCCGAGCCCTCGTTGGGCGCCTTCAGCTTCACGGACCAGCGCGGCAAGCCCGTCGATAAATCGTCACTGAACGGCCACGTTTGGATCGCAGACTTCGTCTTCACGACATGCACCAGCGCGTGTCCACTCATCACCTCACGTTTCGTGACGCTTCAAAGGCGTTTGACGGACGAACGGCTACGCTTCGTTTCCTTCTCGGTCGATCCCGAGCGCGACACCGAGAGCACGCTCGCGCAGTACGCCGCACGCTGGGCATCGACCGAAAGCCGCTGGCAACTGCTGCGCACCGAACAAGCGGGTTTGAATGCAGTGCTGTCAGGTCTGCGCGTCGGTCTGGACCGTGAACAGGGTGAAATCATCCACACCAGCCGGCTCTTCCTGGTGGATGCTCGGGGCACTTTGGTCGGCAGTTACGACAGCGCTGACGACGGCGCACTGGACCAGCTGGTGAGCCGCACTCGTGAGCTGCTCGGTGTGCCCGCGGTCACGGGCGCCAATGCCACCGTCAACGGCTCAGGCGCGGAGTTATTCGCAAATCTAGGCTGCGCAGGCTGCCACGCGGATCCGCAGTTGGCGCCGCCTTTGGGCGGTCTCGCGGGCAGCCACGTGATGCTGGAGCGCGCCGGCAGCATCCCCGCGGATGACACCTACCTCGCGGAATCCATTGCGGCTCCAGCGTCGAAGCGGGTCGCCGGCTACCCCAACTCCATGCCCAACTACGGAGCGCTACTGTCGGCCGCGCAGGTTCAAAGCCTCGTCGGTTATGTGCGCTCGCTGAGCGCGCAGAGCACGAGCGCGCACAGCGGCAGCCCGGATGCCGCGCCTCCACAGACGGATCCGGTGTGCGGCATGTCCGTGCGCATCACGCAGCAGACGCCCAGCGTCGAGTACCAGGGCAAGACGTATCACTTTTGCTCCGCGGCGTGCTCGCAGCGCTTCTCCGCGGATCCGCAGAAGTACCTCGCGGGAAAACACACGACCTCCCCGTGACGAAGCGGCGCGCTCAGAGCACGCTGATCGCGCCGTGCTCGCGCAGCGCGGCTTCGTACAGCTCAAGCGGCAAGCCGTCCGGGTCCGCGAAGAAGGTGAACCGCTGACCGGTGTATTCGTCCACGCGCACGGCCTCAACTGCCACGCCTCCCGCCACCAATTCTGCGACGCAGGCATCCAGGTCGAGCACTTCGAACGCCAAATGGCGCAGACCGCAAGCCTCTGGGTACGACGGGCGCGCGGGCGGATTGGGAAACGAGAACAACTCCAACTGCGAGCCGTCCGGTAGCGCGAGATCCAACTTGTACGAGTTGCGCTCGGCGCGAAACGCCTCCGCAAGCACGGGCAAGCCCAAAATCCGGGTGTAGAAGTGCTTGGAGCGCTGGTAGTCCGAGCAGATCAGCGCCGCGTGGTGTATTCGGGAAAGGTGCATGGCTAGCCCTGCACCGAGCGTACCTGAATCGAGTCCCGGAGAGCCGCACGTGAACGCGAACCCCGATTTTTCCATTCGCCCGGCGCGCCCTGGCGACGAACACGGCATTTTCGCACTGATCGAGGCCCTGGCCGAGTACGAGCACCTGGCGCAGGCCGTGACCGGCGACGCGCAGCGCTTGGCTGGCGATCTGTTTGGCCCGCGGCCCGCCGCCGAAGCGCTGGTCGCCGAGTTCGCGGGGCAGGCACAGCCTATGTTGGTCGGTTTCGCGCTGTTCTTCCCCAACTACTCCACGTTCCTGACTCAGCCCGGCTTGTACTTGGAAGACATCTTCGTTTTGCCCAGCCAGCGCCGCCGCGGCATCGGCAAAGCACTGCTCGCGCGCGTGGCGCAGGTGGCAACCGAGCGCCAATGCGGCCGCCTCGAATGGAGCGTGCTCGACTGGAACGAAAGTGCGATTGCCTTCTACGAAAGCCTCGGCGCGAGCGTGCTGCCAGACTGGCGCATTTGCCGCGTGACCGGCGCGTCGCTCTCCGCGCTCACCGTTCAGCGCTGAGCTTTCCGCGCCCGCCAAGCGTCGACGCTATAGCGCCCGGGCAGCTGCGTGGTCAGGTGCACGCACACCCCGAACAAGCACACGTTCTTCACCAAGTTCGAGCGCTGCAGCACAGTCCAAATCCAGGCAGCGTCCGGCGGAATATCGGGCGGCACCAGAAAAATACCCGGCAAATGCACGGTCACGGTCACGACCAGCAAGAACAAGCCAAGTAGGCGCGCGCCAAGCTGCATCCGGTAACCCGCGGCGATGGACAGCCCACCCAGCAGTAAGACCACACCGCTCAAGCGCGAAGCGAGCGTCGGATACTGAATCCAACCCGGCATCAAATGTCGAATCAAGCGGTCGTCGAGCAGGTGCTCGCTGCCCAGGCCCAGAAAGATCGTCGAGAACAAAGCGCGGAAGATCAGGTCGCGCGATCCCTCGTCCACGCGTTGCTCGAGCCGACGGATGGTGTGGAGCATGCTCGAGAGACTAATGGAAATTGGGCTGGACAAGCCGACCATGCACGGCTATGCATATGCACTCCTGTGCATATTGACGTTTTTCAGACCCTGGCGGACCCATCGCGGCGGCGCATCGTGGAGGCCCTCAGCTTCGGCGAACAAGCAGTGAATGACCTCGTCGAGCGGGTGGACATCCATCAGTCGGGCGTGTCGCGCCACCTGCGCATCCTGCACGACGCGGGCTTCGTGCGGATGCGGCCGGAAGGGGCCAAACGGCTGTATTCGCTGCGCGCCGAGCCCTTCCGTGAGTTGGACACTTGGCTAAGCGTTTACCGAAACCTCTGGGAGGCACGCCTGGACAAGTTGGGTGAAGCCTTGGAACGCAAACAGAAGGCGCGCGCCGCCGTACGAAAAGAGAGCAAACCATGAGCGAGCACAGCACCACGCGGGACGCAGCCAACCGCACGATCCGCATCCAGCGCAGCTACAAGGCCACGCTGGAAGACGTATGGGAACTGTGGACGACCCAAGAAGGCATCGAGTCCTGGTGGGGCCCGGAGGGCTTCACCGTGACCGTGCAAAAGCTGGATCTGCGCGCAGGCGGTGAGCTCCTGTACGCAATGACCGCCAGCGCCGCGCCGCAGATCGAGTTCATGAAGCGCGCAGGCATGCCCCTCACCAATCACTCGCGCATCACCTTCATCGCCGTCGCGCCACCACATCGCTTGGCCTACACGCACCTGGTGGATTTCGTGCCCGGCGTCGCGCACTACAACGTGAATACGGTAGTCGAGCTCTCGGCCGTCCCGACCGGTGTCCAGCTCAGCCTGACGATCGACGCGATGCACGACGAAACGTGGACCGAGCGCGCAGTCGCGGGTTGGGAAAGCGAACTCAAGAAGCTCGCGGCGAAGCTCGCTCGCTAAGCGTTCACTTCGCGAACGTGCACTGCTTGGCCGCCTGCACATCGCGAGACGGTGACCCCCTGCGTGTCACCGTCTCCACACTCTCGCCCGCTTTCGCGCGTAACGTCACGTGCGGTGAAGGGTCGACGTTCGTCCAAACCTCACACGAAACCGGGGCCGCACAGCGATTGCTCAAGGTGACGACGTGCGTGTAGCCGTACGCTTCCAGGCGCGTGCTCGCAGTGACGGACGCGCAGTCAGCCGCACCTTCCGCGACTGCGGCGCGCGCGAAGAGCGCGAATATCGCGCCGCTCGCGCCGAACAACAGCGCGGCGCTCAAAAGTCGGTTCACGAGCATCCTCCGTCAGCCCGCAGCCGACCAGTAGCCTTCTTGCCAAATCCATTGCGTGCCGTCCCAGACCCATTGCGGAGCGATCCACACCCAACCCGGGTACATCGGAGTGGTGTAGTACGGGCCGCCGATCCAGATCCACGCGCCGCCGCGCCAGCCCCAAAAACCACGACCCCAATACGGGCGACCGTAGCCGCCCGGCCCAACGTACACGTGCACGCGATTCACGTAGCCGCCGCGGTAGTACGCGCCGCCACGATAGTAACCGCCACCGCGATAGGCGCCACCGCCGCGGTAGTAACCGCCGCCACCGCGCACGCCGATACCACCACGGTAGCCGCCACCGCGCACGCCAACCCCGACACGCGCTCCGCCGCCGAAGCCTGCGCCACCGACGACATGACCGCTACCCGCGTAGTGACCGCCGCCGCCATGAAAACCGCCGCCCCCACCGCCGTGAAAACCGCCGCGCGCCAGGGCGGTCCCGGGCAACGTGATACAGGCCAGTGCCAGTGCGAGTTTGAGCAAGATCGATCGGCTCATGAGCGTATCCTTCCGTTAGAAACATAGCGCATGAAGCAGGGAACGCCGTGATCAACCTGCTCATTTACGATTTGTTCCCGGCCTGAGCGGACTGTGGGTAGAAACGCGCCCCATGAGCGGAACCCCAAGCAATCTCAAAGTGTTTGCTGGTGCATCGCACCCCGAGCTAGCTGCGGAAATTTGCCACCATCTCGGTATCCCGTTGGGGCGTTCTCACACGGTGCGCTTCTCGAACGAGAACCTGAAGATCAAGATCGACGAGAACGTGCGCGAACAAGACGTGTTCGTCGTGCAGACCGCATGCTCGCCGCTGTCCGAGCACATCATCGAGCTGCTGATCATGCTCGACGCGCTTCGCCACGCTTCGGCGCAGCGCGTCACGGCCGTGATTCCCTATTTTCCGTACGCCCGCAGCGACAAGAAAGACGAGCCGCGTATTTCGATCACCGCGCGCTTGATGGCCGATTTGCTGTCGACTGCCGGCGCCAACCGCGTGCTCACCATCGACCTGCACTCGCCGCAGATCCAAGGCTTCTTCTCCAATCAAGCGGACCAACTCACCGCGGTACCCGCGATCTGTGATCGCCTGAAGGAAGGTGACATCTCCAACACGGTCGTAGTGGCCGCAGACGTGGGTGAAGCGAAGGACGCGGGGCGCTTCGCACAGCGCCTGCACTTGCCCCTCGCGTTCATCGACAAGCGCCGGACCGGCGACGACGAAAACGCCCGCGCCGCCCACGTCATCGGCGACATCGTCGGCAAAGATTGCTTGCTGGTCGACGATGAAATCGCCACCGGCGGTACCATATTCAGCGCGACTGATTTCCTGCTCGCCCGCGGCGCCGCCTCGGTTTCCGCCGCCATCATTCATCCCGTGCTGTCCGGCAAAGCCATCGAGCGTCTGGGCGCGTCCCGCTTGAAGCGCCTGCTCGTGACGAACACCATTCCGATCCCTCCCGAGAAGCGCTCGGACAAAATCGAAGTGCTGTCCCTCGCCCCGCAAATCGCCACGGCCATCACCCACATCCATGATGGGCGCTCGGTCTCGGAGCTGTTCAACTGATTTGATCTTGGGAAGGTTGGGTCCCGCGCGGCACGTCGCTGCGCGGCCCAGCTCCTGACTATTTTTCGCTATCGAGACCTCGCATCTGGGCTTTTCGAGCGCCGCGAGTGAGTGCGCGAGCTGGGCGCGGTTCTTGGCGCCGACCACAGGCACAAGCCGGGCTGCGCAGCGACCGCCCAGGCCACGGCGAGCTGCCCAGGAGACAAGCCACGCTGCTTCAAAAGCCGAGACCGCACGAATGATAGGCTACCCGCCATGCGCCCGTTACTGTGCCTACTACTCCTCACCTACCTGACTGGCTGCCCCGCCGGCACCAAAACCCACAGCAGCCTCCCCGCCTGCTCCAAATTCGGCGACAACTGCGAATTCTCGCCCGGCAAACTGGGCAGCTGCATCGTCAAAGACAGCTGCACCAACGGCGCGGCGGAGTGCTTCGTGTGTCAGTCGCAACATTGATGGCTAAGGTTGAGAACATGCGCACGTTGCGTTGCGCCTCGTTATGCCGCAGGTTCCCTGGGACGCATGAGTTCGAGCCTGATCCCCGATCCGCCCCGCAGTTCGCCGTCGTCGCCTTCGCAGCGACGGGCGCTCGGCTTTTTCGCGCTCGTGGCAATGGCGGCGCTGCTCGCGCTCGCCGCGCCCGTCAGTTCGGGCTTGTTCTTGGGAACGCTGCTCGCGTTCTCGCTGCTCGGCACGTACGAGCGCCTATCTGCACGGTCAAAACGGCCCGTGCTGGCCGCCGTGCTGCTGTCTACGGTCTCTGGGTTGGCCATCCTGGGCGGGCTGTTCGGGCTCACCTACTTCGTCGTGATTCGTGGCGCTGCCGCAGCCCAAAACCTGGCTGAAGGCTTCGTGCCGGAAGGCGCGCTCGACAAGCTCTCCCATCGCCTGCAAGCGGCGACCGCCACACTGCCCTTTGGCCCCATCGACTTCACGAGCCGCGTGCGTTCCCTGGCCGCGGACGCCGCGTCGCGCCTCGCTCATTGGATCGGCGCTGTCGCCGGCGCCACGCTGGGCGGCGGCTTGACTCTATTCTTCACGGTGATGACCACGTTCTTTGTGCTGCGTCATTGGACGGAAATTCAAGCGCGCTCCGAACGCATGTTGCCGCTGCATCCGATGCACACGCGCGTAGTGATGTACGAGTTTCAAAACGTCGGCAAAGAGGTGTTCATCGGCACGATGCTCACTGGCCTCGCGCAAGGCACACTGGCGGGAATCGGTTACCTGATCTCCGGCGTGTCCGAACCCGCACTGCTCGCCACGCTCACCGCGATCTGCTCTTTGGTCCCGGCAGTCGGCACCATGCTCGTCTGGGTGCCGGTCGGCATCGCCCTTATCCTCACCGGTCACCCGGGCGCTGGCATCTTCGAGCTGCTGTGGGGCGGCTTCGTCGTCGTCGTGCTTTCGGACTACGTGATTCGCCCCTCGCTCGTCGGCGGTCACGGCCACGTGCCTACCCTGCTCACCTTCATCTCGCTGTTCGGCGGCGTAGAGGTGTTCGGCCTGATGGGTTTGATCATCGGGCCGGTGATCGCGTCGGTAGCGCTCGCGTTACTACGCACCTACGATCGCGAAATCTGCGAAGGTTAGGCTGGTTCGTCAAAAGTGGGTGAAGCCGCGGCCTGTTCGGGCTAATTCTCCTGCCACCATGACGCTTCAGAAAGACGTACTCGCCAAGGCCGCAACCATCGCTCGAGGTCTCGCGATTGACGCCGTGCACGCGAGCCAAAGCGGGCACTTGGGTCTGCCGCTAGGCTGCGCAGAAATCGGCGCGGTCTTGTTCGGCAACACGCTGTCTCATTGCCCCGATCATCCGGAGTGGCTGAACCGCGATCGCTTCGTGCTCTCCGCCGGTCACGGGTCAATGTTCCTGTACTCCTGGCTGTGCCTGAGCGGCTACGCCGAGGTGCCACTCTCCGAGGTGAAGCGCTTTCGCCAAATGGGCTCCAAGACTCCGGGCCACCCGGAGCTCACGCACGCGCCGAGCGGCATCGAGACCACGACTGGTCCGCTTGGCCAGGGCGTTGCCAACGCTGTCGGCATGGCGAGCGCCGCCAAGATGGCCGAAGCGCGCTTCAACACCAAAGAGCACGCCATCTTCGACCATCACGTCGTGTGTCTGGCGGGTGACGGCTGCATGCAAGAAGGCGTAGCGATGGAAGCCATCGCATTCGCCGGCCACCACAAGCTCGACAACCTGATCATCTTCTATGACTCGAACGCCGTCACGCTCGACGCGATGGCCAAGGCCACGCAAAGCGAAGATGCCGCCAAGCGCTTCGAAGCCATCGGCTTCGACGTGCAGACGATCGAAGGCCACGACCTGGACGTGATCTACGCGGCTTACGAGCGCGCCAAGAAAGCGGGCAGCGGCAAGCCACAATTGATCATCGCCAAGACCCTGATCGGTAAAGGCATTCCCGAGGTGGAAGGCACGCAAAAGGCGCACGGTGAAGGCGGCGCCAAGTTCGCCGAGGCCGCACGCAAAGCGCTCGGTTTGCCAGCAGAGCCGTACTACGTGTCGCCCGAGGTAGAGGCCTACTTCGCCGAGCACAAGAAGACGCTCAACGCGACGTACGAGGCCTGGCAAAAGACGTTCAAGGCCTGGCAGGCGGCCAACCCGGCGCTGGCCACCTTGCTCGGCACATCCGCCGCCTCAGCACACACCCTCCCGCAAGACACGGCCAGGAAGACCCCGTCGCTCGAAGAGCTACTCGCCGCAATTCCGGTCTTCCCGGAAGGCACCAAGGTAGCGACGCGCAAAGCCGGCCAAGACGTCCTGCAACCGCTCGCCGCCAAGGTGCCGCTGTTGATCGGCGGCAGCGCCGACCTGTACGGCTCGACTCTGAACTATATCGGCGACCTCAAAGCGGGCGACGACGACTTTGCACCCGGACACGAGACGGGTCGCAACATTCGCTTCGGCATTCGCGAACACGGCATGTGCGCGATCATGAACGGCATCGCTGCGCACGGCATCTTCCGCCCCAGCGGCGCCACGTTCTTGGTCTTCGCGGACTACTGTCGCGGCGCGATTCGCATCGCCGCTCTCAGCCACATGCCGGTGATCTACATCTTCACCCACGACAGCATCGGCGTCGGTGAAGACGGCCCCACGCACGAGCCCGTCGAGACCATTCCCGGCCTGCGCGTGATTCCGAATTTGGACGTGATTCGCCCGGCGGATCCCGAGGAAACCGCGGGCGCTTACGCCGCCGCGCTCGATCACACGAGCGGCCCCACACTGCTTGCGCTGTCGCGCCAAGCAGTCCCGCTGCTCAGTGAAATCCCGGTCGCCACACGCCGCGAAGGCGCCATCAAGGGTGGCTACATCGCGCGTAAGGAAAGCACCCAGCTCAAGCTGATCTTGCTCTCTGCGGGCAGTGAGTTGCAGCACGCGCTGAAGGCCGCGGACACGCTCGGCAGCGGCACGCGCGTCGTCAGCTTGCCCTGCTTCTCACGTTTCAACCGTCAATCAGCGGAGTACAAGGAGCAGGTACTGCCGAATGCCTGCCGCAAGCGCATCGCAATCGAAGCGACCGTGAGTTCCACATGGGCCCCGTATGTCGGTCTCGATGGCGTAATCCTCGGCATCGACCGCTTCGGCATGTCCGCGCCGGGTGGCGAGGTCATGAAGGCGCTCGGCATGACGGCGGAGCATGTGATCGAAGCCGCCAAAGCACTCGGCTGATTCGCGTTTCAAACTCGCACAACGCAGTAAAGCGAAAGGCGCGTCCAGTCGGAAGCCGACGCGCCTTTCTGCATACTCATTTGCGCTGCACTAGCGGTTGGATTTCTGGCGGTCTTCACCGCGCAGTTCCTCCGCGCGACCTTCAGCTTGCAGGCGCTCGTTGTCGATGACGGCACCCACACGGTTCTTCACCGCGCCGACGACCTTCTCGACACCGCCCTTGGCTCGCTCCGCAGCCTTAGCCCCTTCTTGCTTGGCTTTGCCTTCCAGCTCGCGTGCTTTGCCTTCGGCGTGCATGCGGTCATTGCCGATCAGCTTGCCCACGCCGCCCTTGATCTTTCCGCCGAGTTCTTCGGCAACGCCTTCTGCACGCTTGGTATCGTTACTCATGACGTTCTCCTGTGTCAGGGACGGGCATTCCGTCGTTGTCGTTGTCTAGGAGCAGAGCAAGCCTCGTGCCGCGCTGAATTGCCGTAAATTGCAGTGCTTCCCTGCGGCTCAGTGTGGCTACCCGCGCCCCAAGAGGCGCTACGCCTCACCCCATTCAACGCTCGCTCGGCGCGATGGGAGCACCACGCCGCACTGGGCCGCCCAGTCGCACCGAGTCTTTGTCACGAGCGGCATGCGTCAGCATGACCACGGCGCTCGCAGCTACCGCAACACTGAGGCCAATCAGCACGCCGCCCGCGACGGCAACGCCCAGGTGACCCATGATTGCTGCGCCGATCGCATAAAGCACGCCAAACAGCGGCAGTGTAGCCGCAATCAGCGCCAGCGCGCCCCAACCAAGTCGCCGATTGTCCGCGTACGCATAGCCAACTAAAGCGACCACGATGGCCACGACCAGCATCGCACTGGCAACCTTCAGCGAGCCTTCGCCGGTGAATGCCATGATGCCCGCGCCAGCGCAGATTGCGCTAGACAGAGCTCCGGCCGTAACGAGCCTGGTTGCGTGAGATAGATTGCGCATGCAGCCGATAAGAGCAAGCCACGCGCCATACGAGCGCTCCCCAAAAAACGCCGTAACTATTCGACAATTCGGCACACCACTCAGATCAACAAGTGCGGCGCATCGCCTCGCTTCACCGAATTGCCACGCTCTCTAAGCGCCGCCCTTACCGATGAGCAGCGCGAGGGTTTGCTTCACCTGATCCCGCCGCGCGACGATCAACACGGTCATCCCGCCGCGCAGTACAGAGGCGCCGCGCGGCCCTTCCACCGAACCGTTCGCCTCGTACAAACCGGCAAACACGCACGACGACGGAAACTCCGGCAGCGCAGCGATCTCGCTGACGGTCTGCCCAACGATCTTGCTTCCAGCGGGGATCAGCACCTCGAACGCGACTGATTCACCGTTGCCGAGCAGCATCGCGTGGCGCACCGCTTCATGCTCGATGGCCGCCGCGAGTGCGCCAATGAAAATCTCGGTTTCGGACAGGATGCGGTCGACACCCGCTGCAGTGTACACGGCGCGGTAGTCCGGGTCGCGCATGCGCACCATCACGCGTGGCACGTGCGCCAACTTCGCGAGCGAAGCGACAGCCAGGTTGTCCGCATCCCGATGCAACATTGCGACCACGGCTTCCGACTGGCGCATCTCTGCTTCCGCTAAGATTGCCGCGTCCGTAGCATCACCCACCAGCGCGACGATGCCCAGCTGATTGGTCGCGCGCGAGCACACCAGCGGATCGCGATCGATCACCGTCACCTGATGCCCCGCGGTGGTCAGGTAGGCGGCCACGCTGAGCCCCGCGCGCCCCGCACCCGCAATCAAGATACGCATCTAGTCCGCTCCCTTGCTGGGCAGCGCGGCTGCCACGATTTCCGTATCCAGTTCAGCGGCGCGCCGCTCGGCGGTTTCACTGCTAATGATGCCGCGCCGTGCGGCCTCCAAGAGCGCTGTCTTCTGCGCGGTGAGCACCGCCAGATCGGCAACGTGATCCGGACGGGCTTCGCCGCTTGGGCTGCGCAAGATGCGCTCAGCGGCGATGATCTGACGTTGAAACGCAGCCCAGCGTTCCGCGTGCTGTTTGCGAGAGACGAGCCCGTCCGTGAGCAGGCTATCGAGTTCGGTTTGTGCGCGCCGGGCGCTGATCAAAGTGGCACGCGAAAGCTCTGCCGCGCCGTCCACAGAATCATCGCGAACGCCGAACCAGATCAGCACGCGCCGAAAGGGCAAGCCTTGTGTGACAAGCGTGACGAAGGTGACGCCGAACACGACGGCAATCAGTCGCTCGCGGTACTCCAGCGAAGCCGGCAAAGCCAAGACCGCTGCCATGGACAGCGCGCCCTTGATGTTGCCGAACACCATCACGTGCTGCCAACGCGTCGGCACTGTGTCCTTGCGCAGGGCGCGCAGTACAGCAAAGCAGCCGTACACCGCCACGGCCCGCCCCACGTGCAGGGCCAACAGCGCTAGCGCAATCGTGCCCGCCTGCTCGATCAGAAGCTGCGTGCGCAGCTGCATGCCAACGAGCAGAAAAATCCACACATTCAGCACGAAACCCGCGGTTTCCCAAAAACCATGCAGAGCCAGGACGCGCGAAGGATCGAGCGCCTGACGCGTCGCCTGGCTCACGAACACGCCCACCACGACCACGGCGATGACGGCAGAAGCATGCACCCGCTCCGCCGCCAAAGAAGTACAGAACACGATCACGAGCGACGCCAAAATCGCCGTCAGGTTGTCGGGGGTGTAGCGCAGCACCAGCGCGCCCAAGGCGCCGAATGCCGCACCAAGCGCCACCCCGCCGACAATCGCGATGAGCAGCGCCCGAGCGGCCTGCGCGGCTTCGAAGTGCCCCTGACTGAGCATCGCGGTCGTGACGCTGACCAGCGCCAGCGCGGTGCCGTCGTTGAACAGGCTTTCGCCTTCCATGATCGCCGCCAAGCGGTGCGGCACCCGCACGCTGCGAAATGCGAGCAGCACGCTCACCGTGTCCGTGATCGAAAGCAGCGCGCCGAGCAGCAAGGCCGCTTCAAACGGCAACGCCAACACCCACATAGCCACGGCCGCAGTGCCTAACAAGGAAAGCAGCACGCCGGGCGCGGCGAGAGCCAAAATCGGCCGCCCCGCGCGGCGCAAGCCTGAGGTGTCCGTGAACAGCGCGGCCTCGAACACCAAAATCGGCAGGAACACGATCAGGATCAGGTGCGGATCCATGGGCGTCTTCGGCAGCGCGTGCATGAACACCAACGCCGCACCGACCAGCACCAGCGCCACGTTGTACGGCACGCCGATGCGTTTGGCAGCGATGGCAACGGCCGAACCGATCGCGAGCACGAAGAGGATCGGTTCGAGCTGCTCCTGCACGAGCGGAGTGTCGCACGGCCTCCCAAGAACGCGCTATGCTGCGCGCCGCATGACCGACACGCGTTTCCCTTGCCCGGCTTGTGGGCACCTGGTTTTCGAGGCGAGCCCCGGCTCAGACGACATCTGCTTGGTGTGCCTGTGGGAAGATGACTTGACCCAACTGCGCTGGCCGGAGCTCGCTGGTGGCAAAAATGCCGTCTCGCTCGCAGAGGCCCAGCGCAACATCCAGACCTTCGGAGCGATCGAGGAGCGCTTCTCGGGGGACGTGCGGCCCGCGACCGAAGAGGAGCCGCTCGAGCCAGGCTTTCGAGCGATCCGCCCTTCGGATCCGTTCGAAGCGCCGGACGACAGCGCACCCTGGCCCGAAGACCCGACCACGCTGTACTACTGGCGCGCCACTTTCTGGCGCGCGGCGGCTACTCCGCCGGGCCCCTGAGCCGGAGTAAGAGGCGCTCGATCTTGCGCAGCAAGAGCTGAGCGTCCGTCTTCTCTACATAGTCCTCCGCGCCGAGGGATAGAGCGATGCGCCGCTCGCTCTCCATGTCGTGGCGGCCGGACCAGACCAAGACGGGGATTTGCGCAGTGCGCGCATCGGCCTTGAGCTTAGCCAATAGATCCCGCCCGTCTGCATCCGGGAAGTTGATGTCGAGCACAATCAGATCCGGGTTTTGCTCGCGCGCGTTAGCCAGCACCTCGAGACCGGTGTGCACCTGCAGCACTTCGTGTCCGAATTCCGTAGCGACCCGCTTCACGGTGCGTTGGACCGTGGGGTCATCGTCAGCAAGCAAGATGCGGCAGCGGCTCCCCATGGACCCACTATACAACACTCGGCGCGCGCCGCCCGTCCGCGAGCGCGGCCTTAAAAACCCGCGAGCAGGCGAGATCCGACGGCCGCTGGGCGAGCGAGCGGTGATAGCAACCGCTCTGACACGTGGGCGAAAGAGAACCCGCGAGCCGGCGGGCGTGCGCAGGCGCTCTTGTCGCACACGCCGCTCCGCCAAAAACGGCCGGCTTTGTACGCAACTTTCGGCCCATGAAGCCGATGTTAGACTGGGCGAGCAATGAGCCCGAAGGATAATTTGGTGCGGTTTGGTGTGGCCATGGAGTCGGGCTTGATCGAGCAGCTCGACGCACTAGCAGCGGTGCGCGGCTGCAATCGCTCCGAGCTCCTGCGCGACCTGACGCGCGCGGAAGTCAGCCGGACGGCACTCGATGACAAGGTCCCCGCCTTCGCGGCCGTGACGCTGGTCTACAACCACCACGTCCGGGAGCTGTCGGAGCGGTTGACCATGCTTCAACATGACCTCGGTGAAGCGGTCCGCTCAAGCATGCACGTGCATTTGGATCACGAGCATTGCCTGGAGGTGATCGTAATGCGCGGTCGCTCGGACGAATTGAAAGCGGTCACTGGGCGGATGATCGGCACCCGTGGCGTGATTCAAGGCGGCGCTGAGTACGTGGCCGAGGAGACGTTGAGCATGAGCAATACCGGACGCCGCATGCACCAGCACGACGGGCATGAACCGCATTCGCACCCCCACCCCCACTCGCATGCACACGCGCACCCGAGCGCGAAAGCGCCGGCCTTGAAGCTGCGCGCCAAGAAAACGCCAGCGCGCCTAGCAAAACCATCGAAAACCCGCGGCTGACCGGACTGCAGCGAGGGCTCAGTCGAGCGAGCAGCGGGTCGAATCAGGTGCTCGAGATCGGGTCTGCAGCACACGCGCACGCCGACGTGTGCCCGCCGTCACCCTGGACAACGTCCGGCAACCGGCGGCCGCGCTGGAGTCTCGAAAACGCGGTCTATTTGCAGGGCTAGCCGCAAATCCAGCCGGTTCTGCTACAAGTGCCGCGTGACTGCAGTTCAGGTATTAGTCGGCGACCGAGTCGTGGCCATGCCCCCTTTGGAGCCGGGCGACCGCGTGGTGCCGTTGTCCGAATTCGGTGAGCTGATCGTGATTTCGCGAGCGGCGGCCGAAGCGGCGCGGGTCGCCGTGGAGCGCGCGAGCGCTGCGCTGGGCGCGCTCGCGGCAGTGAGCGACGACGCGATTCGCCGTTTCTTCGAGGAGTTCGCGGCACGGCTGGAGAACGAGACGACGTTCGCCGCTGTGCAGCGCGCCAACAACGCGGACGTTGAATCCGCGCGCGCGCGCGGCCGCGCCGTAGGCCGCCTTGAGCTCACCGAGCGCATGCGTCGCGACATGATTTCCGGCCTGCGCGGTTGGGCCAGTTCCGCCGGGCGCGTCGGTGAAGTGCTGGAGCGCCGCCAGGGCGAAGGTTACTTGATCGAGCGTCGCCGCGCGCCGCTGGGGGTGGTCGCGTTCGTGTTCGAAGGCCGGCCGAATGTGTTCGCTGACGCCGCCGGCGTGATTCGCAACCGCAATGCGGCCGTGTTTCGCATCGGCGGGGACGCGCTGGGTACGGCGATTGCCATTGAGGAAAACGCGCTGCGCCCGGCGTTACTCGCCGCAGGCCTGCCGGAAGGCGCGCTGAGTCTGGTGCGCAGCAAGGAGCATGCGGCGGCTCACGCTCTGTTCTGCGAGCGAGCTGTGCGGCTAGCCGTGGCGCGCGGTTCCGGCCGCACCGTGGCGCTGCTCGGCGCAATCGCCAAACAGCACGGGATCCCCGCGTCGCTTCACGGCACGGGCGGCGCGTGGATGCTGGTCGAAGCCAGCGCCAGCCCCGAGCTCGTGAAGAACGCGCTGCGCTTCAGCCTCGATCGCAAAGTGTGCAACACGCTGAACGTGCTGGTGCTCGAGCGGGCCGCTGTGGAAAAGCTTGGGCCGCACGTCGCCGAGGCCCTGCACCGCGTTTCGGCTAAGGTCGCCGTGGTGCCCGGCTCGGAAGGCGTCATTCCGAGCACGCTCACCATCACCGAAGCCGAGCTGGGCAAGGAATGGGAGTGGGAGGGCACGCCCGAGTTGTCGCTGGTGATCGCGCGTGATTTTGCGCACGCGGTCGCGCTGATCAATCAGTACAGCCCGCGCTTCGTGGCTTCGATTCTGTCGGAGCGCCCGGGCGCGTTCGAGTCGTTCTATGCCGCCGTCGAGGCGCCGTACGTGAGCAACGGCTTCACGCGCTGGGTCGACGGGCAATGGGCGTGGCATCGCCCCGAGCTCGGCCTGACCAATTGGGAAACCGGGCGCCTGTTGGGTCGCAGCGGCTTCCTGTCCGGTGACGACCTGACGTCCGTTCGCGACGTGTTCCTCGACCAAACCGGCCGCGCCGAACAGAAGCGCTGAAGGCAATGCACGCCCTACCTCGTCGACGATTCCTTGAGCTCACGCTGATTTCCGCGGGCGCAATCTTGGGCCCAATCGGCTGCGGTTCGGCCAGCGGAAGTCCGTCGCCGCTCGACGAAACGCTGGTCTTTCCGCAGTCCGTGGCTTCGGGTGACCCGCGCCCGAGCAGCGTCGTGTTGTGGACCCGCGTGGTCGACGCGGATCACCCGACGCAAGATCTCAAGTTCGAGCTCGAATTCGCTACCGATAGCACGTTCACACACGTCATTTCACTCGACGGCGCAGCACGCCGAACGCTCACCGCACAGGTCGATTTCGATCACTGCGTGAAGACGCGCGTGGACGGGCTCGCCCCGAGCACCACGTACTACTACCGCTTTCGTTACACAAATCCCGCCGGCGCCGTCGCCACCAGCCGTACTGGGCGCACCAAAACCGCGCCAGCGGAAGACGCGGACGTGAAGGTACGCTTCGCGGTCGTGTCGTGCCAGGACTACGCCGGCAAGTACTTCCACTGCTACCGCCACTTGGCCACGCAAGACATCGACGTCATCGTGCACCTGGGTGACTACATCTACGAAACGACGGCTGACCCGTCGTTTCAAGTGAATGACCCCGCGCGCCAGGTCACGTTCAGCAAGCCAGCTGAAGCGCTCACGCTGGGCAGCGACAGCGCGCCCTACCAGGCCGCACAGTCGCTCGGCAATTATCGGGATTTGTACCGCCTGTATCGCTCGGATACGGATCTGCAGGCCGTGCACGAGCTGTTCCCGCTGATCGCCGTGCAGGATGATCACGAATTCTCCGATGACTGCCACGCGGACGTCGCCACCTACACCGACGGACTGATGGATGAGACCGAGACCCCGCGCCGTTTGGCCGCGGATCAAGCGTGGTTCGAATACATGCCGGTAGATCTGTCGCAGCCGCCCACGAGCGACTGGGATGCCTCGCAACCGTTCCCGGACGAACTCCGCTACTACCGAAGCTTCGTCTTTGGTCAGCACCTGGAGCTGGTGCTCACGGATCTACGACGCTACCGTCCGGACCACCTGGTACCGGAGGATGCCTTCCCCGGCTCCGTGTTCTTGACGCAAACGGAGCTGACCCAAGTGCTCGGCGCCTTGCCCGACGACGCGCTGCCGTACGTGAACATCGACGACTACGCGGGCGGCGCGTACCAAGCGGCGCTCAAGAAGGGCGCGGCCCAACTCGCCATTCGCAGCACCAGCGTCACTGGCAGAATGAGTGTGCCGTTCATCAACGCTTCCCTGACCACGCTGGGCGTGAGCAAGCCCGCCCCGATCGCGCTGGACACGGCAGGGTTGGAGCTCGGCTACGCCTACCACCAGCTGCTAAAAACCGACGAATTCTCGCGCATCGGCTCGCGCTACGTGGTCGCGCTCGGGCCATTCAACGCGCTCGCCAAGGCCGCCTACGACGCCAGCGCTGGCGCCAGCGAGCAGCTGATGGGCAAGGAACAACGCGCTTGGTTCCTAAAGACGCTGAAGGCATCCACTCGCACCTTCAAGGTTTGGGGCAGTGAAGTGTGCTTCATGCCGCGGCACGTTGACTTGAGCACGGTCACGCTCGCGCCCAAGGCGCTACAAGTCAAAATATCCATCTCCGCTGAGGACTGGGACGGCTTCCCGAACGAGCGCGAGGCACTGCTGACTGAGCTCTCGCAACTCGACAACGTCGTGATCTTGTCCGGGGATCTGCACTGCTTCTTTGCCGGCACGCCATTCTTGGCTGACGACACGAGCAAGCGCGTGGTCGAGTTCGTGACTGGCAGCCTGACCTCAACCACCTGGAAAGCCGGCCTCGCCGCACTCGTGGACAACGACCCCTCGCTGCCGGCGGAAACGAAGTTCATCGTCGGCGGGGTGGGGGATTTGCTGGTCAACCGCGACACGCGCCCCAACCCGCACCTCGCCTTTCAGAATCTCTCCGACAACGGCTACGGGGTGTGTCAGGTCGACTCGGCCCGGATGACAGTGAGTCTATTTAGCGTGGCGTCATCTGCGGTGGGTACAGCGCCTGGGGCTCTGACCGCCGATCTTTCCGACTTGTTCAGCGAGCAAGCCTTCGAAGTCGCCTCCGGGACGCCCGATCTGCTCCGTGACAATTCTGGCACACGCGAGCGCTGGGACATCGAAAGTATGAGCTGGCTCGCGGCCACCTGAAGGCTATCGACAGCCGGCACGTTCGCCCGTATGACCTGTCCCCAAACAAGGAGGACACGTGAAGACTTCGTCATTCGCAGTGATTTTGGCGTTCGGAACTCTGGGTCTGCTCAGCGCCTGCGGAGGCTCGACAGAGCCGCCTGCCGCGCCGCCCCCGCCCCCGCCGCCCGCGGCAACGGAAGCACCAGCTCCGCCTCCGCCTCCGCCGGCACCCGCGCCGGTCGCTGAAGCGCCGAAGGCCGAGCCGTCGCCGCCGATCACCGTCACCATCGCGGGCAAGAAGGGCTCGAAGCTCAAGGGCACCGCCACGCTCACCGAAACGGATGGCGGCGTGAAGGTGACACTCTCGGTCGAAGGCGTCACCCCCGGTGGTGATCACGGCGCGCACGTGCACGAGAAGGGTGATTGCAGCTCGCCGGACTTCAAGAGCGCTGGCGGGCACTTCAACCCGCAGAGCAACGAGCACGGTCTGCCCGTCACCGCCAAGCGCCACCTCGGTGATCTCGGCAACCTCAAGATCGGCAAGGACGGCAAAGGCTCGCTTGAGATCACCATCCCGGGCGCCAACCTCAAAAAGGACGACCCGAACTCCTTCGCGGGCAAAGCCATCATCGTGCACGCCAAGAAGGACGACGGCGGGCAGCCTACCGGCAACGCTGGTGACCGCATCGGCTGCGGCGTGATCGGCTCGTAGATCGGGCTCGTTTCGCGGCATTTTACGCGAAAACTAGCGAACGTTGAACGCGGGCACTCGGGGATCAGTTCCTCATCAGTGACCCGCGTTTGATCCGTTTGTATGGCCGAACCGTAAATAATCGCGTCAGCTGCAGATTGCGCTACCCTTTGGCGCGGCACGTTTGGCGCCGCGAGGCCCACAGCTCCGGAGACGTTCGATGTCCACATCCCGCTTACTCCGCACCACCCTGCTCGTCGCTCTCGCCTCCAGCGCGGCGTACATGCCTGCGTGTTCGTCGAGTTCGGACGGTGCGCCGTCGAGCAACGCGCTGACGGCCGGCGTGATCTTCCAGGGTGATGCCGCAGAGGGAACGCTGCTGCAGGTGCTGAACACGAAGTCGGATAATTGGGGCTGGGCTGGTGGCTCGTTCATCACGCCCAAGCCCAATTCCTCGGTAGCAGAGACCACGAACGCAACCATCAGCTCAGCGGCCAAGCCGTACACCTTCAGCTGGCGCTCCGACCCTTCTGACTCGTTCCCGCAAGCAGGCGCGGCCGGTGCGCTCTCGATTGCGGCCGCGGGCGGCTTCACGGGTCTGACGTATCTGCTCGTGTTCAGCACACCGGACAACCAACGCCTCTTGCGCGTCTACACGACCATCCCCTCATACACGCCCAGCGCCTCCGCCTGGAAGCAGCTCGTCGCGGTGGGCGGCCCGATCACCGTAGCCCTCACCACCGCCAGCTTCGAGAACGACCAGCTCACGGTCGAAGGCGGCCCGCACAGCGGTCAGCAACTCTCTCTCACGATTGGCGGTTCCTGAGTGGCTGTTGGGTCGAGCCGCTGACAGTAAGCGGGCCGCGTCGCGCTCGCTAACGCTCAGCCGCACACGTGCAGCAACGCCTGCGGGCGCGACGCGTTTGGGGAGTTCGAGGCCTCTTGGAGCGCTACGCTGGTTTTTTTTGTTCCGAGCACAGACGCCATCTGACAGCTAACCTACTAGAATTAATAGATAATCTGGTATTGCGCAGCCAGATCTTAAGCAAACAAAAATCTAGTAACGACGTAAACAGCTTGCTATTGTAGTGTCACTGTACCCCAGCGGACAGCCCCAGAGGAGCCGAGCCTTGCCCATCGAAGTACCCAGCGTCCGAATCCTGATCGTGGATGATGACAAAGAGATCCGCGACTTCATGCAGTCGCTACTGGAGAAGGACGGTTTCATCGTCAAGACCTTGGGCGATCCGACCCTCGTGGAAGACGAGATTCGGCAAGGTGATTACCATGTGATGATTCTGGACCTGATGATGCCCAAGATGGATGGCATCGAGGTCCTGAAGAAGATCCGCGCGATCGACAGCGACATCGCGGTCATCATCTTCACTGCGCACCCGAACCTGGATTCTGCCGTGGCATCGATGAAGCTCGACGCTGTCGACTACATCAAGAAGCCGTTCAACGTGGACGAGTTCCGCGAGGTGCTCGCGCGTGTGATGAAGAAGAAGGGCCTCGCGCGCACGCCGGAAGAGCAACTGCACAAGATCATCGGCGACACGATCCGCACGATGCGCAAAGAGAAAGAGCTCACGCTCAAGCAGATGAGCCGGCGCACTGGCCTCAGCATTTCCCTCTTGTCGCAAATCGAGCGCGCTGAATCGAGCCCGTCAATCTCGAGCTTGTACAAGATCGCGATCGCGCTCGATTCGAGGATTCAGGATCTGTTCGGCAACAACTGACGGCCGACGCGCGAGTACGCAGGCCCGCGAGTGCCTCCCCTTCGGAGGTGGGGCACTCAGCGGCGCAGCGGTCAGCGGCGTGGGGCACAAGTAGCGTGGCGCGGGTCAGCCCCGCAACAGGAACCGCTCATTTCGGCTGCGGCTCGGCGATAACCGTGCCGCAGTTGGTGAATTCCAGGTTGGTATCGACGCTGAAGTTCGACGCGCTCGTGTGACGTTCGGCGTGGAACAAGTCCAGGTTGTACGTCTCGCCCACCGTGAGGCCGAGCGTGGTCAAGTCGACCGTCTTCGTGGCTTTCGAATGTAGTCCGCCGAGATCGATGGCCAGCTTGTTGTTGATGAACACCCACAGGTCGTCGTCCCCGGTGAACTTGAAAGTTTCGTTCCCCTTGTAGGTGAACTTGGTGTGCACCTCCGTGGTGAAGCCAAAGTTGTGGTTTTGGCCGGGCGTGTTGCCCCAACCTTTGCCGTCGAGCGGGAAAAACGCGGTGCTCTGAAACGTGAGCACGTTGCCGTTCGGTTGGAAGTACAAGTACACGATGTACGGCTTGTTCACGTTCGGGGTGGCCCGGTACCACTCGTCGAAAAGCATTTTGCTCGTGGTCTGCTGCCCGTTCACGGGATCCATGAACGCGCCCGTTGCTGCGTACACGGGCTTCTGATCACTACCCAGCGCGGCCGTCACGATGCCCGGCGAGGGGCCGCTACCCGAGAAATGTTCGAAGTCAGGGTGACCACCGGGTTCGTTGTTGCCCTTGAAATCACGCACAACGCCCAGGATTTGGGTGCCGCAGCCGCCCGCTGGTGGCGCGCTGCTCGCGCCCGCTGCGCCAGTCATGCTCGCATCCACCGGGGCGCCCAACTTGAAGCCGCCGAGCGTGGCGGGCGTGAAACCCTCGGGGAGCATGTACACACCGGAGGACATGCTCCCCGCGCCGCCGTTCGCGTTGGCGGTGCCCGCGTTAGCACCCGGCCCCGGGTCGATCGAGCCATTGCCGCCGGCAGTGATCCCGGGGTTGAAGCCAGCGCCACCTTGCACCTGCGAGGAGTCCGCACTGCCTCCACAAGCAACCAAGCCACACAGCACGGGCAGCGCCATCAGGCTCACGCGCAGCGCGCAGATTTTCACGCGCGCGGGACGTGGCAACGACGAGTTCGAGGGAGGGTTCTGTTCACGCATGGCGTCTCCAAATTTCAAACGCCGCGGCCGGCGCGTCCGACTGAAAGACTTCACTCATTGTAGCCGAATCGCACAGTCTTTCGAGTGAGACAAGCGCGCGCGGTCGAGACGCAACTCGCTGCGACCGCGCTCACTCCCACCCACATCGAGCGCTGGTGGGCCCTTCCACCGGTAAGCCCCGCTGCTCACAGTGTGTGTATGCAGCCAGGCCCTGCGGACTGTCGTTAGAGAACGGCGCAGCAAGGCTCTCTCCGCGCGGCACGTCGATTCAGAACGCTTCGGGTTCGGCACCTTGGTGTGCCACCGAGCATCTAGCTGGGTGAACTTTCGAATGATCGCGATCGGCTCGATGCGATGTTTGTACCGCGGGCGAGCGCACAACAAACGAGGGGGGAAATGACAGGAACGATGAATTCAAGACTTCCCAATGAACGCCCATTACCGTCGTTACTGTATCGCATGGCAGTCTTCGCCTATGGCGTTGCGGCTTATGCGGTGGGTGTCGGCGCGTTCGTTACCGTAATTCTGATCATGCTGGGCGTCGTCCCGTTCACGGGTGGCCCGCTCGGAAGGTCGAGCCTAGGCCCAGCGCTCGGGCTCGATCTGCTTCTGCTGACGCTGTTTGCGCTCCAGCACAGCGTGATGGCGCGACCGAGCTTCAAAGAGCGCCGGACGCGCGTCATCCCGCTTGCCGTCGAACGCTCTACGTACCTGCTCGCGACCGGGCTCGCGCTGCTGCCACTGCTATTACTCTGGCAGCCGATGCCCGCGCTCGTTTGGTCGGTGCAGGGGCCCGTGCTGCGTTGGGCGCTGTTGGGGCTTGCCGTTGCCGGCTGGTCATATCTGCTGCTTGCGAGCTTTGCGATCAATCACTTCGAGCTGTTCGGCTTACAGCAGGCCTATCAGGCCCTGCGCGCTCGCCCGCTGAGGCCGTCTCCATTCCAAGTGCGCTGGATGTACCGCTTTGATCGCCACCCGATCATGACCGGAATTCTGATCGGCATCTGGGTGACGCCGAACATGACCGTGGACCACCTGCTCTTCGCGGCCGGCACCAGCATTTACGTGTGCATCGGCGTATTTTTCGAGGAGCGTTCGCTCCGTCGCCAATTGGGGCGTCCTTACGAAGAGTACTGCGAGCGCGTTCGATCCATCGTGCCGACCTTCAAGAGCGGACGCGCGAGTCCGGCGCCCAGCGCCGCTCCGACCTCGACCCGCAAGTGGCGGTCGTCCTGAGCAGCCCGCGGTGCGGCTATTACGTTAGGCGCCATCAGTTACCGCGCTTTTTCAACGGTACGCCCGATCACGCTTTCAACCTCTTCAGGTTACGGATCGGGCGGTTTAACGTGGTACCGAAGCCCGGACTTGAACCGGGGACAACGCGCTTATGAATCAGGGATT
>JBDTJC010000088.1:0-16313 GCA_039936055.1 Polyangiaceae bacterium | reverse complement strand
CGCACTTGCCGGGCGCCACGGCGTTCACCGTGACGGCTCCCGCCGACCTGCGCGCGCTGGACGGCTCCACGCTGGGCAGCCCGTACCAGTTCAAGTTCTCGACTCCGCGCTTGAAGTTGGTTGACAGTTCGCCGGGCGCGGGGGCCCGCGCCTTGGAACCCAACGCGACGTTCACGCTGCACTTCAACCAGGCTGTGGATCCCGAGCGGCTGCGCGCGCTGGGCAAGCTGACCGCGGTGGTTGCGGGGAAGACAGAGGTGCTGAGCTTTGCCAGCGTTCGCCCCAATCCCTCCGAACCGAAGCGGCTCGAGGTGCGCCCGAGTCACCCCTTGCCGATTCACGCGCAGATCAAACTGAACATTTCCGAAACGCTGACCGGCTTAGAGGGTCCCTTGCCGATGGCGTCGGGAATAGAGATCCCGGTCGAGACGTACGGGTCGCTTTCGGTCGATAGCGTGAATTGCGACCGAGAAACGCCGCACGAACAGTGCATGCCGGGCGGGGCGTGGTCGCTCGAGATGAGCAACCCGGTGTTGCTCAAGGACTTGAAGCGGGCGCTCTCGATCACGCCGCCCGTGGCGATTCGGTACGAGAATTGGACGGATGAGTCGACGCCGGTCACGTACCTGAGCATCTCCGCGCCGTTCCAAGCCGGGCAGACGTACACCCTGCACGTGAACGGGGATCTGCGGGACGCGCACGGGCAAACGCTCGGCCATACTTACGGTCAGGTGCTGGCCGTCGATGACTACTTTCCGGCAGTCGAGATCGGCGTGCAGGGGCAAACTCTCGATGCGCGAGTGGGCTCGGCGATTCCGATTGGCTCCGTCAACGTCAACCACTTCATGCTGAGCAGTTCGGCGCTGACGCCGGAAAATGTGCTGGCGCTGAGCCGCGAGGACAACCCGGACGAGCGCTGGAAGCTGTTTGAAAGCCTGCCTCAGTCGCGCCAGCAGAGCGTCGTGCCAAACGCCGGCTTGAATCACATCAGCAAAGAAAACCTAGAGTTGAGCGGGATTTTAGGCAGCACAACGCGTGGCGCCGTGGCCATTGGTGTCGAGTACGAACGCAACCCGAAGGACTATCGCTCGCTCGATCCGTTCAAAATCCTCAAGGTGACGGACTTGGCCATCACCGCCAAGCTTTCGCCGGACGGATCACTGGCATGGGTCACGCGCATCTCGACTGGGCAGCCAGTAGCGGGTGCAAGGGTGACCGTGCTCGGCGTGAGCGGTCAGCCTCGAGACTATCAAACGGACGCGCAAGGCATTGCCTTGATGCCGGACTACAAGCCCAACCTGGACCAGCCGGACGGGGACGGGAACGCGCTCTTGGTAGCGCGCAGCGGCACGGATTGGACGTTCGAGAAGACGCGTGACTTCCTTTCGCCCTGGCGCCTATCGGTGCCGTTCGATGGCTCCGGGAAACGGCACACCTATGGCTTGATGTTCACCGAGCGCGGCATCTACCGTCCGGGTGATGACGTGCAAGTGAAGGGCATCTTGCGCACGGAGCGGCCAGGTGGCAACGCCACGCCGGCAGGCGCCGAGGTCGCGGTGGAATTGTACTCTCCGGATGCGGAGCAAGCGTCCGCGCAGACCGTGAAATTAAGCAAATTCGGCACGTTTGCGACGCACTTCAAGGTGCCCGAAAGCGGTCACTTGGGGGCCTGGCAGCTGCGCGCGAAGGCCTCGGACGACGTGGTGTATGAGTCCTTCGACGTGTCCGAATATCGACCTGCGGAGTTCAAGGTCGGCGTGGAGAGCGGCAAGCCGAGCTACGTGCGCGGTGACACCGCCCAGTGGACGGCGCACGCTGACTATTTGTTTGGCGCGCCGATGGCCGCAGCGGGCGTGCGCTACACGGTGTCGCGTGCGCCGAGTGCTTTTGAAGTGCCGAACTCTGCTGGGTTCTCCACGAGCGCTTCGGCGTTTCATGCGGACCGGGAAGAGGCTGCGCTGAGCTCGGGTGAGTTGGTTTCGCAAAACGCCAAGCTGGATGCGCACGGCAGCGTCGGCTTCACGCACAAGCTGGACTTGCCCGGTCAGCGCGGGCCCGAGTTGCTCACCGCGGAGGCGGAAGTGACGGACATCTCGCGCCAGAGCATCGCCGGCAGCACATCGGCCATCGTGCACCCCGCCGAGTTCTATTTGGGCCTAAAAGAGCCGGAGGATTACTTCGTGCCGGCCCCTGGCAAGCTCGTGACGAGCGTGCTCGCGTTCTCGCCCAGCGGGGAAAAGCTGGGCGGCAAGTCGGTCAAGGTGGAGCTCGTGTCGCGGCGTTGGACGTACGCCCGCGAGGCGCAGGCGGGCAATGACTCGCGCTTGGTGAGCAAGGTCGTGGATCGCGTGGTGTCCACGTGTACCGTGACCACCGCTGCGCTCCCCGTGCCTTGTTCACTGGACATCCCTGAAGCCGGCTATCACGTGCTGCACGCGCTCGCTAAGGACAGCCGCGGCAACACGGCCGAGGCCGCGCTCGGCATGTATGCGATCGGAGAAGCCGGGACCGGCTTTTCCGACAGCGACAAGCTGAGCGTGGAGCTGAAGAGCAACAAGCAGTCTTACCAGATCGGTGAAACGGCGCGTGTGCTCGTGAAATCTCCATTCCCGGACGCGGAGGCGCTCGTGACCATCGAGCGCGCGGGGATTTATCACGCGCGCCGCATGCACGTGCACGGTCCGACTCCCACGATTGACGTGCCGATCACTGAGGAATTGCGGCCCAACGCCTTCGTCTCCGTGCACTTGGTGCGCGCGAGCTCGGTCAAGGAGAAGGCCGCGTTGGGCGCTCCGTATCGCGTGGGCTACACGGAGCTGCGCATCGACCCGGAGGCACGTCGCCTTGCGGTGGCCGTGCATTCGGACAAGACGGACTTTGCGCCGGGCGGCGAAGTCAACGTGGACTTGGAGGTCAAGGACCGCGCTGGCAAGCCGCAAGCCACCGAGGTCACGCTGTACGCGGTGGATGAGGGCGTGCTGTCGCTGATCGGTTACAAAGTGCCGGACCCGATCCCCGTATTCACTGCGCCGCGACCGCTGGGCGTGGCCACGCTGGAGTCACGCGAAGGGCTGGCGCACATCGGTTTGGAAGCGCTCGACGGCGCCCTGGGCAATGAGAAGGGGAGTGACGGCGGTGGCGGTGGCATGAGCCCCGCGCGCCGTGACTTCCGGCAAACCGCGTACTTCAACCCCGCAGTGCTCACGGACGCGAACGGCAAAGCGCACGTGCACTTCAAGCTACCCGAAAGTCTGACCACGTACCGCGTCATGGCCGTGGCCGTCAGCGATGGCGACCACTACGGCTTCGGTTCCACGTCCGTCACGACGAGCAAGCACCTGATGGCACGCCCGGAGTTGCCGCGTTTCCTGCGCGCCGGTGACGCCATGGAAGCCGGGATCGTGGTTTCGGCCAAGAACTTCGACCCCGGGCAAGTGACGATTCAGGCGCACGCCACCGGAATCACCCTGGTGGGTGATGTGACACGGACCTTGAGCATGACCCGCGATCAATCACTGGAAGTGCGTTTTCCGTTCCGCGCCGAGACGGCGGGGACGGCGAAGTTGCGCTTCGACGTCAGCGCGGGCGGTGAGAAAGACGCGGTTGCGGTGGAACGCAAAATCGTGTCGCCAGCTACGCTGGAAGCGGTGGCTTTGTCCGGAAAATCCCAGGATTCCGTGGCCGAAGCCTTGGGCGACCTGTCCTCGATTCGTTCGGACGTCGGGCAGCTGGATGTCAGTGTTTCCTCCACCGCATTGGTCGGGCTCGACGCGGGGGTCTCGCAGTTGGTGGAGTATCCGTACGGGTGCACCGAGCAGCTGTCGAGCCTCTTGATTCCACTCGTGCCGCTGCGCGACTTGGCGAAGGACTTTCAGATCCCACTGCCCTTGGACTTGGACAAAGTGGTGCCGCACACGATTGCAGAGATCATCTCGCGCCAGCGCAGTGACGGTGGCTTCGGTTTGTGGCCTTCGTCGACCGAGAGCTATCCGTGGGTCGGTGCGTACGCGCTGTTCGTGCTCGGTCAAGCCAGTCAACACGGAGCTGTCGTACCGAAGGCCGTGTTCGACCGAGGCCGCGACTACCTGCGCCGCTACCTAGCAGACATGCCCGAAGACACCTCCCGTTTGCCCACCGTGGCTTTCGTGTTGGACGTGCTTTCGGACATGGGCACGCCGGACATTGGTTACCAGCAGAAGTTGTACGAGCGCCGGAAAGAGCTGCCACTGTTCGCAAAAGCGCTGCTTTTGCACGCTTTGGGCGTGAGTAAAACGCAACAAAAGTTGGCGCAGGGGTTGCTGCCAGACCTGGAGAATGCGCTGCGCATTGAGAACGACGCGGCCTTCGTGGGCGAGAACACGGGCGATGAATACGCGGTGTTGATGGACTCGCCCGCGCGCACCGCGGCGCTCGTGCTGCGCGCGCTCTTGACCGTTAAGCCCGACCATCCGTTGGCGGCGGAGTTGGCGCGCGGGCTGTTGATTGCGCGCGTGAACGGTACTTGGCGCACCACTCAGGAAACTAGCTACGCACTGCTGGCGCTGGATGCGTACCGCAAAGCCCAGGAGAAGGTGATCCCCGACTTTCAGGTGCGGGCACTCTTGGGCCAGAGCCTCGTGCTGGATGCTGATTTGCACGGGCGAAGCTTGAGCACGGTGCAGGGCCGAGTGGACATTGCCAAGCTGGCGGGCCTGAAGGGGGCTTCGTTGCTGTTCGAGAAGCGCGGCTCGGGCACGCTGTTCTATCAAGCGCGGCTGCGCTACGCGCGCCGCACCTTGCCCACGGACACGCTGGATCAAGGGTTCTTTGTGCAGAAAGCGATCCGCCCGGTCACCCCAGAAAGCCTCCCGCAGGCCCTCGCGAGCATCGCGGATACTTCGGCGCCGCGCTTTGCGGGTGGGGATTTGGTGCTCGCGGATTTGGTAATCGTGACGCCTAGCCCGCGTGACTTCGTCGTCGTGGATGATCCATTGCCGGCGGGGTTCGAAGCCGTGGACAGCCAGCTCTCGACCAGCTCGAACGCGCTGGCCGTGGGCGAATCCTCGGCCGCGCCCTGCGAGATGTGCGGAGACGACGAGTCGCGTGACGACTTGGCTGCCGGTCACACGTCCTTCGAGGACTACACGCAACGAGAACTGCGTGATGACCGCGTGCTGTTCTTCGTCGATCACATGGCGGCTGGCATGTACCACTACCGGTACTTGGCACGCGCCACCACGCTCGGTAAATTCGTGCTGCCTGCCACGCGCGTGGAAGAGATGTACACACCGGAAACGTTCGGTCGCAACGGGGCCACGGTCGTGAGCGTGACCGGGCAATGAAACGCTGGAAACGCTCGGTTTTGTCGCTCCTGGCGCTCGGCTTAACGCCGCTCGTGGCGCTATTTGTGTGCGCGCTGCTGGAACCGTTGCCGGGTGCCTTGAGTGACCCTAGCGCCGGCATCAGCACGCAGGTGCTGGACCGCGATGGGCAAATGATCCGTGAGGTGCGTTCCAAAGATGGCAAGCTGTCATCGCGCGTGGCCTTGAGTGAGCTCGCGCCCAGCGTGGTGCCCGCGCTACTCGCCGCAGAAGACGCACGGTTCTATCACCATCCGGGCGTCGATCCGCTGGCGATTCTGCGCGCTGTCGGTCAAGCACTCCGCTACGGCAAGCTGGTCTCGGGCGCCAGTACGCTCACTCAGCAGCTCGCGCGTACGGTCGTGCCGCGCCCGCGCACGTTCCTGGGGAAGTGGCGGGAGCTGGCGATTGCACTTCGGATCGAGGCCAGCCTGAGCAAATCGCGCATCTTGGAGGAATACCTCAATCGCGTGGAATTCGGGCCGAATCTGCGCGGGATCGACGCGGCGAGCCGGTTCTACTTGGACAAGCCCGCGCGCGAGCTGGATCTGGCCGAAGCAGCTGTTTTGGTTTCTATCCCGCGCGGTCCGACCTTGTACGACCCAGCTCGCGGCACGCGCGCCGTGCTGCGTCGCCGAGACCGAGTGCTCGAACGCATGCTCGCTCAAGGGTTGACCACCGTGGACGCGGCGCGCACCGCGGAGCTGGAGCCGTTGCGGCTCACGCGTGGCGTGGTGCAGGGCGGCACGGAGCACTTGGTGCAAGGCCTGGTTTCGGGTGCGCTCGCGCCGGAGTTGCGAGGCGAACGGGTGCAGCGCCTGAACACGACCGTTGACTCCCGCTTGCAACGTGAGGTTTCGGAGCTGTCACGCCGCGCCGCGCGTTACGTCGCGGACTACGGCGCGAGTTCGGTCTCGGTCGTGGTCGTGGACAACGCGAGCGGTGAAGTGCTGGCGTACGTCGGCTCACCCGACTACTTCTCGGCCCCGGCGCTCGGGCAGAACGACGGCGCGCGTGCGCTGCGCCAACCCGGATCTGCGCTCAAGCCCTTCGTTTATGCGGCAGCCATGACGCGCTTGGGCATGACCGCGGCCACGCTTTTGCCCGATCTGGAACTGGGTTTGCCGACCTCTGAGGGCCTGTATTCGCCCAAGAACTACGACGGCCGCTTTCACGGCCCGGTGCTGCTGCGTGACGCGCTGGCCAATTCGTTGAACGTGCCCGCGGTGTACACCGCTTCGCGCGTTGGCCCGGAGCAAGTGCTCGCGCTGCTGCACCGCGCCGGGTTCAGCTCCCTGCAAGACAGCGCGGAACACTACGGTGCCGCGCTCGCGCTCGGCGACGGTGAAGTAAGACTCAGTGAACTCGCTCAGGCGTACGCCATGCTGGCACGCGACGGCGCATTCTTGCCGCTCCGTTTCTACCGCGACGCGACGCTCGCTAGCGGTGCTCGCTTGTCGCGTGCGGTTCCGGGCGCCATCCCGGTGATCGAGCCGCGCATTGCCGCGGTACTGACGGACATCTTGTCGGATGACTTGGCGCGTTCCCCAGAGTTCGGCATTGGCGGGCCGCTCGCGTTCCCGTTTCCTGTCGCCGCAAAAACCGGCACTTCCAAGGGCTTCCGGGACAATTGGACGGTAGGGTTCACGCATGAAGTGACGGTCGCGGTGTGGGCGGGCAACTTCGATGGCACGCCGATGACCGGCTCCACGGGTGTTACCGGCGCTGGACCGTTATTTCACGAGGTGATGCTAGCAGCCATGCGCGGCCGCACGCCGGCCGCGCTGGTCGACCACCGCGGGTTGCTCAGTGCGGACGTTTGCGTGCTGAGCGGTGAGCTGGCCTCCGACTCGTGCCCGCATCGTCGCCGCGAATGGTTCGTGCCCGGTCACGAGCCGCACGCCAGTTGCGACATGCATGAAGTGGTGGCGATCGATCCCCTGAACTCACTGCGCGCCGGGCCTGGCTGTCCAGTCAGCGAGCTGCACGTGTTCGAACGCTACCCGCGTGAGTACGAGAACTTCGCTCGCCAAGCGCAACGCCCGCTCGCCCCCGAGGCTTTCTCGCCACGCTGTCCGGGGCAGCGGCGCGCGCGTGAGTCGGACGCGCCAGAACTGGTTTTCCCCGGCGCGCAGGCGCATTTTGTGATCGACCCGGGTGCTCGCGCCGAGCAGGAAATTGTGCTCGAAGCGCGCACGGCCAGCGACACGCTCACGTTCTTCGTGGACAATCGGCGCGTGGCTACATTGAGCGCGCCGTTTCGCTTGCCGTGGAGGCTAGAACCGGGCGCGCACCGCGTGCGCGTGGCAACGGCCGACGGCGCGCAGAGCGTGCTCGTGGCGTTTGAGGTCCGGTAAAATCCGCGGCTGAACGCTCAGCGGCTCAAACCGAGGCGGGCGCGCGCCTCAGCGTACTGCTCGCCGACGCTGAAGGTCGCTAGATCGCGAGCTTCGGGATTGCGCACGATCCATTTGCCGCGCTCGGCGCCGTCAGGCGGGGGCCCACCGGGCTGACCAGAGGCCAGCGCGACACCGCGCAGCGATGCCACGAGCGAACCAGCGGACAGCAGCGCAGTGCGGTTGCCCCATTGGTGCAGTGCCGTAGCGAGCAGGCTCGCGCGATTGCCTACGGCACCAATCACTTCCAAGGCCAGCACCGGCACGTCGTCGTCCAGGTTCGCGCGCATCACGCCTGAGACGCGTTTCTGCGCGTCCGCGAGCTTCTTCGCGTCTACCCCTTGCGGGATCCAGTTCGGTGCAAACAGACTTAGAAAGCCCGCCAAAACCGGCCACAGCTCGATGGGCGCTGTGCGCGATAGTGCCGCAGCGTTGCCCTGCAGGATCTTGAGGGCACGGATGAGCAGGAAGTAACGCGCCGCGTCGTCTTGGCTGTCCAACAAGGCTTGCCCGAACACGATCTGCGGCGGGTTAGTGCTGACCGGCATGCACAGCGGGCCAAGCGCGGCGGAGGCGAAGACCTCGAGGCCGCGAATGCCGAAGGCTGCCGCGACTTGCTGCACGTAACTGGTGAACGCGGCGGACGACACGGGCAGGGGAGCGGCGCGCAGCGCGCGCAAATCCACGTTGTACGCGGCGTCCAGCACGTCCCCGCTCTTCTTGAGCAGTGCGCGCAACGGCGGGCTTACCAAATCCGGCGCGAGCAAATCATCCAAACGCGGGTCACCAGCGATCGGGCCTGCGGCAGGCACGGGCACTTCCTCGCCGTGCAGCGCGGCGAGCGTAGCCCGCGCGACGAGCGCAGCGTCCCCGGCGCGTTTGAGCTCCGCAACCGTGGCCAGTACCTCGAAGAACGCGGGCTCGAAGCGGCCAGTTGCGAGCGCGCGGCGAGCGTCCGTAGCGGCGCGCTCCAAGAGTACCTGCGTGGCGCGCGTTTCGCCGCCTCGCTGCTGGAACTCGGCGACGGCGCGCAGCACGGCGCTGTCGTGCGGGTATTCCTTGCGTAGCTTTTCGAACGTCGCCTCCGCGCGTTTGCGATCGCCGGCGATTTGCTCTTCGACGATGGCCAGCGCCAGGGTACGATCGCGCTTTTCGTCGGGGGTTTTCGCGCGCGCGAGCAGGTCCGTCTGCAGCGAGAGCGCGGTCGCGTTGTCGCCCAAACGGCCGTACACGTGCACCAAGCGCGCGACGGTTTCGCCGTCGTCGGGGTCGCGCTTCAGCACTTCCCTGTAGGCGAGCTCGGCGCGCTCCGGGTTCGGCAAGGCTGTGTCGTACAGCTCGCCCAGGCGACGGTAGATCTGAGCTTGGCGTTGCGGTTCACTCATGCGGCGCGCCAAACGAATCAGCGCTTGCTCGCCGGAAGTCCAATCGCCCTCCTCTAGACACAGCGCGGCGAACGCTTCGAGGGCCTCGGCGTGGTCCGGGTTCGCGTCCAGCGCGGCGGCGAGCGCGGCTTTTGCCGCGTCTTTCTCGCCGACTTCGGCCAGGGCGCGACCGCGGGTGACCTCAATGGCCACGCGCTCTTCCGGGTCCGTGGTGTGCTCGAGCCGACGCTGCAGCAGCGCGGCGAGTTTCTGACGGTCATTTGCGGCGACGTACAGTGATTGCAGGCGTACCACGGCGTCTTCGTGGCTGACGTCCAGCGCGACCGCGCATTCCAGGGCGCTTCGGCCGCGCTCGAGATCGCCCGCTTTATCCAGCCACAGCACTGCGGCTTGGTGCCAGGCGCTGACTTGGTGCGCGGGCACGTGGCTGGCTTGAGCGGCGCGTTCCAAGGCAAGGGCTGCCGCGGCGTGCTCTCCCGCGGACTCCAGCACCTCGGAGAGCGTGGTGAGCGCCAGCAAATGATCCGGCATTTGCTCGAGCGCAGCGGACAACAGCCGTTTCGTGTCTGGCGAACGCTCGAGCCGAGCAGCGGCTTCCGCGGCGCGCAGCGCGAGCGTGGCCTTGTCGAGCGGGCTATCGCACATTTCGAACAAGCGCTGGTCGACGCGCAGGCCGAGTTCGCTGTCCTCCATGGCGCGGGCGTGGGCGCTGAGCGAGCGCAGCGCCCACAGCTCATCCGGCGCATGCGAGATAGCGATGTCGGCCATTTCGCGGGTTTCCGCCCAGGCACCGCGCCGGACGCGCAGCCGTGCCGCCAGGCGTGCGTGCCCGTTCGCTTCGACGGCATCCAACGTGCGAGCCAAGCTCGCGACGACGGGTTCCAGCTCTTCCAAACGATCGCCAGCGAGGTACGCATGCTCCAAGCGCCGCAGCGCCGGCAGGTGTTGTGGGGATTGTTCGACGATGGCGGTCTGCCACAGCAGTGCACTGGAGCTGTCGCCACGCGCTTGGTCCAGCTGGCTCAAGCGCTCGTAGATCTGGCGTTGTTCGCCGGGCACTTCCGTGGCGCGCGCGCGCGCGAGCAACGACTCCGAGAGGCGCGCGGCGGCAGGTCCTAGCGCGGCGAAGCGTTCGGCCGTGACGCGCGACATTTCGCCCGCGTCGTTGTCGGCTGCCAGGAATGCGTCACGCGCGGCGGCTTCATATTCGCAGGAGCGCGCGCGTTCCAGCGCGGCCTCGGCGAACAATCGGCCGCGCAGGGGGCCTTCGCTGGTTTCTGCCAATGACTCGCGCCAGCTGGCGCGCTCGGCGTCTTCGGTCGGCACCATGCGCTCAGACAGCTCACGCAGGGCGATGTCACCGGGGCGAGCTTTGCGGGCTTCGTCCAAGAGCTGCTCGGCCAACGTCAAATCCGTTTCGGCCACGAGCAGCGCCTCACGCACCAAATCCAGCGCGCGTTCGAACGGGTCATCCGCGGCTTCGCGTCGCGCGCGTAGGGCGCTGAGCAGGCCTTCGCCGTCACCACGGCGACGCGCGGACACCTCCGCCAAGCGGTAACTGAGCGGCAGCTCCGGAGCCGCGAGCCGCGCGCGTTCGATTAGCGTATCGTACGTGCTCGCCTGACCCGCGCCTTGACGGAGTGCGGCTTCCAACACGGTCAGTGCGCTACGCGCGGAAGGCTCGAGGCGATCGCTCAGCGTGAGTAGGAGCTCAGTGGTCTCCTCCGGGAGCACGCCTGTCAACGCGCGCACTGCAGCCTCCGACGTGTTGTCTTGTTCGAGCGCACGCCGATACGCTGCGACCGCAGGGCCTGGCTCGCCCGCGAGCTCGTGCACCAGGGCGGCGGCCAAATATTGATCGCGCGCCGCGTGCGAATCACCGGCAGCGGGCGACCAGTCTGCCAGTGCGCGCGCGACCTGCCCCTTCTCGCCTGTCGCACGCGCAAACTCGAGTGAAAGCAGCCGCGCGAGCGGGCTTCCGGGCTGGGAAGCCTCGAAGGCTTGCGCATCGGCGCGCAGGAATTCCAGGTCCGTTGCGTCGGCCGGAGGCGTGGACAAGCTTTGTCCGAGGCGTTGCTCGATGCGACTGGCTTCGTTGCCGGCGCGCACATCGATCGAGTTGTCCGAGCCTGCCGCGACGTACGCGGCGGCGAGCGGCCGCAGTTCGGGATCACCCGCGACCTCCCAGACCGTCGAACTCAGGTTCTGGGCGGCTAGACCGGTGAGCGCGGCGAGTGCCAAGCGATCGGGGGCGCTGAAGATGAGTTCGCCCTGTGGCCCGCTAATGGCTTCACGCACGCCATCGGCGTCGCCCTGTTCCAACGCGCGCGTGACGAGGGCGCGGCGCGCCAGACGACTGCCGCTGTTGGCTGCGAGCTCGCTCAAGCCAGCAATCGCGCGCCCGCGCGTTTTCGGGTCCGCGCCCAGCAAGCATGCCGAGAGCCACGCGCAGGCATTGGCGAGGCCTTCGACGTGGCCGAGCTTCGAAAGCGCGTCCGCGGCCTTTTCGCGATCGCCGGCGGATAAGGCGCGCCGCGCGTCGTCGAACGCGCTGCGCGGCCCGGGCGCCTGCGGCGTACTGCCCGCCGCCGCAGGCGCGCCGCGCAGGCGCAGCAGCTCTTCGCTGGCGCGCACGAGCTCCGTGAACGCTTCGGATTCGGGAAAGCGAATGCGCGCCGGGCCGCTGCTCCTGCCGAGGAGATCGGCGAGCTTGGCCACGTGCGCACGCGGGTCGTCCTGATGGGCGCGCACGGCGAGGTCCAGCTTCTTCTTCGCGCTGACCTCGTCTTGCAGGCTGAGGCGATGCACTTCCGCGCTCAGGTAAGCCGCGTGCACCCGCGCCTCGACCGTAGCCGCGCCGCGGATTTCCAGCTCGAGCGCCGGAGCGACGGCTTTGAAGTCACCCTCGGCTGCTGCCAGCGTGCGCAACTGGCGTGCGGCCATCGCGGGGGCGCGCGGGATCGCGCTCGCCTCGCTCGCGACTTCTCGTGCGCGCGGCAGATCCCCAAGCAACGCCCACAGTTCGCTGGCGACGATCAGCGCGCGCACTTTGGCTTGCGGATCGCTGGCCGCGTGGGCCTCGCGCTCGAGCCACTCTGCGCGCGCGATGAAGGCTGCTTCTTGGCCGTTCAGGTGGTCGCGCGCTGGGCGCTCATCAGGCCAGATCGAGGGTGGGATCGAGGGCCGCTCGGGGATCGGGCTGAGCAGTTCGGTTTCGCTCGGCAGAGGCGGGCGGCTGACTTTCGCCGAGGACTCGTCGAGCATGTCCAAGCTGACCGCGCCGTCGTCTGCGGGCGCCTCGAGAAATAGTTCGAATTCACCGTCGCGCACCGAGCTCGCGGGAATGCTCTCGGGACCGGGAATCAAGGGCATCTCGAGCGCTTCCGGCACGGAGAGCGTGGGAAGCCGACTGGGCGGCTCGATCTGCTGCAACGTCGGCATGTTGCTGCGCGGAGCGTCGGAGTCGCGCACGCTCGTCGCGAAGAAGGGATCCGAGAGCACGTCGTCGCTCTGCAGCGCCGGCGCGGCTTCCACGGCGCTCTCTACAGTAGGCGCTGCAGCTGCAGGAGACCACGGGGGCGGCTCGATACTCGGCTCGCCGATGCGTGCGAAGTAAACGCGCGTGCGTTCTTCTTCGTCCTCTTCGTCTTGCAGCGGGGCGGGTGGCGGCGGCACTGAGCTCGGGGTCTTGCTGCTCGTCACGACGCCACCGGGGCGCGGCGCGGCGAACTGGGCGGCGCGGTCGCGCGCCGCGAGGCCGGCGTTCGGCGCGCGCGGGCTCAGCGCCGGTGGGAAGGGCTGCCGCGCTGGCGGCCCAGCGGGGTTCACCGCGGGCGGTTTGGCCGTGGCGTCGATCGACGGCCGAGGCACGCTCGAGCCCAAATGAGAAACGGGCCGGGGCACTGCGGCGGGCACGGTGGGCAAGCGCGGGGCTGCCGGAATGTCCGGCAAGCGCAGGCGCGGTTCGCTTCCGCTCGTAGCGGGTTCGCTCGCAGCGCTCGCGGGCATGCTCGAGAGCAGCTCATCGATATCGGAGCCAGCGAGATCCTCCAGGCCGGTCGTGCCGTCATCGACCGCTACCCCAGCAAACAAGTCTTCCGTGCGCCCGACGACGGTGACGTCGTCTTCCGAGTACTCGCGCTTTTCTGGCCGGTGCAGGTTCGCCGGATGCTTTGCGGGCACCACCGGCGTGGGCCCCGCGGCCACGCTCGCGTCGTCGAAGAGCAGGCCGTCGAGCAGCGCGTCCGGCTCGAAATCGAGATCGTCGCCGAGCTCTTTGCCGATGCTGCTCGCGCTGCCGGGCTTGTTCGGGTCGTTCGGCTCGCTCATTTCACGCCCATCCCGAGTTGTTCCCGGAGCTCGAGATAAACTGGTGACAGCACGAACGTTAGCAAGCGCCGTGCGCGCGCTGCCGCTTCATTCGAAAGCCCGAGCGTGCCGCGCTCCCTGCCTCCGGCCGAGAGCACCCACGACACATCTCCGGCCGCAATGGCGGCCATGCGATCCAAGCTGGACACCGCGGCCTGTACCCAATCCGTCGGGTCTTGTCCGGACTTGGCAATGGCGCGCGCCAGATCCGGCAGTAGCTTCTTGACTCGGCCGCGAGCTTTGCCGAGCGAGCGCTGGAATTCAGGCAGCATAGCGTAAGCGGGGGCTTCCAGGGTCACGCCGCCGATGCGACAGGCCGCGACGACCAGCGCGCCGATTTCGGCGGATTCACGGTGGCGGAGTACAGTCGTGCCGCGGCGCAGTGCGAACAATTCGCGCGCGACGGCTTGGCGATGGCGTGGCGAGAGCGGTGCGGTTACCGCGGAGCCCAGCACGAGCGCCGGCGTTTCACTGGCGATAGCGACCACCGCGTCCGGGTCATTGCCGCCGATGTAGAGTTCGAATTCCCCGACGCCGAGCGCTCCGGCCCAGGCCGCGATCTCGTTGCGGACCGGTAGCCCCGCGCGCGCGTCCACGCGCTCTCGCTTGCTCACCCCGTACGCGGCCAAGCTCGGTCCGAGCTCTTGGCAAATCGTAGTCGCCATCACGCGCATCAGTTCGGCAATCGGTCCGCGATCTTCTGGGTCTGCCAGATTGGGGAGCGCGCTGTCGTCGATGGCTATGCGCGGCACGTTGGCAACGCGCTGATCCATGCGCACGAGTTCTTGCTCGACGGCTTCCGAGCTAACGCCGAGCGCGATCAGCGCGCCCAAGGCGGCTTGGCGCAGCGGCGCTTTACCCAGGTATGCGGCGACGCGCGCCAGGCGTTCGACGCGTTCGATGTCGAGCGGGTTGTTGGCGATGGCCTGCGTCAGAGCGGCCAGACCGCGTTCCAGCAAGGCAATCGTGGCGCCCTTCGGGAAAGCGTCAGCCAGCGCCAGATCGAGCGCCTCACCGTCATCGGGTACTTCGCTGAGCAGGCGCGTGGTGGCGGCTTCGGCGCGCGCTGTGTCGCTCAAGCGATCGCGATGGATCACCATCGCCAAGCGCGCGGCTTCCACTCTGCCGGCCGAGGACCCGCGCTCGTTCATCAGCAATTCGAGCGCCTCCGTGGCCTGGGCCCATGATTCGGCGCGGGCCGCGGCGCGGGCCAAGCGCTCGCGCACGGCGAGCGTGCTGAGCTTGGCGCGGTGCAGGTTGGCGAGCACATCCAACGCGGCGTATGCGTCGTCCAACTTGTTCTCGTACAGATCCACGGCGGCGATGCCGCTCATCAGACGTTGTTGCGCGGGTGCTTCTTCGAGCGCGCCGAGCCGCGCCAGGTTCTCCGCGGCCTCTGCAAAGCGACCTAGCGTGATGTAAATCTCGCCCGAGAGCGCGAGTGCGCCCACGTGGTCGGGCTCCAGCAAACGCACGTTCTCGAGTGCGGTCAGCGCACCCTCGCGATCGCCCGCGCCGCGCAACACGCGCGCGCGCTCCCAAAATAACTTGGCGATCTCGTCCGGCTCTTCCGCCACTTCCAAACGGCGTGAGACCAGTTCAAGCAAGCGCGGGCCGTCTTTGCGGGCGCGCACCATGCGAAACAGGCGGTCGAAGGCGCCGAAGCGGCGCACGTCGCGTTCCACCGCGCGCGATAACGCGAACTCGCCGCGTGTGGTGTCTTTGAACTCGTCGAGCAAGATCTGTGCGGCCTGTTCCCAGAATTCGCTGCCGCTCTTGCCGTCACTCACTGCGTCGCCCAGGGCGGCGCAGGCTTCGGCCACCGTGGCGCGGTCACCGACTGCGTCCGCCGCGCTGCGCAGGCCTTCCCATCCCAATAACTCTTCGGGGTGTGCTTCGACCACTTGCCGGAACGAATCCAAAGCTGCGCTAGTGTCGCCGTAGGCCAGCTGATTGTAGCCGGCGAGCGCGGTCATCACGCCCAAATTCTCTTCCCCAAGGTTCAGCCCAACGTCCAAGAGCGCATGCGCGCGCCGGCGCGGGTCACCGCCCGGCGCAGCGAGTTCGAGATTGGCGAGCTTTGCGGCCGGCTCGTTGCTGGTAAGGGGCTTTTGCGTGCCCTGCCCGGAAAGCAATGCGACGATCGCGGCGGAGGCTTGGAATGTCGCCGCGAGCGAGGGTGGCAAGCGTTCGGCGAGCGCGCGGCGGGCTTCGATCTCGTCTTCGATGTCACCGCTGTGCGTCGCCGCGGCGAGCCACTCCAGTGCCGGCGCGAGGCCCGGGTCCACGAGGGCCCAGGTGCGTGCGGCCTCGGCTAACGTGCGGTCCGCGCCGTTGGGCGTGCGCGCGAGCTCGATGCCGTATGCGGCAGCGCGGGCGAGGGCAGCCGCGCTGCCGTGATCCGCAAGCTTGTGCAACGCGACGGCGCGTTCATCTTCTTCACTGCCGCCGGGGCTCCACAAGGCACGCGCCAAAGTGGCGGCACTGTTGAGCTCGCTGCTCGGCATATCCAGCACGGAGTTCAGCGCGTCACGCGCGGCATCCGCATCTCCGCCGCGCGCCACTTCGAGCGCAAAACGATCGAGCGCGGCCAGGTCCGGCGCGCTTTCCGCGGCGGCATCAAGCGCGCGGCGGCGCGCGGCCAGATCCCCGCTTTCCGCCGCAGACAGCGCCCAGCCGAGCAGGGCGCTGCCCGCGCGGCCGTTGCCGCTCGCAGAAGCGAAGCGAAGGACCGCTTTTTTGCGCTCGCCGGCTTGCCAAAACAAGATGCCGGCTTCGAGTTCGAGCGCGCCGCTCAGCTCAGGATCTTGAGCGGCGGCCGCGGT
>JBDTJC010000087.1:0-5620 GCA_039936055.1 Polyangiaceae bacterium | reverse complement strand
GCGCGACATTCGCCAAAAGATGAGGTACGAACCGGCCCTCAAAAGTACTTAGTCCGGGTAGCTCAGTCGGTAGAGCAGTGGATTGAAAATCCACGTGTCGTCAGTTCAATTCTGACCCTGGACACCACGTAAAAACAGCCCGATCCGTTGTTCACTGAACACGGACGGGGACAGATGGCGGGACAGTTAGCATGGCGCATCCGTTAGGACTCGGACGGGAACGTTAGGGTTTTCCGCCACTGCTCCTGGCGGGCTCGGAAGTCGCTGCGGCGGTGGAACCCTGCGGCGACGCTCGCCGCCGGCTTACCCCACGGCGCGCAGCGCGCGATCGGGTCTTGCACCAACTCAACGGGAGTTCGTACCCAGGCCCGCTGGACCCTGCAACAGGCGTCGACCGTGGCGATCAGCCGATAGTCCACCGTCGCTAGGAAGGCGGGTTGCGCAAGGTGTTGGAGGTGCCTCCCGTCGAAGTAGTCGTTACCCGATCCTTTTTCGATAAGCGCTTTTTTGAGCTTGAAAAGCAAGAAACAGAAGTGGGCGTCGGCGCGCTTGTCGAGTGACGGGTGAGCAGCGACGGGGGCGGCCAGCACCATCTGACGTCGGATCTTCGCTGCCGCACGCATGCGGTCGTAGGGTGGGGCGCCGAACAGGGCTGCCTCCACATCGTTGCGGCGAACGTATTCCTCGAGATCTCTGAATCCTTCAAGGCGGCCATGCCACCAGAGCTCGTCTGCGTCGACCTCCGCCTTCATCGCTGCGCCGATTCGGTGCCATTCGTCTCGAGACAAGCCGTTGGAGCAAATCGCCCGCCATCCCGTTTCCACATCGCGCCGAAATGCCGCAGCGGGGAGAGCGTCGCTCGGCGCGCACGACCCCATGCGCGAGAACAGAGCGGCCCCGGCAAACGCAATTGGTTCCTCCTCGTCCAACTTCGGAGCGAGTTTCTTGAGTCGAGCCGAAAGTATGTCGTAGGCGTTCTCCTTCAGCGATCTCGACCAAACCTCACGCAGTCCCTCCAATGAGGCAGAGAGGAGAAAACCTCGACCGCGAAGCGCGTCGATCTCCGCCATCGGCGCGTAGTTGAGGATGTTTGCGTCGAGGGCAACGCGGAGACAGGTGTCTCGCGAAGACCCGAACCCGCTCGGCCTCCAGTGCATTCGGCGCGCCCTCACTGCGCACGCCTCGACCGATTTAGCGGCACCACGTTGGCGGGCAGCTTTGCCAGCTCGGGGATCGCCTTCGCGATGTCGGGGAACGGCTTGTAGTCCAGGTCGGATAGAGTGCGCGCGGCCCGAGCGTAGCGCTCGCGCATCTCGGGCGTGAGATGCCCCGTGCGGTCGTTGATCCAGCCGTCGCCCCGACCTTCGCGCAGCGCCCAGGTGACGAACGTGGCCCGCAGGTCGTGGAAGCGCATCGGCTCGACATTGTCGGCGCCGCCCTGCAGGCTGGTCCGTGTGACCTTGGCCGCGAGCAAGTCGTCGCGCAGCACGTGCGCTTCGCGGTGTCGCTCGAGGACTTTGGGAACGAGCGCGTCCTCGGGCTTCGGGCCGCCGCGGTAGGTGTGCCAGGACTTGAGCAGCGCGAGCAGCGTTTTCGGCACTTCGAACAGCTGCGGGAGGCCAGTCTTGCTCTGCAGACTCGTGAGCGTCCGGTGCTTGAAGTCGACGCCGGACCAGCGCAGCGCGTACAGCGAGCCCTTGCGGAGCCCGGTATACACGGCGAGTGCGTACAGCACGCGTCGCTCGACCGGCACGTCCTTGCACTTCAGCAAAGCGAGCAGCTCGGAAGGGTAGAGGTAGCCGAACAGCTTTGGCGCGTCCCTGCCAGGGCGGAGGTACTCCGACACTGGCGAATCGGTGCGCAGCCGCCCGGGGCGGATCGCGAGGTCGAAGAGCCGCCGCAGGCACTGGTAAAGCTGAAAGCGCGAGGACTTGCGCCACGGCCGCTTGAACTTTTTGCGTGCTGTCTGCTCGGCTTTCGCCATCACGCGTTCGATGTCTTGCTCGGTCACTTCGGCTACCGTCTTCGAGCCGATCTCAGAGTACACGTAGGCGGCGAGGCGATAGCCGTCCGTCTTCGCGCTTGCCTTCGTGCGGAGCCCGTTGACCTCGCCGTGCTTGGTGTAGAGCTCGCCGCTAGTCCATTGCGCGCCGAATTTCTCGACGGTTAGGCGCCGCTCGCGCTGGGCGACGTCATCGGCGGCGATCTGCGCCTTGACCTCGGTGCGCTTGCGCGTCGACAGCGACTCGCAGCGCTCCTCCACCATGGCCTCGCTCATCTCGGCGCACGTACAGACCTCGAGGCACAGGCGATAGCGCGGGCGCGTGTTGTCGGGCAGCGAGATCCGCACCCACCAATGACCGTTGCGGAACTCGGGTGTGCCGGTGCCCTTCGGGCGGATCTTTGGCTCGGTCTCGTTGCGGCGATCGTCAATACCACCCACACGTTTGCGTCCCATCACGTGGTCTCCGGCTTCGGGCAACGCCCCAGCTTCCACTGCGGGCTCGGCACGTTGTTCGTGTGTCGCAGTGGGCGCGGGCGGCTTCGCCCGCCCCGATGCTTTCTTCGTCGCCTTAGCCATCGCTCTTTCCTCTGCTCGAATCGCCCTCAGCGTCTCTGCTTCGTCTTCTTCGGTCGGCCATCAGCGTCGAGCAAGCCGAGTCCCTTTGCATACGCGCGCACGGCGCGCCGCACGATGTCCGAGCGCTTCAATTTCTCAACACCCTCGAGTGCCTCAAGTATCTCCAGATCATCGTCGGGAAATTTCACGCACACAGTAGTGAGGCCCATGGAATGGAAAACATAGTAATACCAGGTTTTCCATTGAGCAAGCGTCTTTCGGGCGATGGCGTGCAAGCGCTGGGATCCGCTCGTGATCTTTCGCGCGTCACCGCTTTGGCCCTTGCGTGATAAGAGTTGAGGCATGAACGACTCGGGTGGCGCAGTGCGAGCACCAGGAGCAGGTCGCCCGGTACTCAGTTTTTTTCCTGCATTGCGGCTCGCGAGAAATATTGAACTCGGCGAGTGGATCGTCGGCGTACCGCCGCCCGCAACCGAATGGCGCTCCGACATTTTCAGGGAGCTAGCCACGGCGCTGCTCGGGTCTTTCAAGTCGGTTGGCTTCGAGAGTCCAGCGCTGGTGTGGCACCGCGAGCACGGACTGAACGGCGCTTACCCGATCGACGGTATCGGCGTTGCGATTCAGACCGCGGTGCGGTTTGCGCTGTTGGACTCGAACGACCAGATCGCGCGTAACCAGAATGCAGGGGGCTCTCTCGCGACCTCCGAGAACGCAGCGCTGTATTTGCAGCCGATCGACGAGGTAGATCGATCGATTTCTCACGTTCGGGGTGGCGCGCTGCGAAGCACTGGCACGCTCGGGTGGCACATCGGCGAAATGGCGTTGCCCTTGCCCGACGCCGTCTTGCCGATCGATGCGCCGGTGCGTATTTCGCAGATGCTCGCCGCTCGGATATTCGACACGGTCTCCACTAGGCAAAATCCGCAGAACCGAAGGATTAACATCGCGATCGAATGGCACGCCGCCGCAATGGCAAACCCTTCCGCCGTTACTCTGCAGCAGCGGTTGATCGGTCTGAAGACAGGGTTCGAAGCTCTGGTCGGCAAGAGCAAATCGAGGGAGTGCGCCACGAAGTTGCGTGGCCTGTTCCACGACACGACGTTGGCACACCATGGGTTGTTTCCCTGGGCTGGCTGCATCTGGTCCCCGACCGAACGAACAGATCTGTCGCGCACCTACCGCGAAAACGGGACGACCAAAACCGTCCTGAAAAGCGAGCTGGAGGACTGGTTCACGGCGCTCGCGGACGCGCGCAACGCAATCATTCACGATGGTCGAATGCCCTTCGATTCCTACAGCGCGCCGCCCGAGCGCCCGCTCTCGAGGTACGCGGGGCATCTTTTTTGGAAAGGCGAGCGAATTTTGCGAGAGGCGATCAAATGCACCCTTGGCGCCGATATCCTGCTTTGCGGGCTTCTTGCAAAACAGAAACGAATGGAGGAATTCATTGCTCTTATCCAGGATTCGCTCAGTGACGAAGTCGCTCCGACCCCGCCGTCGCCTCCAACGCAGAGTGACCGCCACGTCGAGTCGCGTGCGCTGGAAGTACTCCTCGCCGAACTCGAGTGCGACACGGCAAACAAAGTACAGGTAACGAAAGGCTTTCGGGAACGTCGCAACAACGACGACGAGCCAGCGGAGGAGTTCTGGATCGCCGGGTTCGCGTCGATCGAAACGACGGTCACGCCCGACGAAAAGAAAGTGCTCAAGGAAGCCGGGGCCGAAGACAAACTCCCGGAGTTCTTCGAAGCCTGCGACTGAGAGCGCTGGTGCTGGTGAGCAGTCAGGCGCCTTGACCCCGAGCACTGCGGCGCGGAGACTGGCCCGATGGGGCTCACGTTCCGCAAGAGCATTCGCGTCGGCCGCTTCCTGCGCTTGAACCTCTCGGGCTCGGGTGTCGGCGCTTCGGCTGGCGCGCGTGGTGCTCGCGTCGGCGTCAGCGCCAGAGGGCGCGCGTACGTTGACGCTGGCGGCGGTGGGCTTCGTTACCGGGCGACGCTCGGAGCAAAGCGACATAGCGCGGCGGTCGAGTCGACAAGGGCGTCGAGCAGGCACTCGTTGCTCGTGCTCGCCCTTCTGGTATTCCTCGCCTTCCAGCGGTGACATTCAGATCCACCCGCGGCTGCGCATCCAGCTCTGGAGCGCAGGCCACCACGTTCTAACCACGTCGATATCGTTGAAATCCTGCGGAAGCAGGGCCGATCCAAGCGGAAATGAGCGATCACGAGGTAGCTCCGCACGTGGACCCCAAAACGCTTCAGCATGGCATCCCGACCCGACGAACGGGTTTTCGCGGATTGAGTCAGCGTTGCCATCGATGGTCGATCCATCGGAGATCTCGACCCATGCATGCCGCCAGGCGAACGAGGAGCCATCGAGCCGCTTGAACGTCGCTTGGCCCTCTTTTGCGGTGGCCGCGAATCCCAGCGCCGCGAGAGCACGCTGCAGCAGAGCAGCGCATTGCAAGCACATGTTCGAACGGCCTGACAGCGCCTGGTCGACGAGCGCGGCGACCTTGTCTAGCAGCGCTGCTCGCCTCGCGAGCGGCGGCGTATCCCCGACGCTAAGCATCGAAGCGGACGGCATCGGTCGCGTTCCGGCAGCCTTCTGCGCCCTAATCGCATAGATGAACGCGCGCTGTTCCTCCGGCAACTGCGCGATGACAAGGTCTGCTGGCGGGCTAAATCCGGCGATCTCAACGTCCAACACCTCCGGGCCCGCCGCGGGTACGTATCCCTTAGGTGGCGGTGCGGACTGCCCAGGGGTAAGTGCGTTCGACGCGCTGAGCTTCCGCTCTGCTTTAGTAAGACGTGGCTTGCGTTTTGACATGGGCCCCTATTGTTCGGTGAAAAGTACCCTACGATTCCGATTGCCCGCCCATTTCCTGTAAGCGCTAGTCGAGATTGACAAAATTGGGCTCTCCTGCACGTTTAGTGGGCGCAGCGGCGACGCACAAGGCGCGCAAAGGCCGGTTTTATGGGCTATTTGGAGGCGCGACGGCGAGGCGTTTGAGCGCGCACGGAACGAAGGGGAAACTGG
>JBDTJC010000086.1:0-7669 GCA_039936055.1 Polyangiaceae bacterium | reverse complement strand
CGAGCCCGACTGACAAGTAGTCGAGCACTAGCTCGCGCACGTTGTCGGGGATTGCGGCGACCGACTCGCGGTCGGTTAGCACCTGATAGTCTGCGATGACCACGAAGGTCTCGACGCCCAGCGCTTGTAGCTCGACGCGATTCTTGAGCGAGCCAAAGTAATGTCCAACGTGCAACGCGCCCGTCGGACGGTCGCCCGTGAGCACCCGATACTTCCCGGGGTTCTTGGAAAAGTCGGCCCGCAATACGACTGAGCGGCGCTGCGCTTCCTCAAATGTTCCGGGGCTGAGATCTGCTTCGACCTGGGTCATGGGCTTGCCCGAAGCGTCAACTATCATGCGGCGGCCCAGCGTGCTAGCCAGCATAGGAGCAGGAGCCCCGTTCACAAATGACGTCGCGCACAGGCGGCCTCCACGCGGCGCGCGTACAGCACGAGTGACGGCGCCAGCTGCGCGAGCAGATCCGGCGCGGCTTCTTCGAGCATAGTACAATTGCCGTACAGGGCAGCGTCTGCGAGTGTCGGCTGTCTGCCGAACAAGAATGGGCAGCCGGCGAGCGTGCTCAGTGTGGGGGCGAGCAAGTGCCGCGCCAAGCACGGTCCACGGGAGCGCACCTTTGCGCATCAGTGCCTCTTGCAGCACTTTTCCGGCGTAGTAACCGAGCGGCGCGCGGTCAATCCCCACGATGGATAGCGCCACATAGTGCGAAACGCCGGCTGCTAGGCCGTGCCGGAGGAGCGCGGTCGTGACCGCTCGAAAGAAGCTCTCCGACTTTTCGGCAGACCGAGTGCGAATCGTAGCGACGTCGATTACCGCTTCCGCGCCCGTTAGCGCCGCGGCCAGTCCCGCACCGGTAACCAGGTCCACTCCAGCGGAGCGCGCAAGCACAACGGGCGTGTGCCCCAATTCGTTCAGGACCCGAACGACATGCTGACCGACTACGCCGGTGCCACCGGCGACTGCAACCCTCATCGAAGCCAGAGCTCAACAGGTCGGCGCTGCCACCAGCAATCAGGGCCGTACTGCGGACCATCGACGAAAAGATACATGCCCGTGATGGACACGTAGCTCTAAGAGCGCGTGGCCAAACGGAAGCCGCGCATGCAGTTCGCGAGCGTCTCCCGCATTTGTTCGTACAAGCTCGTATGATAATTGCCGAGCGGCACTGTTAGCAACCCCATCGGTTCGTCGTCATAAACGAGTGCCTGAACGAGCAGCGGTCCGCGCTCTTGGTCGAACACCTGCGAAGCCGAAAATTCGTTGGATCGAAAGCGCGCTTGGGATGCCAGCCGCCCGCTGGATTCGAACGCGGCTAGGCACTGACAGTGCTCGGAGGCCCGCCCCGGCTCCTCGAAAATTCCCAGGCATAGCGAGCCAAAACCTAGCTGACGTAACCCCTGTTCGAATGAGGCGCGCTCGTGCCCCCCGACGGGGGAACGAAGCAAGCGGCCGCTCACGCGCGACAGAGCGCGCATGAACTCGATGACTTCCATGCGCCGCAGCTTCTCGCCGCGAACCAACCACTCGCTCACTAGCTCACGCGCGCCATCGATCAAGTCATTGACGCGAGCAATCGCGTCGCGATCGTCCGAAGCGCAGTCGTGGAGAAGTCGCCGCAGGGTGCCGAGCATTGGCTGCACTTGGCTCAGTTCTCCCCCCGCTCGTTGCAGACCCGACATCAATTGATCTAGCGCTGACAGGAATGCCCCCTCCTTGCGGCTGCGCAAGTCCGCAATAACGGCCATTACCAGGCGCTCTTCCCAACGCAACCCCGCGCCCATGAACGAGCCACGTGCGCTGCGAGATAATTCCGCAAAGACCAAGTCGCGCCGCTCGAGGATGGCAGCTTCCAGCGATCGCGCGGATCGGGTGGAACTTCGCCCTTCGAGCAGGAGCGAGGACCTAGAGCAGCCGCAGGAGCGCCGCGCGACGAGCGTGGTAGGCAGCCGAATCAGCTGCGGTCCTTCCGTGCCATCCATGGCGGCAAGCAGGCGGCGCATGCCTTCGCGCCCCAACCGATCCGTGGGCTGCTGGACGGTAGTGAGGGGGGGCACGGCGCACTTTCCGATTTCCCCATCGTCGAAACCGGTAACCGCGATCTGCGAAGGAATGGAGACACCTCGGTCGCGCAACGCGTCCATGGCACCGAGTGCCATCAGGTCGTTGGCGCATGAGATCGCGCTCACGGCTTCGACCGTGATGCCGCGCGCGTCGAATAACTCGCGAACGGCGGCCGCTCCGGATTCGCGTAGCAAGTCACCCGGCAGAATCAGCCGTGGGTCTTCGGCAATGCCGAATCGCGCGAGCACGGTGCGATAGGCCGCGAAGCGCTCTTCGGCTTCGAAGCTCGTGACGGGCCCCCGAACGAAGGCGATCCGCCGACAGGTGTGTTGCTCGACGAGATGCGACAGCAGCTCCGTCATCCCAGGAGCGCCGTCTGCGATCACGTTTGGACAACGCGCAAGCTCGACACCCATGCTGACCATCGGCACGCCGTCGTAGCGTTTTAACCATTCGTCGAATGCCGCGACCCCCAACTGATTGCCGAGGGAGCCACTGAGGACGAGGATGCCGTCGAAGTCGCCGGGGCGCAGCAAGTCGAACAGGAAGTTTCGGGCGCAACGGGGATCGTTCGAGGTTTTGCCCACGACGCCGCCTGCCAAGCACCAGAGCTCCAAGCCGTGCTGCTGCGCGACGCTCGCCGCCCCCTGCAAAATCGCCGACTCGTAGTCGTCTTCGATCGCGTCCATGAGCAGCGCCACCCGGCGCCGCGAGCGCCCTTTCCCGGCGCTTGTCTTGAGCATTCTTACTTAAGGTTCCCCCGTCTGGCATCGAGCGCAAGCACCCTCGGGCTTTGGCAACGTAAGCTACCCTTTCGCGACTCAGCACACATGTGGGTGGGTTGGCGAAGAGAGCGCGGAAAGTACACGCAGCCTTTGTGCAGCAGGTCTTCTCGGGGCTCGACGGCGCGTGCCCGACCAGAAGATGCGAACTGGTCTGCGCCGGCCACGGGGTCGCTCGGCTGAGATATTCCAAACAAGGCCTGATCTGGAAGCGCGCGCAGAGCTCCGCCGAGCACTCGCTGGGGTGATCGTCCACCAGGGTCCACCAGTCTTGTGCGTCGACCGGGATGTCGTCGATCCCATCCGGCGAGCGGGCGCGGGCCGTTGGCGGTGACCTCGGCTCCATGGCGAGGCTCTTCAAGATCGAGCGGGCGACGGTCGGCTCAAGGACGGTGGCGATGAAAGCAAGCCGGCCGCCGCAGGAGCAGGCGAGCGCGTCGATGTCGTCGGTTCGTTTCAGGAGCTGGGGCCAATCGATGCGCGATGACTCAGCCGGCGAAACGCGAAGCTTCAGCGCAACATCACTGTCTCTCAGCAGAGTGCAGTAGTTCAGGCTTCCTGCTCGGTTCAATTTGCCAATGGCATTGCATATCGCAACGCGATACCCATTGACGAAGAACCTGCGTGCTCGAGTTTCTAGTCTAGACGAACGATGTTCACCCGTGCTCTGCTCGCGACTCGCCACAGGGGCCGAGTTAAAATTTGGGGAGGAGTTTGCTCATGTTGAAGTCCAGCGTTCTGGGGTCTCTGGCATTCGTTCCGTTTTTGTTGGTGGGCTGCGGTTCCGATTCTTCAAATGACGGGGCGGGCGCCGGAAATGGTGGAGCAAGTTCGGCAGGCGCAAACTCGGGAGGAGCGAGCGCGGCCCACGCCGGGTCAGCTGGCTCGTCTGGCTCGTCTGGCACCAGTGCGGGCAAAGGCGGAGACAACTCCGCTGCAGGCGAGCCAATGGGCGGCGCTAACGATATGGCCGGCGCAGCCGGCGAGGCCCCGGGCGGCGCGGGCGCCGGTGGTTCGTCTGGCGGGCACGGTGGGACCGGCGGCAGCGGCGGCGCCACGGCTGGCTCCGGCGGAGCAAACGGAGGGCACGGCGGAGCAAACGGAGGGCACGGCGGAACCGCAGGCGCATCGGGCGGAGGCGGAGGCGCATCCGGAGGCGGAGGCGCATCCGCATCCGGAGGGAACGCCGGGGCTGGCGGTGGCTCTGCGTGCACCACGACCGCCCAATGTGCGGGCTCACACGTGTGCATCGCCAGCGTCTGCATTCCTTGTGACAGCGTCGTGTATGCCTCTGGAAATACGGTATATTTCGTCGACCCTGCCAATGGTAGCGACTCGAACGGGACGGGCAGCGGCAAGTCGGGGGGCCAAACAGCGAACGCGTGCGCTTTCAAGACCATCACGCGCGCGTTGCAAGTGATTGGCAGTCCGACTCAGGCGTCCGGCGCAGTCGTCAAACTGAAAGGCAACGCGGGTACGACCTCTGGGGAGACATTCCCGATCTCGATTCCGCAATACGTGGTCATTCAGGGCGCAACTGCGGGCGTGACGGTGACTTTAGCGTCGGGCAAAGTGGGCTTCACCTTCGCCGGGACCGGCTCGGTTTTGAAGGATCTAGTGCTGGACGGTGGCGGAAATTCGGACATTGGGGTGCGCCTTCCTACAGCGGAGGCCACGGCGACGCTGGACGCAGTGACGGTCCAAAACACAGCCGCCACTGGGGTCGACGTACTCGCCGGAACACTCACTCTGCTTGCGGGTACGACCATCCAGATGGCCGGCACGACGCAGTCCCATCAAGAAGGGATCACGGTCGAAGGGACCGGGAAGCTCGTGGCCAAGCTCAGCACTGGCAAGGTCTCGGTGATCAAGAACACGGCCCAAGGCATCCATGTGATCGAGCACGGTTCGATTGATCTCGAGGGTGTCGTTACGAGCAACACTTCGGCTACTCCAACCAGCTACGCCGGCACGATTTTGGTCAGCCAGAACAACGACGCCAATATTGAGCTCAACCAAACGGGTACGTCACGCCCCGTGAACACACTCAAGGGTGTCCTAGCCACCGGCAGCGTGATTTCGGATGGTCTGCTGATCCTCGGCGGCACCGCAGTCAACGTTCGCAAATCTGTGTTCGTCGGCAATGGCGTGAACGGCATTCACCTTTCGCACACGGGGAACAAACTCACCGGCATCAACGACGTGACCGCCATCGACCTCGGCAAGGTCAATGATCCGGGTTTGAACGTCGTGCAAGGCGCAAACGACCAAATCAACAACAAGGGTGCCGGCATTTGTATCAACATCGACCCGGCGCAAACCCAGGTCGTGAGCGCTCAGGGCAACCTCTTCGCCGTTCCGGACTGCAGTGTCACCACCGCCACCCTGACCAAGAATGTGGGTGACTGCGCACCAGTCAGCACCAAGCCCGACGACCTGGGTTGGGAATGGGTAAGCGCCATGAATTCATCGAAGGTCACGGTGGACGCGGCAAAATGCAACTGACCCAGACGCGAAGCTAAAATGGCGAGGAAGCGCCGTCCCGATCCAGCCTCAGGGGCGGCGCTCGAACATCTCTACTTCTTCCCCGAGCCGCTAGGCGGCGGGTGTGGGGGGCTCCATCCAACTCGAAGTTCGAACCGTGAGCTTCACTCGAGCTCGACGCTGTCTCCCGATCCGCACGATTTCATCGTGGAAGGAGCCCCCACCGCAGCGCCCGCGTGCGCGAGCTCCGCCTGCCTCATCGATCTCGTCACTCACTCGGTCACTCCGCTGGCTGACGCGGGCTTCGGCGGCTTCGATCCAACGAGTCACTACTTCGTGCTCGGGAACGCTCTCTACGGGACGGAGCCGCTCCGGCGCATCAGCGAGCTGCCCTAGCGCCGCCCTACGTTCGGCAGACGCCTTTCGTTCCGCTTCGCGACCCTTGGCGTGCCGCGCGTCATCGACCGCCATCCTTCTTTCGAGGGCACCAAGCCGGGCCCCGAGACCGCTTCCCAGTAGCAGCAGATCGCGCGACCTCGTTTCCGATCGCCAATCCCGCTTGTTATCAGCGCGCCAACTGCGTGAGGCCGCACCAGGGCATCGCCCAGCAAGTGCCGGTTCCGTCAAAGCGCATCTCCTACAGCGCAGGCGCCAACGTGCTCGCTAACCCGATCCTCGGCGGACTCCACAGCGACTACCGGGTCGCCGCGTGACTGCGCGGAGCGGCGATGTAGCCAAGACAGGCTCGAAAAGTCGGGCGCTGCTACTGGGCAGGACAGCCGATGCGCTTCGTGTCGAGCACCACGTCATCGTAGTAAAGGTCGAAGGCCTTCGTCGGATGCCAGTCATGGAAACCGATCCCGAAAGTGTCGAACACGCCAATGAGGCCGCTGTTTTTCCCTTGGTAGATGGTGCCGCCGGACTTTGTTCCGTCGCTCGAGTAGTTGATGTGCATGTTGTCGAACACCCCGACCTGATTGCCGCCGACCCACAGCGTGATCCGATCGGGCTGGTCCTCGAGCTCCCACTCGATGCAGACCCATTTACCGGTCGGGACATTCGAGCCGGCGTACGCGGAATCCTCAATGTTGGGGGACACGTCGTGGATGTCCATCGATAGCTGCCACTGGCCGTTATAGCTGCCGACTTCGAGGTAGCGCAGCTTCGTCACCGGCTCGGGGCCGGTTCCTGAACCCGTGCCATTGCTCCCGGCAAATGGGAATTGAATGTGCAGACTGGCAGATACTGCGGCAGAGAAATACATGCTCGCCCTGCCGAAGGTGGTCGCGGCAGTCAACGCCATGGGAGCACTCTTCGCGAACAGCGTTGCCCAGTCGTCACTGCCGCTGCCGAGCCCTTGCAAGTGAAGGGCATACTTGCCGTGCGCGACCTGCTGGGTTTGGACCGCCAACGTGCCGCCCTTCGATGACGTATCCCACTTGGCCGGATCGATGCTGCCACTCTCGAAGTCCTCGCAGAGTAAGCCAGGGCAGGCGGCGGCGCCGCCTGCGCCGCCGCCTGATGAACCGCTCCCGCCGGCCTGACCCGCCGTGCCTTCCTTCATGCCCCCGCTGCCCGCGGCACCACCGCCCCCCGCCGCGGTTCCCCCCTGCCCACCGCCGCCGCCGCCGCTGCCGCTGCCGCCACTTCCATTGGTCGTCCCACCAGCCCCGCCGGTGCCCGCCCCCGCTGTTTCGCCGGCATACCCGCTCGTCCCAGCTGTCGCAGCGACCGTACCCGCGCTGCCGGCATTCCCGCCTGCGCCGGTCTGGGCAGGACCAACCCCGCCCCCACCGTGCGCCGCACCGACGGCGGGCCCCGCTGAGCTCGAGCAACCGAGAGAAACGAATGAGGCAGCGCACAGCGCAGCGGTCGCAGGCCAATGAGTTCGGCTCATGATCACCGGGATGATATCACTTCGGCCGTCTCGGTGGAGCCAGGAAAGCGTCGCCAGCGGGCTCAGTGGATAGGTTCGAGGCAACGTGCCCGAGCTGAGGCGGGCTCAAGCTTGCCGGAAGCGCGTTTGCATTTTTCCGTGCGAATTAAGTACAAACGTCACATTTGTGGACCAATTGCCGCATTGCGCCGTTACGGAACAACTACCGGGTCACGCCATCGATTGCCGTAGCCGCAGCAACGAGGTTCAGCAGATGCGAACGATGGCTTCGCTCTCGGCGTGGCGCTCGAGACCGTCGAGCACCGCCGCGTAGGGCCGTTGCGTCGAGCAAAGCTCGCGGTTCGTCCTCGCCCAGATGCTGGCGCGAGATGTCCCACGCCTTTCGCGCGGGCTGCTCGGCAGCCGCGAAGTCGCCGCGCGAGTGAAGCACACCGCCGATGTTGTGGA
>JBDTJC010000085.1:0-5377 GCA_039936055.1 Polyangiaceae bacterium | reverse complement strand
TGCACTTGCCGGGGCTGTTCGTGGGCGCGCGCTATGCCGGCTCGCCGGGGCAGGGCGCAGCGCTGGAGCCGACGCTCGGCTATCGCACGGCCTTGGGCGCGGAGCGTCAGCTGGGCTTGGGCGTAGTTGGCTACGGTACGCACGCGAGCGGCTCGGACAAGCGCGCTTCGTTCGAGGCCACGCGCGCCGGGTTGGAAGCGGGCGGCGACTATCGACTAACCCCTCGCTACGAGTACGTCGAGCTTCACGCCAACGCCAGCGCGGCGCTCACGGGTGTCACCGCAAGCGGTCGGTACTGCTCGGACGCATCCGGTAAGTACGGCACGGATTGCCCAGATGAAGCCAATGCAGTCACTGATACGAGCGCCAGCGCCGGTGGCTTGTACCCGAGCGTGAGCGCGGGCTTGTCCTTGGACTTCGCGCGTCACCTCGACTCGGCGTTTCACGGCTTGCGGCTGGGGCTCGGTGTCTCTGGCGGCACGATGCCGCGCGTGATTGCCGGGCAGCAAGCCAGCCCGCGCACTTACGTTGCGGCGGGAGGCACCCTCAGCGTCGCCTTCGGTGCTGCGCATTGACGCTTCAAGCATGAGGGTGCGGGGCTCGTGCGCGGCGCGCGTCACGGACGAGAGAAAAAACAGATCATCATCAACGCTACGCCGGAGGGCGCCGCTAGCGCGGGATGAAGCTCACGTCGTCGATCCAAAAATCGAACGGAGTCTCGGCGGGTGTCAACGAGAAATCGATCGAGTACAGCGAGCGTGCGTCGAACGGCACCGGCGTGCCGAAGCCCATCTGATGTAGATCTTCCCAGCGCAAGCTCACGCGCGTGAACTCACGCGTGAGCTTGACGTACTTGCTGTGCGCGTCGAAGCAATCGCGGCTGCAACTGCCGCCGAACTCCTCACTCACCACCTGAGTCATTTTGACGGCCGCGCGGATCTCTCCGTGCCCACGCGCCCAGAACTGGATGCCTCCGTAAGCCGAGGCGTCGTAGCAACGGTGCGGGCTGAGCTCCAAGCTGAGATTGGCGCCCCACTTGCTAAATTTGCCGCCGACATTGTGGATGCCGAAGTGGCTCGCGCCACGCCCACCCGGAATACGCGACGCGGAAATCTCCGTGCCCGGTTTCGGAAATTGTGAGCCGGTGCCGTCGTTGAACGTGAGCCACTGACCTGCGCGGTGCTCGACCATAGGCGCGTGCAAATCACCGTCTTCGAAATCGTCGATCAGCGGGTTCGAGCCTTCTGCCACGGCCACCGGCGCGCAGCGGGCGAGCGGGCTCGCGCCGCTCGGGCTCGGCGGTGGGGCCTGCACACGCGGTGGTGCGCTCGCGTGCGGCTCGGCCGAGAGCGTGACCGGCTGCGGCGCGGCCCTCAAGACGAACACCACACCCGCGGCGGCCGCGAGTACCACCAGACCAGCGCCCGCGATCACGACGCGCCGTTCGCGCGCTCGGTGTTTGGCCAAAACGAGCGCGAAGGCCGAGCGCCGCGCCACGGCGCTCGGTTGATCTCCAGTCGCGGATCCGAGCACGCTCTGCTCAAGCCCGCTGCCATCCTGGCGTAGACGCCTCAGCTCGGGCGTGGAATCGTGATCACTCATGGGCGAGCCTTGGGAAATGCTTCGCGCGCGTGCAAACGCCGCAGAGAAGCCTGGAAATATTCGCGCGCGACGCGCAAGCGTGAGCTCACGGTACCGACGGGTACGCCGAGCGTGCTGGCGATCTCCGGCACGGTCAGCTCCTCGAGCTCGAACAGGATGAATGGGGCGCGTTGATCCAAGTCCATGCCGTCTAGAATCTCTTGCAGCTCGCGGCGCGCGCGGGACAGCTCGGTGAGGCGTTCCGGTCCGGGCTCGGAGCGCTCTTCCGGGTCCGCCCCCAACAAGGGTTCTTCGCGGCGGCGCTTGACGCTGCGGCGCCGCGTGGAAGCGATACGAACGGCGGTCGCAAATAGGAACTGACGCTCGCTGTCCAAATTAATTGGCGGAGGCGGTACGAGCAGCGGAGGAGGAACAGGCGGCGCGAGCAGCGGAGGAGGCGGCGCGAGCAGCGGAGGAGGCGGCGAAGATGGCGGGCTGCCCGGAGCTAGTGGGGTAAGTGGTGAAAGCGCAGGCGGTGAGAGCGCTTCCGCAGGACAGGCTGGAACGTGAGCTCCGCGCTTTCACAGGCGCTGGCTTGGTTGCCGCTCACGCTGAGCCTCGGATGCTCAGGCGCCGTGTCCGCAAAACCGAGCACCTCCAACGCTGCCCTCGTGCCCGCCGTGCGCCGGCTCAGCGCCGCAGAATTGGACGCGGCTGCTACTCGGGTGCTCGGTCAGCAAGCGCAGCTGTCCGCGAAGCTACCGCCCGATACTCGGCAATTCGATTTTGCGCGCAATGTGGCTCAAATCGTCGATCCCCTGACCTTACGCACGCTCTACGACGCGAGCCATGACGCAAGCGCCACGATCGACCTGCGCCACGCACCGTTCCCCAGTTGTGCCGCCTCCGCCGCGGCGTCGGACGAAGCGTGCGCGGCGAGCACAGTCGCAGCCCTGGCTCGTCAGGCGTTCCGCCGCACGCCGACCTCGGTCGAGCTCGCCCAGCTGAGCTCGTTCTTCAGCCAGGGGGCTGACGGTGCAGACTTCAAGGGAGGTGCCGCCCTGGTCGTACGCGCGCTGCTCGCGTCCCCGAAATTCCTGTACACCACTGCGCTGGGCGCGCCCGTGCTTGCGGCTTCGGGCACCGCTCCGAGCGCGAGGCGCCTCTCGCTCAGCGACGACGAATTGGCCTCCGAGCTGTCACTGCTCATCAGTGGTCAACCTCCGGACGACGAGTTGCTCGCGGCCGCGGCTCGGGGCGATTTACGCATCGCTCAAAACCGCGAGAGCCAAGCGGCGCGGCTGCTGCAAAAGTCGGATACGCGCTTCTTGTTCGAGCGCTTCGTATCCGAGTGGTTCGGCATCGTGCGCCTGGACGGCCTCGCCAAATCTAGCCGCATCGTCACTGATTTTCCCACGCTGCGCCAAGCGATGTTCGATGAGACCAACGCCTTCGTGGATGACGTGATGTCGCGACAGGGCGGTTCCTTGGCCGCGCTGCTCGCGGGCGGCTACACCATCGTGCCGCCTGGGCTCGCGGGGCTCTATGGCATCGAGCCCACGACGCCGGGCGCGCGCGTGACGTTGGCAAAGCTCGGCCGCACCGGCATTTTGCAGCAAAGCGCGTTCCTTTCGACCTTTGCTCACGAGGCCGAGAGCGCTCCCGTGCTCCGGGGTAAGGCAGTGCTCGAACGCTTGCTGTGCGCTTCGTTGCCCAAACCCTCGGACCTCAACATTGACATCGTGCCGCCTGCGCCCGATCCGAACGCCACCACGCGCGAGCGGTATGCGCAGCACGCCACTGATCCCGTGTGCAAGGGTTGCCACGAGTACCTGGACGGCGTGGGCTTCACGTTCGAGAACTTCGATGCGATTGGCCGGCTTCGAACCACGGAATCGGGGCAAGCCATCGACACATCGGGTGACATCGCGCTCGGTGGCAAGACGCTCACCCTCGGCAATAGCGTGGACCTCGCGCAGGCGCTCGCCACCTCGGAAGACGTACGCGCCTGTGCGGCTCGCCAAATCGTACGCTTTGCCGCAGGCCAGAGCGCGCTCGACGTTGAGCTCGCCTTTGCCGACTCCGTCTCGAGCTTGCCCTTGGAACGGCGCGCTTCGATACTCGGGCTATTTCTAGAATACGTGAAGAGCGACTGGTTCGCGACGAGGAAATCACTATGACGCGTCGGGCTTCGAGGGGAATCGGTCGTCGGGCGGCGCTCACTGCGCTGGGTGCGGGCGCTGCGGCTGCGCTCTGCTTCCCGCGTGAGCGAACTTTACGCGCGCAGAGCGCAAGCAGTACGGCCAAGTACTTCATCGGTGTGTACATGCCGCACGGCATGGCGCGTGAGTTGTGGGTGCCGCAAGCGAACTTCAATCTCACTTACCCAGACAGCGTGCTCTCTCCGTTCGACGACGCGCAGACCTTCGGACAAAGCTTCAAGAACCGAATTGTCGCGCTGCAAGGGCTGGATCACACGGCGGGCATCTTGTCCTCGACCACGGGGCACGACGCCTCGCGCGTCATTCTGACCGGCAGCGGCACGAACGGCACCAATTCGTCGATCGATCAATTTTTGTCCGTGGAACAAGGCCTGGGTCAAAACACGCCGCTCGCGAGCTTGGTGCTCGGCGTCGGGGATCCAGACCCCGCGCTCGATTGGTGTATCTCGTACGCCAAAGGCGGCACGGCGCTGCCGAAATTGACCAACCCGACGGACACCTTCACGCAGGCATTTTCCCAGTGGATCGTGGGCGCTGACCCCGCAGCGCAGGGTCGCGCGGAGCGGGAACGCAAGCTCGGGAAGAGCCTGCTCGACTATTGGACTCAGGATCTCACAGACCTCGCGGCGCGCGTTCCTCAGGCTGAGAAAGACAAGCTCGACCAACACGCGACGGCGCTGCGCGAGCTGGAGAAGCGCATCTCGGGCCAAACCGTAGATTGTACCGTTCCGGCACAACCGGACGCGACCGCGTTCCCCGCGGTAGGCTCGTATCAGGGCGGCGAGCCATACTTCGACACGATCACGAATTTGCAGATCGACATGATGGTGCAGGCCATGGCCTGTGACGTGACTCACTTCAGTACCTTGTTTTTAGCTGATTTGAGCCGAACCCACTTCGACCCGGCCTTGCCGGAGGACGTGCACACGGACGTGGCTCATCGCTACGCGGCTTCTGGTGCGGATGGCGTTGGTGGGGTGCCCGCTTCGTGGTCGCTGCTGGCGCATCAACACCGCTACGTGTACGGAAAGATCGCGCGTATCCTGCAGCGCCTGGCGGAATCTTCCTTGCTCGACCAAACCGTGCTCGTGGCCATGAGCGACATGGGTGATCCCGCGAAGCACAGCTCACGTCAGATCCCTGCGCTCTTGGCTGGGGGTTGGGGGGGAGCTCTGCGCGGCGGTCAGCACATTGATTTGGGAGAGGCAGGCACACCGAGCAATCGCTTGCTCGTTTCGATCCAGCAAGCCTTCGGCGTCGACAGCGCTAGCTACGGACAGTCCGTGGACCCGACGATCCTGAGCGGCTCGCTCTCACTGGGCTGAGTGCTCTCGCTCCGTTTGGTGCGCGACGGCCAACCGCTGTCACTCTCAGTGCTCGGGCTCAGCTTCGTGGCGCGCTCCTCGGGCACCGCCTTGGCTTCGGTATTGACGGTGGCGCCCGGCGCCGCACGCCTCACGGCGTCAGCAGACTCAAATCAATGGCATCGGCCATCTTTTGATATCCGCTGGGAGTGAGGTGCAGGTGGTCGCCGCTGTCGTAGCTGGCCAGGAGTCGCGTGGTGTTGGCGGGGT
>JBDTJC010000084.1:0-95822 GCA_039936055.1 Polyangiaceae bacterium | reverse complement strand
TGCGCTTGGCGCGCACGACCTCCGTATTGCCGGCCGCCGCGACCTCCAGATTGATGGGACCCGAGCCGCCGTCAGAACCCAGCATCATGCCGCTGTTGCTGTCCACCACACACGCGCCGAGCGCGCCATCGAGCTGCATGATCTTCGCTAGTGAGTCTTTAATGTTTGACACTGGGTCTCCTCCTTGAAAAAACGACACTTCCTGAGCCCGGCATCGGAATGGGGCGATGTCGAGTGGTGCCTGGTACCGATCACCAGGCACTGTTGGAAGCGCATTGGTGCAATGTGCGCGCCAACCCGCGTGTGCCCAAGGATCGCGATGATGGCCAGCGCAGGCGGCTGCTTTGCACAGCGCGTAGACCGAACCGGCCGTGGCGGACTCGAATCCGTCATGGCCGATTTGGCCGCTGACTATGTAAGTTCAACAATTGTGAGAGTGCTCGTGTCGAGTGAGTCGTGGTGCGCCTCTTGCTACGACAAGCGCGATGGGCGAAGTGGGCATACTCGACGACGCGACGTCAGGCTCCTCTCGCGGTCTCGACATCGAGACGGTCGAAGCGCCGATCGCGTTGTGCTCCAACGTGGGCCGTGTGCAACTTGCAACACCCTCGGCGCTCGCGCTCTTGCGGCGGATCTCGCCGAGCGACTACTCCGCATTGAGCGTGCCGCCCGACTTATGGCGCCTACTGGAGCGTGAAAACGTCGGGGAAACCGTGGAATGGCGGCCGCCTGGGTCACGCCAAGACGTGCTCAGTTGCACCCGCTATTACGCTGCGCGCGGCTCGTACCTGTTGCTCGTTACCGAGGTGTCGGCGAAGCATGCGCGGCTCGCCGAGCGCCTGCATCGGCAGCAGTTGAACGTGACCGAGCGGCTCGTGGCCAGCATCGCGCACGACATTCGGAGTTCGGTCGCGAGTGTCGTGTACAACGCGGATTTTCTGGAAGTGGGCGGAGGTGCGATTGCTCCGACAGTGATGTCGGAAACGCTGCGCGACCTGACCAAGGCGAGCGCCAATTTGCAACTCACAGTGGACGCGCTGCTCGACTATGCGCGCCTTGGGCCCAGCGTGTCCGTCTCTGTGTCGCTGCGCGAGGTATTGAATCGCGCCCACGGCTCGCTGCGCACGCACTATCGGGAAGGCGCGCACCGCCTGCGCGTGGATGTAGCGCCGCGCGCGGAATGGGTGCGCGGCAATCCGATCGTGATCGAGCAGATCTTCGTCAACTTGCTGCTCAACGCAGTGGAAGCGTCGGCGACCCCGCGCTGCGTGATTGTCACCGCGTTCCCCGCGCTGCTGCCACACGCCGCGCGCGTGGGCTCCGCGTTGTACGTGTGCGTTCGCGTTTGGGACGACGGCCCGGGCATTCCAGCTGAGCTGCGTCAGTTGGTATTCGACCCATTTTTCACGACTAAGAACGAGAGTCCTGGCATGGGTCTTTCGGTCGCGCGCCAGGCCGCCGAGAGCTTGGACGGCGTGTTGGAGTTGACGGACGACGAGAGCGGCACCTGCTTTTCGCTATTCTTGCCCAGCGATGGCGGTGCGCCTTGAGCTTCCAGCCCTCGCAGCGCACGCCGAGCGGTGAGATCGCCATCAACGCCCTCGAGATTGCCTATGCGGTGGCCAGGATTCGCACAGGCGCGCTGGTCGAAGAACCTGTGGCGAACGAACTCGGTGCGCTGCTCGAAGGCTTGGCGGCCACGTTGCCGGATCTGTTCGGTACGGTGGACCCGAGCTGCCTGGAGCGCCTTTCGGATCGCTCGGGCGGCTCTGAAGGTGCCGGCACCTTCGCCGAGATCCTGGTGATCTCCCCCAAGCACACGCACGTGATTCAACGCTTGGCACAGCGACCTGGTTTCGCGCTGCTTGCGGTGAGCCCTGCCAGCGGCAGCATCGGTTTGGTGCTCACGGCGGTGCGCAACCAGAGCGAGCGGCTCGTGGTGGGGAGCTGAAAATGGGCGAGTCGAGCCGCTTGTTGCCGAGCATCCACGCCGGGCCAGGGTTGATCGCGTCCGTGCTGAGGTTACTCGCGTTCATTGATGAATTGCCGGCTGGCGCGACCGGTGTGCTCCGCTTCGGGGAGGAGGGCATCATCCTGCTGGATTCACGGAAGATTTGCTGGGCCGTGGCGCGCACCATGCGCATTCGCCTGACCGACATCCTGCGCAATCAGAGCACGCCGCCGCTCGCGCGTGAGGCCGTCGAGGACATCTACCGGAAGTGCAAGGTCAATGGTCGCCCGATGGGTGAGTCGCTCGTCGCGAGCGGCTTGGTATCGGAGCTCGGGCTACGCGCCGCGCTGTTCAAGCACAACGGAGAGGCCATCGCGCAATTGGCTCGCGCCAACGCTACGCCCGACCACTTCACCGCACACGCGCGCACCAGCTACGATCCGAAATACTCGTTCTCTCCGTGTGAAGTGCTGGCCACGCTCGGCTCGCTGGACGACCCGGCACGCGCCACGGCCGCGCAGTTGGAGCTGGGGACCACGCTCGTCCAAGAGTGCTCGGGCGCGGCCTTCGCGCGCAGTGATTCGGTGTCGGGGGCGCTGGTGATCGCCGTGGATCGCAGTTGCGATGTGCCGGTTCAAGATCTGGTGGAGCTGTGCAACTGGGTATCCGGCTTGTTCGATGTCGCACGTACCTTCGATCCCAGCGCGTGCGCAGCACGGGCAACATGGGGTGGGCGTATGGCCCTGGTGACCTGGCGCGTGAAAGAGGTGGGCTACGTGAGTGTGTGCTCGTCTCGAGCGGCCGCGGCACGTTTGGTGAGTCAGTTGGGGCAGCGCGCCGCAGGCGGTAGCCTGATGCCGCCGCGCCCGCGGGATGTCTCCGCGTGACTCGCATCCTGATCGTGGAGGACGACGTGGAACAGGCGCGCGCCTTGGCGCGCGGTCTCTCTCATCGGCGACCGGATCTCGTCGTGCTGCGCGCTCGTAACGGGATCGAAGCCAAAAAGCTGATGACGGAGCGGAGCATCGACTTGGTGTTGACCGACTTGCGCATGCCAGAGATGGACGGCTTCGAACTCTTGGCGTGGGTCCACAACAACAGCCCGGGCGTACCGGTATTTGCGATGTCCGGCTGTGGCAGTCCGGAGACGGCCGAGCAGGTCAATGCACTGGGGGCCATCGAATACTTCACGAAGCCGGTAGATGTGAAGGCGGTGCTCGCGCGCCTGACCGATGCCGTGAGCCAGAGCGTGCGCGGGCACGTGCACAACGTGAGTTTGGCTTCATTTCTTCAATTGCTCGAGATGGAACGCAAGACGTGTAGCCTGGCGGTGGCTTGTGAAGAGCGTGCCGGCGTGCTCGTGATTCGCAAGGGGGAGCTGATCAACGCGCACACCGATAGCCTGCACGGTGAGGACGCAGCGATCGCTATTATCGCCTGGCCGAACCCGAGTATTGCCATCGCGGTGCCGAAAGAAGCGAGCCAGCGCGCGATCGAGAAGTCTTTGGGCTTCATCGTGATGGAGGCGATGCGCGTGCAAGACGAGATCGCGCGCAACGCGCCGGTTCCAGAGGTCGGCAAATCGGAATGGCCGACGGCCCGCAAGACCTGGCGTCCCAGTTCGCTCGCCCCCGGTGAGTTGGCCCCGCAAGCGACTGAAATCGGCCTGCCAAGCGGCGCGCGCGCCATCGCCGTTGTCAACACCGCCACCGGCGTGGTGCTGCGCTCGGCTTCCCGAGCGGACTGTCCAATAGGGGATCTGGCGCGCACGGCCGCCCAAGTGCTGCGGCAGGAGGCTGCTACCCTCAGCCTGTGCGCTCAGGCGGAAGGTGTCGAAGAGCTGGTCGTGTCTACGACCACGCACTGTGACTTGATTCGCCCGCTCGGGGCTACCGAGTTCGCGCTTTTGGTATTCGCGCCGGAAGAAACGAATCTAGCCATGGCCCGCCTCGAATTGGAGCGCTTTTTGCGCACTCGCGAGTGCAGCGCAAGTGAGTTGAAGTGAAGTATGGGGCCGTCGCGCTGCACGAGTACTTCGGTTCAGATGTGTGTTCAGGGTTTCCGCGGCCCGCGAGGTGAGGGCCGCAGAAACCCTCCAGCACGGCAAATCTGTGCTCAGTACTCGATCTGTCTCGACGTACGACAAGCCGGAACGGACTTCCGGTTCGTCGTACGATGGACTGCGCAGTGCGGCGCTCAGCGCACGCCGTAGCGCTTCAGTCGCGCGCGCAGCGTGGATCGTGGAATGCCTAATTCGTTTGCGGCGCGCGATAGGTTGCGCTGGGAGCCCTCGAAAGCCCGCAAAATGAGCTCCCGCTGTAGATCGGGCAGTGACCCGGAGCGGGCACTGGGCGAAGCCCGCACGACGTGTGGCCTCGAAGGCGGAGCCAAGTCCTCATGGCGAGTGGCGATGCGCTGGGTGGCGGACTCGTCGTGCGAAAACCCGGAACGCGCTTGCAAGGCGCCTTCGATATCGTCGCGCGCAAGCTGCCCGCCGCGGGCGACGATGCTCGCGTTTTCCAGCACTGCCCGCAGCTCACGGATGTTGCCCGGCCAGTCATGCGATAGCAGTAGTTCGAGCGCATCCGGCCGGAGCGAGAGCGGGCCTAGCCGATGGCGCTTGGAGAAGTCATACAAGAAGTGGCGCGCCAACTGGGGTACGTCCGACATGCGCTCCAGCAAGGAGGGCGTGCGAATGGCATAGCCCGCGAGCCTGAAATATAGATCCGGCCTCATCGCGGCGCCGAGCGAGCTGCTGCTGGTGCGGTTCGTTGCGCTCACAACGCGCGCCGCGAGCACGTGCGTGCGCGTGCCACCGACGCGTCGAAACTGGCGGATCTCCAGGACGCGCAGCAGCTTGGCCTGCAGGGTCAGCGGCATTTCTCCGATTTCGTCAAGAAATAGCGTGCCGCGCCCAGCTTCCTCGAATAGCCCAACGCGCGGGGTCTTGGCATTGGTGAAGGCGAAAGCCTCGTGCCCGAACAGCTCGCTCTCGATCAGGTTTTCGGGGACCGCGGCGCAGTTCACACTCACGAAGGGTTCATCAGGGCAGGTGAGCGCGTGGATTGCTTGTGCGACGAGTTCTTTGCCGGTGCCCGTCGGGCCTTGAACCATCACCGGCACCTCCCTGAATTGCGCGAGGCGCCGAATGTGTTCGCGCAGCTCCCCGGCGGGCGCGCTGCTGCCGACCAAGCGCGCCAGGCTGTCGTGCGCGACGGCGTCGATAGGCACCGACACGGGGCGCTGTTGCGCTGCGCTGCGTAGCGCGGCCAGTTCGCGAATGCGCGCGGCGAGCGTTTCTTCCGGCACTGGCTTCTGCATCACATCTTGCACGCCAGCGCGCGTCGCCAGCACTGCCGTTTGCACGTCGATGTGCGCGGAGTGAAGGATCGTGGCTGGCGCGTTATGACCGCGCGTGGCTGCGAACACCTCCATGCCGTCCATGCCGCCCATGCGCAGGTCGAGGAGCATGACGTCGTACTCGCGCACTTCTAGTTTGCGCAGCGCGGCGCGCCCGTCCGCCGCTGTGTCGACGTCGAAGCCTTGTACGCCGAGCACGCGGCGCAATGCGCGCAGCAGCACGTCGTCGTCGTCCACGACGAGAACGCGGATCGAACCGCTCTGCACCTCGGAGGCTTGCTCTAGGTTCGCCAAACTCCACCGCTCCGTACCCTCATCAGACGGCCACGCCGTCTGATGCTGAACGATCAATCTGCGCGATTTAGATAGCGCGAGACAAGTCGAAAAAAGTGCGGGTTCGCGGGACGCCCGTTGCGAAATTGCCGCATGTGATTTCCTCCAGCTTCGCCGCGCGTGGGTCCTGCGCGTCTGAAGCTGGTGCCGGACGCACACGGCGAATCTCGCCAGGTGCGGAACACGGAATTTACTCGGTGGCCCAGCGGTAGCGCACGCCGAGCTCCGTGAAATCCCCGCCCACGAGGCCGATTTTATCGGGACTGCTTACGGTCACCACGAAGCTCCCGCGTACTTCGACGCGCCGGGACAACACCATGCGCAGCACCGGTCCCGCGCGCAACGTCACGGAGTCATCGCGTTTCGGCACATCCAACACGTCCACGACGAAGCCGATCGAATGTTGCGAATAGTGACCGAGGCGTAGGGCATACCCGCCGCGAGCGCGCCACACCAAGGGCGGTTTGACGATCACGTGCAGCGTTTCCTCGAACACGCTTTGGTCGGCGGGCACGCCGCTCACGTAAGACACGCTGGCTCGGCCGAGCAGTGTGCCCGGGCCGAGCGGCAGTGACATATCCAGCTCGGCTTCGTAGGTGAGCGTTTTCGCTTTCTGGCCGCCTTCGGTCTCTAGTTGGAGGCGATTGTAGCTATCGCGGTTGTCCAGGTAGGTGTGCTGGAAGGACACGAAATAGCGTGGTCCCAGACGTAGATCCAGATGCGGGAGCTCGAAGCGCAGCCCGCCGTACATACCCAGGCCGGCACCCAATACGATCGGGTTGGCGTCCACGCCGACCCAGGAGGTGAAGGGCCGGCCGTAGCCCGCAGAGACGCGGGGGCGCGCGTACACGAAGCCGACGTCGAAGGCCGTCGACACGAACCAACGCGCTGGAAGCTCACCCCACGAGCGCGCCATGCGTGGATCAATGAGCGCGTCTTGCGACGTCGGGAAGATACCGAGCGGAGGCCTGCTCTCGTCCGTCACAAGCGGCGGCGCTGCCGCGGCGGTCGCGGTCGACGGGAGCGGTTCGGCGCGGGCTGCGCCTGCGATGCACACGAGCATGAGCACGAGGCACCCTGAGTCTCGCAATGGCCTCAAAATATTCCCATGACGCCCAGGCCGCCAGCGGTTGGCACGACAGTGACTTGTACTCGGCTGCCGGCGTCGCCGCTGTGTGCACTCCTCAGCTGACGATAGTGAAGCAGCGGTACGCCATAACCTACTGCGGTACCGACGAGCGCGCCCAGGATCACGTCGCTCGCGTAGTGCACGTCGGCCACGACTCGAAACGTCGCGGTCGTGGCCGCCACGGCGTACCCGCCAGCGCAGCTCAGCGCGTCCCAAGGCGTGTCGAGCAAGTCATTTTCCAAGTGGTGCACGCAGATCAGCGCTGCACCTGCGAAGCTGAACGTGGAGTGGCCGCTGAAGAAGCTGCGATAGTGCTGGCCGCTGCGACAATCGATGGCATTCTCGGGGAGTTCTGTGGTGCCGCAATCACGCCCGTAGGGGCGCTCACGGCTGACCAACACGTTGCTCGCGCCTTGCAATGCGCCCGCGACAGCCAGCGTTTCCAAGTCAATCAACGCCATCTGTTCGGCGACATCCCGGCTGCCGCGGTACCACCACGCCGTCGTGAGCGAGTCCGCAAAGAACGGCCACGTTACCGCGAGCGACAAACCGACGTCGGAAGCGTCGCGGAATTGGTAGCGCGCTTGCAAGCTGTGCGCACGCAGCGCGTTGCGCGCCGCATTGTCGAACAGAATGCCGCCCGATACCGAGTGCACGGAGCGCGGCTGGACGATGGCCGCAGTCAACGTCAACGCGCCCCCTGCGCCCGTGACGAAGTAGTCCACGGTCGTGAAGCGAGACCACTTCCAGAGCACAGGCGGCGACGCCAAGTCCTCGTCTTGTCCGATCAACATTTCGACTCCGGGCACGCCGCCCAACACCAACGGACTCGGGTTGGGTACCGCCGGCAATTCCCCGCCCTTGTTGTTTGGGATCGGTACGGTCGCCGGCTGCGGAGGGGGTGGCTCCTCAGCGCGTGCCAGCACGGCAATGCAGAGCAGCAAGGCCGACAGCGCGCTAAGGAAGGCTCGCCGAAGGCCACCGAAAGTCATGCGCGCATCATAGCGCGAAGCGTTAGCGCGCGGTGGAACTTGGGCTCAGGGTCTGCTGGCGCGGCGTCGTTGTTCAATTCGCCGTATGCGCGCTGCCTTTTTGAGTTTGCGTGCGCTCTGAGCGGCTGCGCACGAGTGGAGTGGCGCGGTCAGCTCCACCTATGGCCAGTGCCGCACTGCGGTCTGCGTGCGCCCACCTGTCGCCCGATAGCCGTCGTCAGCAAGCGCACTGCCCATTGCTGGTGAGGTCCTACAGACCGTAGCGGGCCTCGACGTCGTCTTCCGTCGTCTCGCGTTGCTCTGGCACCGCGAGACGCTCGTAGTGAGGCACCGGACTTGCTGCTGCAAGCGCGGGTGGATGCGAGCTGACGGAGCTGACGGCGATTGACGCCGCCGGGGGTACGGGACTCGCCGCCGCTAGGCTAACCGGAACCGCGCGCGGTTCCGGCGACACGCCAGCGCGTCGCGTCGCTTGCAAATTCGGTGCTTTCTTTTTGAAGTTTTCGGCGGCAATCGCGCTGGTTCCCGACCAACGCGCCCACTCGGTTCGGCCCTGCAGGCGCCAGAAGCTGACCGCGGCGAATACGAGCAGCGCGCTGATTGCCGCTAAGGCGAGCGTGCTGGCGATGTTCAACGGTCGCGTTGTTTCGAACCCAGGCGGGACGCTTGGCCCGGCAGCAGCAGCAGTAGCAGTAGCAGTAGCAGTAGCAGCAGCAGCTGCAGCAGCAGTAGCAACGCGCTGGAAGTCGCGCAGAGCGCTCGACAATTCGCGCGTATTCTGAAAACGGTGTTCAGGCTCTTTTTGCAGACACCGTTGAATGATGAGATCCAGCTCTTCCGGCGTGTCCGGTGTGAAGTCACGCGCTGAGGGTGCGTCGTCGACCATGACCTTGCTGCACACTGCTGCCGCTGAATCAGCTTCGAACGGACAACGACCGGTGAGTAGCTCGAACAGAATCGCGCCCAGAGACCAAACGTCCGCGCGCGCGTCCAAGTTGGGCGAGGCCCGCATTTGTTCGGGCGACATATAAAAGGGCGAGCCGAGTGTCGTGCCTTGTCTCGTGAGCGTGGAGCGCGGATCGCGGGCCGAAGTGCCGAGATTCTTAGAGATCCCGAAATCCAGAATCTTGAGCACGAGACCTTCCGGCGTGTTCGCCAGAAACAGATTCTCCGGCTTCAAATCACGGTGCACGATGCCCAGCCCGTGCACCTCGCCCAAACCCTCACACGCTTGAACCAGGTAGTTCACCGCATCTTCGAACGGTAGGGGGCCGCCTTCAGCCAGCAGCGCCGCCAGGTCCAAACCCTCCAGCTGCTCCATGACGATGTAGGGCGCGCCCGAGTCGAGCCGCGCCACATCCAATACGCGCACGATGTGAGCACTGCGCATCTGCGCGGCAGCGCGCGCTTCGAAGAGCAAGCGCGACACGACCTCCTCGTGCTGTGCCAGGTCGTCACGCACGATCTTAATCGCCACATGCGCGCCCAATTCCAAGTGTGTCGCGCTGAGTACCACCCCCATCCCGCCCGCTCCCAAAACCCCCTCGATGCGGTACTTCCCGCCGATTATCGCGCCTGGGGCGAAGGCGAGATTGCCAGGGACGGGGAGCGAAGTGGACACCAACCCATGCAAAGCAAGATGAATGCCGTGCCGCTCGGCAGTGCGCTCCGCGCAATTTCGACACGATCAGGCACCGAACGCGACGCCAGTCCACGCTTCGCTGAGTTTCCAAAGCCGCTCGGCGTGCGGTGGGGCCATCGCCCAGGGGCAGACGCCAAAGTTGCTTTGGGGGGGGCAGGGCGCCTTCGGTGGGCCACCACGTTGTTGACGTCGGCGGGTACCGGCTCGGCGACGTCAATGTTTTCACAGTACACGCCGCTGCTCTCTAACGCGGGTCTGGCTATTTACCAGTGGCGGGAGCCACCCGCTGCGCCCTCCAGCCGGGAAGATCCGCATCATGCAAGGTTTCTTCACAGTTACTGAGGCTGGTTTCGGGCTAGTTAGGCACGCCATGACCTCGGCCACGAGCGGTGCAGCATGAGCGACGAGCAAGCGAAGAAGCCCCATGCGAGCAAGAAGCGGCGCAATCTGCTGCTCATCGCCGCGCTGCTTGGGCTGACGTACGGCGGGTACCGCGTTTACCGTGAGCGAATGCCGTACGAGTGGAGCGGCACGGTCGAGGCGCGCACCATCTCCGTTGGTTCGCGCGTGGGTGGTCGCATCAAGAGTGTGCTGGTTCGTGAAGGGGACACCGTCAACGCCGGACAACCGCTCATCACTCTCGAGCCGAGTGATTTCCCTGCCCAGCTCGTGCAGGCGCGGGCGCAGCTCGTGGAATGGCAAGCCAACCTCGAGAAACTGCAAAAGGGCGCGCGCCCGGAGGAGCTTGCCGAAGCACGCGCGCGCGCACTCACCGCGAAGGCCGCGCTCGCTCAAGCGGTCGCCGGTTCCCGCCCGGAAGAAGTGGCGGCCGCCGAAGCGCGCTTGGCCGTGCAAGAAGTCGCGGTTGAGAAGGCGCAGTTGGAGGCGGACCGCATGCACGCCCTCGATCAATCGGGAGCCACGGCCAAGGTCGACGTGGACAACGTGAACATGGAGCTCAAGGGCGCCGTCGCGCTGCGGGATGCGCTCAAGCATCAGCTCGATCAGCTCAAGAACGGCTCGCGTCGCACGGAGGTCGAGCAAGCGCAGGCTCGCGACATGGAGCAGTCGGCATCGGCGAAGTTGGTCGCTTCTGGAGCGCGCTCGGAAGACTTGAAGACGGCTCAAGCGCAAGTGGACGGCGCGCAGGGCCGGGTCGACCAAATCCAATCACTGATCGACGAACTGACGATTTCATCGCCGCTGCCGGCGCGGGTGGAGGCGCTGGATTTACGCCCCGGCGACATCATTGCCGCCAACGCGACCGCTGCCGTACTGCTCGAGGAAAAGCAGCTGTACGTGCGCATCTACGTGCCCGAAACCTTGCTCGGCCACCTGAAGATTGGGCAAGCCGTGCCCATTTCCGTGGATTCGTTTTCGGACCAGACCTTTCAAGGGGTGGTCGAGCACATCAATGACGTGGGTGAGTTCTCGCCGCGCAATCTGCAAACGGCGGACGAGCGGGCCGACCAGGTGTTCGCGACGCGCGTCGGGCTGCGCAACGGGTTCGAGCAGCTCCGCGCTGGGATGGCCGCCTTCATTCGGGTTCCCAAGTGACGAGCGTCGGCGCGCCCGCGGAGTCGAAGCGGAGCCCGGGGGCCGACGTGGTCATCCAGGTCGACAACGTGACGCGTCGTTTCGGAGACGTGACCGCGCTGAAGGACGTGAACCTGACCGTCACGCGCGGCATGGTGTACGGCTTGCTGGGCCCGAACGGCTCCGGTAAATCCACGCTAATTCGCATCTTGTGCGGGCTGCTGGCGCCCTCGGAGGGCAAGGCAAGCGTGCTCGGCTTGGACGTAGTCGAGCAAGGCGAGGCGATTCGCCGACAGATTGGCTACATGAGCCAGAAGTTCTCGCTCTATCCCGACCTCACCGTGCTCGAAAATCTGGATTTTTACGCTGAAATCTACGGCTTGCCCAAGGCGCGCCGCAAACTCCGCAGGGACGCCGCGGTCGAGCTCACGCACATTGGCCCGTACGTGGATCGCTTAGCCGGCAATCTGTCGGGCGGCTGGAAACAGCGCTTGGCCCTCGGCGCCGCACTGCTGCACGAGCCGCGCGTCGTGTTCTTGGATGAGCCCACCGCCGGCATCGACCCAGTGGCGCGTCGTGAACTTTGGGACCTGTTGTTCCAGCTCGCCGCCGAGGGCATCACGCTGCTGGTCACCACCCATTACATGGATGAGGCCGAGCGCTGCGGTGAAGTGGGCTACATCTACCTGTCCAAGCTGCTCGTGACCGGAACCCCGGATCAGCTCAAGGCGTTGCCCTCCGTGAATCAGCCGGACGCGCGTCGACTGGAGATCGAGACGCCGCAAACTGCGCGCGCGCTGGCCTGGCTGCAGCAGCAATCCTATTGCAAAGGCGCCACTATCTTTGGCCAAGCAGTGCACGCCGTCGTCGACCGCAACCTGGACGACACTGAGCTCTCGACGCACCTCGTCAAAGCGGGCTTCGATCGCGCGCACCTGCGTGAAATCGCGCCTTCGCTCGAGGACGTGTTCGTGACGCTCACCGAAGAGGCCGCCGCCGCGCGCCGCACAGGTGCCGCATGATGACCTCGTTCTTGGCCATTTTCCGTAAAGAAATCCTGCATATACGCCGGAACAAGTCGATCCTGTTTTTGGCCGTGATGATGCCCTTGATGCAGCTCACGATGTACGGCTTCATCGATCAAACCGTGCATGACGTGCCCACGGTGGTGGTGGATCAAGACCGCTCCGTGCAATCGCGTGAGTTGATGGATCAACTGCGCGCCACCAAAACCTTCGCGATCAAGACGGTGACTGCGGACCCTCTCTACGCGCGCACTGAAATCGTCGCTGGGCGCGCGGGCGTGGGTATCGTCATTCCGCCGGACTATCACGAGAAACGGGCGCGTGGCGTGCCCGCGAAAATCCTGGTGTTGATCGATGGCTCGGACTCGATTGTGGCGTCTGGTGCCTTGGCCGCGGCCAACGGCGTGATCGCCAATCAGAACCTGGCCATCGTCGCGCAGAACCCGCGCGCTGGGGTGCCGCTCGCCGCTCAACCGATTATCTTGTTCAATCCCGAAGGGCGCACCGCCAACTTCATCATCCCCGGCCTCGTCGCCGTCATATTGCAGATGATCGCGGTCATGCTCGCCGCAGGCTCGATTGTGCGCGAGCGCGAGCAGGGCACCATGGAGCAGCTGCTCGTTACACCAGTGAACCCAGTCGGGTTGATGCTCGGTAAAGTCGTGCCCTACTTGTTCGTAGGCCTGGCCGACACAGCCATGATCTTGGCGATCATGCGCTTTGGCTTCGGCGTGCCGATCCGTGGCAGTCTGATCTTTTTGTTTGGGATCATGGTGCTGTACTTGGTGGCGCTGTTGGCGCTCGGCTTGTACATCTCGACCACGGCAACCACTCAGCAAGAAGCGCAGCAGAAGGTGCAGATGCTCTTTTTGCCGTCGATCTTCCTGTCGGGTTACCTGTTTCCGCTCAACGGCATGCCCTTGATTCTGCAGGTCATCGGCCAGCTCCTGCCCACGACGCACATGGTCGCGATCATGCGTGGCATCGTGCTGCGCAACGCGGGCCCGCTGGAGCTCCTGCCGCACCTGCTGTGCCTCGTGGTCTTCGCGGTGCTCATGATTTGGCTCAGCGTGCGCAAGGTCAGCAAGATCAGCGTCTGAATTCGAGTCGCGCATTTGCGGCAGGGGGGGCGCTGAGTCATCGTCCGTCGGCCGTTCGCGGGCCTTCGGCTCGCTGGCCCTCTCGTGTGCGTCGCCGTCGCCCGTCCCGCCGGCGGCCAATTCCACTATCCAAAGCGCACGCGGATGCTGTACGGTGCGCCCGCGCGGGGCAGGCCCGCGTGACTGGGTGCGGGATACTTCGGATGCGGTTTGGGTTGTACGCGGTGGTGGTGTTTGCCTCGAGCTGGGTGCTCGCGCTGCCGGCGCGCGCCAACGCGCAAGGCGCTGCGCCCCGGCCCGCAACGGCGGAGCCCGCCTCGCGCTCCGCGGTAACGCCGCCCGAGCTCACGCACTTCGAGTCCGCGCCCTATCCGCCCGAAGCCCTGGCAGCGCGCCTCGATGCCAATGTCGTGCTGGCCCTGGACATCGACGCCGCCGGTCACGTGACGAACGCGACGGTGTCCGAATCCGCTGGTCACGGGTTCGATGAAGCTGCGCAAAGCGCCGCTTTGCGCTTCGTCTTTCAGCCGGCGCGGCGCGCGGACCAACCCGTAAAATCCCGGATTTTGTACCGCTATTCGTTCCATTTTCAGCCGCCCGCGCCCGCCGCTGCCAACGCCGCACCGAAGCGGGCCGGGCGGGTTTTCGGAAGCGTGACGGTGGCCGGTAGTAAAAGCCCGCTCGCCGGTGCGCGGCTGCGCTTTTCGCGCGCCGAAGTCGTGCTCGTGGAGCGCCTGACGGATGCCGGCGGTCGCTTCGACAGCGGGGAGCTCCCCGCTGGCACGTATCGCGTGTCGATCGAAGCGGCGGGCTTTGATGTCGTCGGCACCACCGAGCAGCTGACGGATGGCGAAGATAGCGAACTCAACTACGGCCTCGTGCCACTCAGTAGCAGCAGCGGGACGATTACCGTGCAGGGGACTCGCCCGACGCGAGAAGTCACCCGTCACGCGGTGTCGCGCCGCGAGCTATCGATGAGCCCCGGCACTTCGGGTGACGCGCTACGCGGCATCGAGAACATGCCTGGCGTGTCACGCACTCCGGCGCTGTCCGGCTTGCTCGTCGTGCGCGGGAATGCCGACCAAACCACGCCGGTGTTCGTGGACGGCCTGTGGATCCCCAACGTGTATCACTTTGGCGGGCTATCCAGCGTGGTCCCGACGGAGATGCTGGACGAAGTCAATTTTTACCCCGGCAACTTCAGCGTTCGCTACGGCCGCGCTCTGGCCGGCGTGGTGGACGCGCATTTGCGCGAAACCCGCGCCGACGGTCGTTATCACGGTTTGGCTCAAATCGACCTGATTGACGCGCGCGTGATGGCCGAAGGCCCCGTGCCCGGGCTCAAAGGTTGGAACTTCATCGGCGGCTTTCGGCGCAGCCACATCGACGCCTGGCTCGGGCCGTTGCTCAACCAGCGTGATACGTACATCACCGCGGCGCCCGTCTATTACGACTACCAGCTGATCTTCGATCGCCGCCCCACGCCGGACAGCTACCTGCGTATTGGGCTCCTCGGCTTCGATGATCGCTTCGCGCTGATCAACAAGAACTCGGCCACGGGTGGTAAGCTCGATACTATCAACGCGACCATCGGCGTCGGGGTGATCTACAAAGCGCGTCTGGCGCCGGACGTGAAGCTGGACGCGACCGTGTCCGTCGCGCGCAGCCACCAGCGCTTTGCGCTCAGCTCGAGTGACGTTGATCTCGTTGCGCAGAGCGTGATCACCCGCGGTGAGGTGGCGTGGAGGCTGTGGCGCGGTGTCACGTTGCGCAGCGGTTGGGACGTGTTGGCATCGCCGTACCGCGCGTATGGCGCGTTCCCCGACACGGCAGGCATCGACGCGCCGGACATCGGCATGTCCGTCAGTTTGCCGAGCAATCAATTCAACCGTCACGCGTTGTTCTTGAACCCCGCTTTGTTCGCTGAAATGGAGTTGCGTCCGACGGCCCGTTGGCAACTCGTGAACGGCGTCCGCGCGGACTACACCTTCGAAATAGGGCGTTTGGACGTCAGTCCGCGCATGGCCCTGCGCTACACGCTCGTGCCGGGTACGCCCAGCACGGTGCTCAAGGCGGGTAGCGGTTTGTTTCAACAAGCGCCGGATCTCGTCGCCATGATCGTGAAGAACCCGAGCACGCAGCTCCGCTCGCAGCGCTCGTTTCAGAATTCGCTCGGCGTGGAGCAAGAGCTGAGTGCGCAAGTCAAACTCTCGGTTGAGGGCTTCTACAACCTGCTGGACAATCTGATCTCCGCCCAACCCAACGCGCGCGGCGTGGTTGACTACAACAACTACGGGAAAGGTCGGATTATCGGCACCGAGTTGATGCTGCGCTACGCGGCGGACGAACACTTCTTCGGCTGGGTGTCGTACACGCTGTCTCGCTCGGAGCGCACGTGGGTCCCAGGTCAACCCTCGCGCTTGTTCGAACTCGATCAAACGCACATCCTGACCGCACTTGGCAGCTATCGACTCGGGCGCGGCTGGGAGCTCGGCATGCGTTTCCGCTACGTGACCGGTAACCTGTACACGCCCTGCCGCTCCTCGTTGTTCAGTAGCACCGGTACGTCTTATGTGTGCGTGCAAGGGCCCCTAGATAGTGAGCGTTTGCCCGCTTTTCACCAGCTGGATGTGCGCGTCGACAAGCGTTTCGTATTCGCCAGTTGGACGCTCGGGGTGTACCTGGATCTGATCAACGCATACAACCGCAAGAATCCGGACTTCCTGCAGTCCAACTACGACTTCTCGCACAGCCAACCGCAGAGCGCCAGTCTACCCATCATCCCAAGTTTGGGTGTGCGGGGGGAACTGTGAAGTCGCCGAAACTGCTCTCGTTGGGTTGGGCGGCGGCTGTACTACTGGCCTGGGCGTGCGTGCTCAGCGGCTGCGCGAACAACTTCACGCCGCAATCGAAGATCGATACCCTGCGCGTGATCGCGGTACGGCCTGAGCCAGCGTCCGGCGCGCCTGGCAGAACGTCAGCGCTCGAGCTCGTGGTGGCTGATGGCGCGTCGGGCAGTGCGGATGGGGGCGCAGCCCGGTCGTTGCAAGTGGTATGGCTCGCGGGCTGTCACAACCCGCCCACGCGCCAATACTTCGGCTGCTATCCGCTGCTCGGGCAGCTCGCGGCGCGCCTGAGCCCGCGCGCGGTGGACACACCGGCTTCTAGCTTGCCGCCCAGTGTGTTCGGCACCGGCACCCACTATGACTTGGTCGTGCCGGGCAACATCCTCAGCGCCGCCCCCAAACAAGCTGGAGACACCATTCATTTTGGCGTTTCCTATGCGTTTTTCGCGGTGTGCGCCGGAGAGCTGCGGCCTCGGTTGAGCTTCACGGATCGCCTACCCATCGACTGCGTCGATCCACAGACCGGCGCCTCCCTCGGTCGCGAGGGATTCGTTACGGGCTTCACCACGCTGTACAGTTACGAGGGCGTGACCAATTCGAATCCGGTCCTCACCGGTGTCCACTTGGGGAGCACCGCGCTCGACACGAGCGCGTGCCGCAGCGATGCGGACTGCGCCGGTTTGGTCGACGTGGCACTGGCCGGCTTCGATGAGCGTTGCGGCAGCCAAGGCACTTGCACGCCGGTCTTGCCCGCCTGCACGTCTGGCAATTGTGCCAAGATCTTGATCACGCCGGATGTCGATCCCGCGAGTGCTGAGCCGCTGCCCGGTGTCGGAGCAAACGAGATCCTGTGGGCGAACTACTACGCCACCGCCGGCGCATTCGAGGAAGCCACGGAACTCGTCAACGACCGCAGCACCGGGTTCATTGCGGACCACGGCTCCTATTTCCGTCCTCCGCTAAACAGTGACGTCCCCACAACGGTCTGGCTCACCGTCAACGACGAGCGCGGCGGCGCCGCGTTTCAGTCCTTCGAAGTCTGGACTGACGCTCAAAAATAGGGAAATTCACCGGTGAAACTCGAGTCTCGACTGCGGCGCGCCAGGGTAACCACAATGCGAAACAATTCGTAGGCTACACCTTCGAGACGCCTGCTGTGGGCTAATGGTAATCATGCGCCGGGCCGCGCGCCCCATCAATAAGGAAGCTTGAATGAGAATCTCGATTATCGCTCTGGTGCTGGCCGTATCTTCATCCGCGTTTGCCCATGCTGGCTACGTGACGACTGCCACTGGTGAGGTCGCCGTTGGTGCTCACGGCGAATGCGTCCATAGCGGGCAGTGGGCTCCTGAAAATATCTTCCCGGGCTGCGACGGCATGCCGTTGACACCGCCGCCCGCGCCGCCGCCGCCGCCGCCGCCGCCGCCGCCGGTAGTCGTGGCGCCGATGGACACGGACAAGGACAAGGACGGCGTGGTGGACGATGCTGACAAATGTCCCGCGACGCCCGCTGGCGTTGCTGTTGATGGCACGGGGTGTCCGCTGGATGCCGACAAGGATGGCGTCGCGGACTACCTCGACAAGTGCCCCGGCACGCCGGAAAGCGTCGTGGTCGACGACGCGGGCTGCACAAAGAAGCTCGACAAGGAAGTCACCATCGGGCTGGACGTTCACTTCGTGACAGGCAAAGCCGATATCGAGGGCGATGCCAGCGGCGAGATCGCGAAGGTTGCCACCTTCATGAAGAAGTACCCCGATACCAAGGTCACCATCGAGGGTTATACGGATAACGTGGGCGCCGCGGCTGCGAACAAGAAGCTCTCGCAGAAGCGCGCTGACGCTGTGAAGGCCGCGCTCGTGGCCGGCGGCGTGGATGCGCCTCGCCTGAATTCGCTTGGTTTCGGTCAGGAGGGCTCGGTTGCCGACAACAAGACGGACGAGGGCCGTGCCCAGAACCGCCGCGTGATCGCGCACGCCAAGGCCGAGGTGCAGGTCGCCGAGAAGAAGAAGGACCTGAAGAAGAAGGAAGAGAAGGCAGTGGCGAAACCGGAAGTGAAGGCGGAACCCAAGCCCGCTGTCGAGAAGCCGGAAGCCCCGAAGCCCGCAGTGAAGAAGCCCGAACTGAAGAAAGAGCTGAACATGGGCATGCAGATGGAAATGAAGAAGTAGCCAAGCCGTTGCCCTGCGCTTCGAATGACGTCTCGCAATAGCGGCGCAATCGCCGCGATAACGCGGCGATTGCGCCGCGGCTGACGCCTTCGGGTCAGAGCGCGATTCGGGTGCAGCGTCGCGCTCGATGAAGGTGCTGCAAGGCGAGGGCGCGGTCCAAACAACGCAGGTGTTCGGGGGGGGCGCAGTCGTCGGCCGCCAAGGCGCCGTGCGCTGCGGTCGAGGAGCGCTCGGTCACGCTGGTGCCCGGTGCCGGGGTTTCGAAGCCACGCGGCGCGCCGAACTGGCACGGGCTGACACGGTTGTTTGTGGAGAATGTGGCGCGGCGCGCGGCGATCCGCACCGGCTGTCCCCGCCCGCTTGCCCTGTCTCACGCATGGCGCTTCACTTCACGTCGTGAACACTGTGCGTCTCTGTTCGGCTTCGTTCTTTCTCGCCCTCGCCGCTAGCTGCGCCGAGCCTGCACTTCCAATCACTCCACCCGCACGTGCTCCGCTCGCGTCGGCGAGCGCGCCTGCGCGTGCCGTCGCTACCCAGAAGAAAATGCTGCCCTATCCCGACAACAAGCCTGGTCCCGTGAGCGATGTTTTGTTCGGCACGGAGGTCAAGGATCCGTATCGGTGGTTGGAATACGACAAGGATCCAGCCGTCAAAGCGTGGATGACGGCGCAAGATGCGTTGGCGCGGGGCGAGCTTTCGGTGTTGCCGGAGCGTGACGCCATCGCGGCGCGGCTCAAAGAGCTGATGTACGTGGAGGACTTGTCGGCGCCCGCGCACCGCGGGGGACGGTACTTTTTTACGCGACGCAGCGCGGCTCAAGAGAAGGCCATCGCGTACTTCAAGGAAGGCAAAGCGGGTGCGGAGAAAGTGCTGCTCGACCCCAACACGTGGTCGGCGGACGGCTCGTCTTCACTGGGTGGTTGGCGCGTGAGCCACGACGGCAAGAAAGTCGCGTACACCGTGCACGAGCGAAACAAGGACGAGGCCACGCTGCACGTGATCGACGTGGGCAGTGGCGTCGAATCCCCCATCGACAGGATTTTAGGCGCAAAGTACGCGTCGGCCGCGTGGACGAAGAACGCGGACGGCTTCTATTACACCTGGCTCCCGACCGACCCGGCCATTCCGATTGCGGATCTGCCGGGCCATGCCGAGGTGCGTTTTCACAAGCTGGGGACTAACCCGAACACGGACGAAGTCGTCCGTGCCAAAACCGGTAACCCGTCGCAATTCTTGGAGGTGGACATTTCCGAAGACGGCAGCACGCTGTTCCTCGCCATTCAGCAAGGCTGGAGTGGGAACGAGCTGTACTTCAAAGATCTGCGCAAGCCCGGCCCATTCATTCCGCTCGCGACCGGCTTCAAGGCGCACTACTCCGCCATTGCTCATCACGGTGCGCTGTACATCAGCACGGATGAGGGTGCTTCGAATTGGAAGATCCTGAAGGCGGATCCCAATAAGCCGGAGCGTGCCGCGTGGCGCGAGATCCTACCTGAGGATGCGACCTCAACGCTCGACCACGTGTCCATCCTAGGTGGTCGGCTGGCGATCAGCTACTTGAGCAAGGCGGCTAGCCGCCTTGAGATCCGCGATCTGGAGGGCAAGCTTGAGCGGGTCATTGCGCTGCCGGGTATCGGCACCGCGTACATGGCTTCCGGTCGTGAAAACGAGGATGAAGCCTATTTCTCCTTCCAATCCTTTACCACGCCGTATCAGGTATTCGAGCTTTCCTTGAAGACCGGCAAGAGCTCCCTGTACAGCGAAGTCAAAGTGCCGGTCGACAAAGACAAGTTCCTCGTCGAACAAGTCAGCTACCGGTCCAAGGACCAAACGCCGGTCACGATGTTCATCGTGCGCGCCAAGGACCTGCCGAAGAACGGCCAGAACCGCACGCTGTTGTACGGTTACGGCGGCTTCCAAGTTTCGATGACGCCGGGCTTTGCCGCCAGCATCTACCCGTGGCTGGAGCGCGGAGGGGTATACGCGGTCGCGAACTTGCGCGGGGGCAGTGAATACGGTGAGCGCTGGCACCAGGACGGCATGCTGGATAAGAAGCAAAACGTCTTCGACGACTTCGCCGCCGCTGCTGAGTTCCTGATCCAGAACAAGTACACCAGCCCCGAGCACCTGGTGATCTCCGGTGCCTCGAATGGCGGGCTGCTGACCGGCGCCTCGATGGTGCAACACCCGGAATTGTTTGCGGCCGTGCTGTGCGGCGTCCCGCTGCTGGACATGGTGCGCTACGAGAAATTCGGCTCCGGCCGCACCTGGTCCTCCGAATATGGAACCGTAGAAAAAGAGCCGGATTTCCGCACGCTATTGGCCTACTCCCCGTATCACCACATCACGCCCGGAACGAAGTACCCCGCGCTCCTGATGTTGTCCGCCGACAGCGATGACCGCGTTGACCCGATGCACGCGCGCAAATTCTCGGCCGCGATGCAAGACGCGAGTACGGGCGGTCCGGTGCTCCTGCGCATCGAGAAAAATTCCGGTCACGGAGGCGCGGACTTGCGACGCGCGGAGGTCGAGAAGAGCGCTGACCGGTTGGCCTTCGCGCTGCGCTACACCGCTGGAGCAGTCCGCTAGGCCCGCTCAGCTCACTGACTGTATGATGAAATCGATCATCGCGCGCACCGCGGGCGCCGGCTTGACCGGCTTCGGGTATACGAGCGCGAATGGACGGCTTGGGCCGCGGTAGGGAGCCAGCACCTCGATTAGTTTCCCGCGTGCGACGTGCTCCTCGACTAAAAAGTCGAACACTTGAACCAGCCCGACGCCCGCGCAGGCGAGCGTGATCACGCCGAGCACATCTTCCGAACAACGGTAACGCGCGTCCGGAACGACGCTTTTACGGCCGGCGAACGCCCAGGGCAACGCGCGCCCGGTGCTGGGCATGATGAACGTGACGCATGCCTGCTCCGCTAAATCCTCGGGTCTTTTCGGCGTTCCCTGGCGCGCGAGGTAGGCGGGGCTGGCGTATACACCGAGCGGGAACTCTCCTAGTTTTCGCGCGACCAAGGTCTTGTCGCGGATTGGGCCGCGGCGGATCGCGAGATCGAAGCCGCCGTGCACGAGGTTCACGTTTTGATTCGAGATACCGACATCCACCCGCACCTTGGGGTAGCGATCGGCGAAGCCTGCCAGCGCTGGCAGCAGCCGGTAGTGGCCGTACGTCGTGGGCGCGCTGATGCGCACGCGGCCCTCCGCGACGCTGCCGTTGCTCGATAGCTCACGTTCACCGTCCGAGAGCAGCGAGAGGGCTCGCGCGCAGCGCTCGTAGTAGTGGCGCGCGGCTTCCGTCGGCGCGAGGCTGCGGGTCGTGCGTCGGAAGAGCGTGACGCCGAGCGCCCTCTCCAAGCGCGCCACGCTGCGGCTCGTGGCTTGCGGCGTAACACCGATGCTGCGGGCGGCCTTGGTGAAGCTGCCCGTTTCGTAGGTTGCGCAAAAGGCCTCCAGATTGGGTAAGGTGCCGGCGAGGGAAGGGGAGTTCATTCGTGCTACGATGGTACAAATGATTCGCCGTCGCCACAGCTACCCAAAAGGCTCGCTGCAAGCGACCATGAAGGGATGAAAAACATCCTCATCGCGCTGACCAGCCACGACAAAAAAGGCCGAAATTCCGGCGCTGCCACGGGCGCTTACCTGCCCGAGGTTGCGCATCCGCACGCGGTCTTCCGGCAGGCGGGCTAGACGGTCTCGTTCGCTTCCACGCTCGGCGGTCGGGTGCCGTTGGACGGTGTCGAACGCTCCGACCCCGTGAGCGCGGCCTTCCTTGAAGATGCGGAGTTGATGCGCCAACTGCGCGAGAGCGCGCCTTCGACGAGCCTTGATCCAGCGCGCTACGCAGCCATGTTCTTCGCTGGCGGCCACGGCGCCATGTGGGACTTCCCGGACGCGCGAGGGTTCAGCGAAGCAGCCCGCGCGATCTACGAGGCGAACGGCGTGGTCGGCGCGGTGTGCCATGGCCCGGCGGGGCTCGTGAACGTGCGACTTTCAGATGGGGGGTATCTGGTGGCCGGCAAAACCGTCAACGCATTCACCAATGACGAAGAGCGCGCGGTCAAGCTGGAGCGCGTCGTGCCTTTCCTGCTCGAGACGCGCCTCGTGGAGCGCGGCGCGCTCTTCGAAGCGGCACCCAATTGGCAGGCCAAGGTGGTCGTCTCGGAGCGGTTGGTGACCGGCCAGAATCCGGCCTCGGCGAGCGGTGTGGCGCAAGCGATGGTCGCGCTGCTCGAGCGCGGCGTCTGCGACGCCGAAGGCTGTGACGGGACGCGCCGCGCAAGGCTCCACTGAAGCTCGCAAGTCCACGGACGGACCCGCTCCGATCACTTCCGGGGCCTGTGAAGTCGGGATTTTGCCGGGATTTTGCCGGGAGTTTTTGGGCTTTGGCTTGTGCTTCTGCGGGCCGGCACCTAGGGTGCCGCCCCATGAGTGACCGAGAGCCCGAAGACGACGATCGCGACGAGACGGACGAAGAAGAAGAGGAGTCGCCTCCGCCGCCGAAGGCGTCCGCCGCCAAAGTGAGCGCCACGCCAGCCAAGGCCGCGGGCAAATCGGGTGGCAAGAGCGGGCCACCGCCGCCGGCCATGTTCTCGGCCTCGAAGTTGATTGCCGTCGGCGTCGTGGCCTTGGCCGCGGGCGTTGCCGGCGGTTGGTTTGGTCAAATCGAGAAGACCAAAGCCGCGATCAAGGCTGAAGTGGCTGCGGCACCTGCCGGTAGCGGCGCGCCGACTGGTCCGTGTGGGGTCTGGGAATCGAAGATCTGCAAGGGCGCGGGCGACCAATCCTCCGCGTGTCAGCAGGCCAAGGGCGCGCAGGACCTCTTGCTGCCGTCGACCTGTGAAGTCGCGATCGGCACGATGAGCGAAACGCTCGCCAAGCTGAAGGCCGCGCGAGCTTCTTGCGACAAGCTAGTCGGCAAATTGTGTGCGGATCTGTCGCCCGGCTCGAAGACGTGCGACATGGTGAAGGAGCGCACACCCACCTTCCCGCGCGAGAAGTGCGACCAAATGCTCGGCCAATACGACAAGGTGATCGCCGAGCTGAAACAGATGGACTCGCATGGCATGGGCGGGCCACAAGCGGGCGGGCAGCCGCACATGGGCGCGCCTGGAGGCGGGATGCCGCCGGGCATGCCGCAACCGGGCCATCCTGCGCCGTAGTTACTCGCTCTGCCTGCACCCGCTCACTCGCGAACGCTCACTCGCGAAGGTCGTGAGGCGTGCAGTGTCGCCCCAGTGAGGCGCGTCGGTGACACCGGCGCGCCGTGGCGTGTTTGTGGCTGACGACGCCGTTCGGCTTGTCCGCTCGATATTTAGGTGCGCCGCGCCGCGCTGGCTCGGACTTTGCAACCCCCGGCGAGCTTCAACAACTCGCTGGAGACGTCATGCTAATCCGAGCAGGCTACGACATTTCGATTCAATGTGATTCCGAGACCCCGCTGATGGCGCTGCTCAGCGTGCATCCGTCGCGCGCGCAAGATCTGCGCACGCCCGCGATCATCACCTCGAGTGGTACAGCGCCCGTCGTCGGGAGCATTGACGAGTTCGGTAACCTGCGCACACGCACGATAGCGCCAGCTGGCATCCTCAACTTGAAGACCGACTTCGTGATCCAAGATTCGGGATTGCCCGATGACGTAGCTCCTTGGGCGGGGGAAGTTCCCATCGCGCAATTGCCGGACGAAGCCTTGCGCTTCCTGCTGGGCAGTCGCTATTGCGAGACGGATCGCTTGTCTGACTTGGCCTGGTCGCTGTTCGGTGCGACACGCCGCGTGACCGCTAGCTACTGGGGGAGCGGGCTTTCGCACGGCAGTGATGCCGAAGCGCGAGCCGTCACGACCACGTTCACGCGCAGGTAGGACTGATGCGCGTGAAGGTCCGTGAGTTCGAGCTTGTCGACGTTGCCGACGAAGCATTGCTGCGCGTTGCCGAAACTGAGATCGGAGGACAACTTGGCGCGCACCGCTTGCAGCCGCTCGGTCAGATCCACGCGCAGCGCCTTGCGTGCCTCGGCCTTGATCTGCGCGCCGTCCGCCATCGCCTTGAGTGATAGCAAAAAATTGGAGGTTTCGATGGTCGGCTCGAGATCCGGAAGGGCGATCTCGTTGTCAATCAACGTCGGATGCCCCACGAGGTACAAGTCACCGTTGATGTCCGCATCGATCCCAAACTCATGCACGGGCCCCGCGATGTGCAGGCGCAGCACCAGTGCCCCCGATGACTCGTACAGCTGCGGCTTTTCCAAATACAGCTTCGGGTGCTCGGCGGAAAAGAACAGCTTACCGTCCGTGAACGCAGCGCCCAGGCCGCGCGTGAGCTCCGCGTAGGAAGCCACTACGGGTACGGTCACCGTGAACGGCCCCGTGGGCACCATTGCGACGTTGGCTAGTGGCGGCAGCGGGTCAGCCGCCGGCTCGGGAGTGCACGGGATGGTGACCGACGGCGCCACGATCAGCGCAAAGTCCTTCTCGATGCCGTCAGCAAGGATCAAGGGTGCGGCTTCTACACCCAGCACGCGCAGCTCGGCGCAGCCGCTGGCTTCACCCATCGGCAGTGGTAACGGTTTGCGCACGCGTTCGTAGGCTTCTTCCAGCAGCGGCTTGAGGTCATACGAAAAACCGCGTAGCTTCTGGTCGATTTCGCTGCCCACGTGATCGAAGACGCCGGCCACTTGGTCAAGGACCTTGAGCCGCCGGTCATCCGAGTGCACGGCCACGTCCGTGGACTGTAGCTTCAGGGCGTAACCCGTGTTGATCACGGGCTCTGCGGAGATGCGCACGTCGAACGCTAGATCGATGCTGCTGATCGGCAGATCCACGCTCGCACTCACGCTGGTTTTGAGTACGATGCGGCCGGATGCGAAGGACACGTCTAGCGGACCGCGCGTCCATTTGTAGGCGCGCTCGCTGCCGACAAGCGTGAAGGTGCCTTCGCCGGTTTTCGGCAATAGGTCTTCGAGTGATGAGCGGAGCCCAGCGCCCGAGAGCGCCACGTGCGCGGTGACGCGGGAAGGCGCCGGATCAGCCACCAGCGGCGTTGCATGTTCGGCAGGCCGGCTCGGGTACACCGGGCCAAAGCGCGTGCAACCCGAAACCAGCGCCACGATGTTGAGGAGGAGGAGCCACCGCTTCACCTCTCCACGTTAAACACGTCCCGCCAGCGGACGGGGCTAGAAAGCGTTCTGAACCAGCGTCCAGACCGAGCGAGTGCCGGTGACCGATTCGGTCAGTCTCGTACACAAGCCCGTCGTAGTTTTTCGACATGGCGACGATCGACTTCAGCGCGGCACACCGTCGTTTTGCTGGGCATAGCGGGGTGAGTTGGCCAGGAGCAATCTAGGTCTCCTGCGTTCGTCAACGCACGACGCTGATCGATCTCCAAGAAGCGCCGGCTTCGTCTTGACACATGGCGGTTTCCTGGCGAATAATTCAACCGCTTGAAATGAGCCAAAAAGAATTGAATCTGGCACGAATGCGCGGCTCGCGAGCCGCGTTGCGTCGCATTCTCTTGCAAACCGCGGTGATCCTCAGCACTTACGGGTGCACGGGCACGGTGCGGCCTGAGCCGCTCATTGCGGCCCGTGATCGGCCGGCGCCAAATAGCGCCGTTTCCAAGCCCCAAGCGGCGGCTCCAGTCACACCTGCAGCCAGCGTCACGCCCATTACGGACGCCCCCGGCATCACGCACATCCCCTGGGGTAGTGTGGATGGCAAGCCGGTCAGTCTCTACACTTTGGTGAACAAGCACGGCTTGGTGCTGAAGGTCGCCACGTACGGTGGCATCATCACGGAGCTGCACGTGCCAGATCGAAACGGCACTCTGGCTGACATCGTGCTTGGCCTGAACACGCTCGAGGAGTACCAGAAGAGCAGCCCGTACTTTGGCGCCATCATTGGGCGCGTCGCGAATCGCATCGCGGATGCGAAGTTCGAACTCGAGGGCAAGACGTACCACCTCGCGGCCAATAACGGCGTCAACTCGTTGCACGGCGGCAACAAGGGTTGGGATAAAGTCGTTTGGGACGCGCGCCCGATTGACTCCGCAGACGGTCCCGCACTCGAGCTGAGCTATCTCTCGAAAGACGGTGAAGAGGGCTATCCGGGCAACGTTCAAGCCTCGAACACGTACACGCTGACCAACCAAAATCAGCTGCGCGTCCAGATGGCGGCTACCACTGATCGCACGACGATCGTGAGCATGGCTCATCACTCGTACTGGAACCTTGCTGGGCAGGGCTCGGGCACGGTCTTGGAGCAACGCGTTCAGATCAACGCGCACAGCTACACCCCGAGTAACCCGTTGACGTTGGTCGTGAGCGGTGAAGTAAAGCCGGTTAAAGGCACGCCCTTCGACTTCACTGTCGAGAAGCCGATCGGTCAGGACTTGGCCGCGGCCGGCGGCAAGCCAGTTGGCTTCGATGCGAACTGGGTGCTTGACGGGGAGCCGCGCGCGCTGCGCCAAGTCGTGCGTGCGAAAGACCCCAAGTCTGGTCGCGTGTTGACGGTCGAAGCGGATCAGCCTGGCGTCACCTTCTACACCGGCAACTTTTTGGACGGCTCGCTGCACGGTAAAGGCGGCGCGACGTACCAACAGCATGATGGCTTCTGCATCGAGACTCAGCAGTTCCCGAACTCCGTCAATGTTCCCGCTTGGAAAGAGCGTGTCATTCTGAGGCCTGGGCAGCGCTACTCGAGCACGATGATTGACACGTTCACGAGTGAGTAATACCTGGGCGTGCCTGGTGCAGAACGTTTCGTTGTGACTCCGTGCCGGTGAATGAAGTGCTGGCGCTGCTGGGGAAAACGGCGCTGGCAAGAGCATGTGGGCGTTGCTTGCGAGCTGTACGTCATCGCTGCACCTCCAGCACGGCAAATCTGTCCTCTGTACTCTATCTGTCCCGACGTACGACAACCCGGAACGGAGTTCCGGGTTGTCGTACTAGCGAGATTGCTTGTGGTCCAAACAAGGGACCGGGCGCACACTTCGGGAGATAGTGCTTTGCGCGCGCCCGAGCGCTCTCCTGCGGGTGACTTCAGGAATTTTTTGAATGCATTCATGTGACCGCAGCAGCGCCCCGAGCCCACTCGGCTCCGGCGGGCGAAACGGTGTCTGTGACGCTAGGCGAACCAGTCGAAGGTGGCTCATTCCACCATACACTGCGTCCACGCGGCCGTCTGTTCACAGGCAAACCATGAAGGTCAGAAATGCGCGCCGCAATAGTCGACACGATAGCCGTTACGGGGGCACATGAAGGCGCATGAGGACGACGATCAGATTCAGTTTGGCTTGTACGCGAATCCAGGCCCACGGCTAGCCGAGTGCCCCAGGCGAGCGGGCGTGTTCGCCGTGCGTCGGCGAAATGACTTTGCGTGCTCCCGGCGCCCTAGGGCTCTCTTTAAACATGGCTGCGTCATGCTCACGGTGCTTTTGGCGGTCGCGGGCCCGCGGCACGCGGCGGCCCATAGCGGCGATCCTGCGAAGCCGCTCGTTGTAACTCTCGAATACGACGCGCCGGAGACGTGTCCGCAGGTCGGAGAATTCAAGGCGATCGTTGTCAAACGGCTAGGCCGGGATCCGTTCGTCGAACAGGCGCCGGATAGGGTTTCCGTCGTCGTCTGGCCGACAGATGACGCGCTCACTGGGAAGCTGGTTTGGCGCGAAAGCGCCGTAAATCGCGCGGGCGAGCAGACCTTCCCCTCGAAAACCAGCCATTGCGCGGAGGTCATCGGGGCGATCGGATTTGCGCTGGCACTACAGATCCAGCTGCTCGAAATGGACGGCAGCGGGGCGCACGAATCGGACAGTAGGACGTCCGAGCTGGGGTCTGTGCCAAGCACGGACACCGCGCCTCGCCGCACGCCCCGCTCCCGCGAATCACTCGTGCAACATGCTGTGCCGGAACAGCGCACTTTGCCGCCAACGTTTTCCGCGGGCGCCGGGGCCGCTGTCGTCAACGGAATCACGTCGCGGCTCGTGTCGACTGCTCGCCTCTTCGCAGACGTCCACTGGGCTTTTACCGCGGTAGAGTTAGGTGCGGAGGCGAGTGCCCCGGTGACGACGCGCCGCGCGGATGGCGGTGGCGTTTCTCAGTGGAATTTGCTTTCGACAGTAGCTGGCTGCGGCCTCGTCGATCGTTGGCGAGGCTGCATGGTGGTTAAAGCCGGCATGCTCCACGTCGCCGGGCATGACGTGGACGTGGAACGCAGCGCGAACGCAGCGTTGGTCCAGGGCGGGTTGCGGCTGGCGTGGAGCCAAAAGCTAAGCGCGCGCGCGTACATTTCGCTGCGCGGGGAGGGGCTAGTCAACCTAACTCGCTGGTCCGTGACTCTGGACCACGTTCCGGTGTGGAGCGCGCCCCGCGTGGCGTTCGCTTCAGGGTTAGATTTCATAGTGCTTTTTCGATGAGGACGTTCATGCCTGGTTCGAGCTCGAGTGTCCGCCGCAGTGCGTCGATGGTGGCCATGGCCGCGTGCCTGGCCGTAGCGGGCTGTACGGAGCAACTCGACGCGGGCTCGACTCAAGCGCACGGCCTTCTTCCAGTCGACGAGCGTAGCCCAGTGATTCTCGTGAACGACGGGGCATACGACAACTGGGATGGCGAGTACGCGGTCCTGATGGCGAATGGTGCCGGGGTCACGCTGGCCGGGATCGTGGTCAGCGCGAGTGCCGCTTGGTCCGACATCGACGCGAATGTCGTGGGCTGGCGCGCACTAGTCGCAGCCGCCCGCCAGAGTGGCTTGCATAACATTCCGGATCCGACCGCGAGCATCAACTCGCCGCTGAGCATGCCCGCGAGCGGAAAGATAGAAGACACACAGCCGAACCGTTCCGAGGGTGCGCGGTTGATCATCAGCCTGTCTGCGCAGCTCGCGTTGCCGTATCGCCCGGTCGTGGTCGCCACCGGAACGAGCCTGACCGACGTGGCCGACGCGTATTTACTCGACCCGAGCGTGGCAGATCGAGTCGTGGTGGTTTCTTCGCTCGGCTCGGTGAATGCATCCGGAGGCGTCATGGGTATTCCCAATGGCGAGCTCGACCGCTGGGCGGATGTCATTGTGTCGGCACGCTTCAAGTACGTGCAGGTGAGCGCGTTTTACGACGAGCACTCGGATGTCCCCGATTCGCGGTTGGCGGAGCTGCCCGCAAACGCATTGGGTGACTGGATGCGTGCGAAGCAGCCAAAAATTTACGCGACGGCCGTCGCCTCCGACCAGGTCTCTCTTCTCGCCGCGGTGTTGCCTGGCTTCGCCACGCGTGTGCAAAGTGTCTCCGCCGTCCTGCCGTTGAGTACCGGCGCCGCCAGCGGTCCTGACCTAGCCACCGACACCGCCGGGACGGCCCTGCTCGTCAATGAGAGCGCCGGGCCGCTGGCCACGGCCCGGTTGTGGGAGCTTCTTCTCGAGCCTTCGACCTTCTCACGTTGAGACGTCCGCCTGGTTGGGCCGCGGTACAGGGCGTTTTTGCGCGTCCGCTTCGGCGCCCGGCCGGTCGCTCGGCGCTCTCAGCAGGTCAGGCAGCCCCAAACCGCCGACGCTCGGGCGATTCCGTAACAAATGGGCGCTGGTTGCGACAGTACCCTGTGATCCATGGGCTACTTACGTCTGCTCAAGGCGCCTGAAAAGGAGCCGACTGCGGACGAGGCTTGCCTGGCCGCGTTCGACAAGGACCTTGACTATGTTTTCGAGACGCTCAGGCGGCTCGGCATCCGCGCCGCTGAGACCGAAGACTTAGCGCACGATGTGTTCCTCGTGCTCCATCGCAACTGGCCGACGCTCGATACGTCTCGAACTCTCCGCCCGTACTTGTTCGGTATCGCGTTCCGCATCGCGTGTGCGCACAAGCGCCGTCGGTCGAGGGAGGTCTACTGCTCGACCCTCGAGGCTGTAGATAGCGCCGTCGGGCAAGAGCAAAATCTGCAGAATCGGGAATCGGTCGCGCTTTTGCTGTCTGCGCTGGAGCTCGTGCCTTTGCCACGCCGCGCCGTGATCATCATGCACGAGTTAGACGAAGTTCCCGTCAGCGTGATAGCCGAGGTTTTGGCGATCACTCGCTTTGGCGTCCATGCGCGGCTCAGAAAAGGGCGCGCGGAGTTGGCGTGTGCGGTTCGGAAGCTGCAGAACCGGAGCCGACGATGACGAGCGAAGAAGCCTCGTCAGCAGCGGAACTGAAATCGCTGCTCCAGCACGGCAAGACGGTGTCGACCTTGCCCCGGGTGATTCGTTCCCGCGTGCTCGGTCGCGCAAGCGCGAGCATCTTGCAGGGGGCTTCGAGCGCTCCCGACCATGTGTCGTCATCCGTTCGCTCGACTTGGCCGATGGCATGGGTGGCCGGCGTATCCTTCGTGCTCGCCGTCGGCGGCGTCGCGATTGCGCGTCATGGTTATCAGCGCTGGGCTGCCGCTCTCGTCCCGACAGGGGCTGCCGCTCTCGGCCCGACAGGGGCTGCCGCTAGCCCTCCGCACGATGCCAAGTCCGCTGTGAATGCGCCTAGTGCGCCAAGCCCAGCGACCTCAGTCGTCACGACCGCCGAACCACCTCGTGTTTCGCGCCCCGCGCCGGTCATCGAGTCCTATGCTGCCGAGCTGGACTTGTTGCGGCGTGCTCAGGCTGCGTACGGGCATCGAGACTTCGCGACGACGCTGCGCCTGTTGGCAGAGCACGGGCGCCGCTTCCCAAGCGGCCGCCTCGCCGAAGAGCGGGAGGCGCTGCGCGTCCGTGCCCTAGCGGGCTCAGGGCACAGCGGAGCGGCGCGCATGGCCGCGAGCTCGTTTGCGGTCCGGTTTCCACACAGCGTGCTGTTAGTGCGGACAATGGCAGCGGGCGACGCACGCGCGGATGAATAGCTCTCAGTTGATGCGCTCGAATGCCGTCGGGCGCGCTTGGTGCTTGAAAGCGTGCGCCTGAGCCCAGACATCCCAAGCATACTAGGGTTGCTCTTGCTCCTCGAGAGCCGAGCCCGAGTCGCAAACTTGCTTTGCTTGACTCGCCGCGGGTGACCCCGGCTTGAGCCGAGCAAGCTCTACCCGGCCTGCACTGACCCGCCCCAAGGAGCAAAGCGCCTGTGCCTTTGCCGCGCGCCGCTCTTGGCTGAGAATCATTGGCGCTGATGCTCATTGAGCGCCTTCAGCGCGTCGCCGGGGCGTCCGGCGCTCAGCGCGCTCGTTGCGCGGGTCAACAGAGCGAGCTCCTGTGTCAGCCGATCTTGTCGCCGCACTGTGGAGGAAATAGGAGTCTTTGGCTGCAGAGCGGCCCGGAGACTAGTAGCCGAATACCGACAGCTCGAAGAAGCTGGCCCAGGTCGTACTCGTGGCGAGCCCGGTCACGGTCACCCGGATCCAACGCGCGTTGGGCACAACGCCCAGCGGATATGTTTGATCGGCATTTGTGTTCGTGGAGTTGGTTTGGTCGACCAAAGACGACCAGGCGGTGCCATCGACGGAGCCCTCGATCTTGAACTTATAGATCAGGGCTTTCTCCCAGGTCACTTGCAGCTTCGTGATCGTGTCCAACGCGCCCAGATCGACTTGCCAGTGATGACCGACCGCGCCGTCAGCCGCGCACCATCGAGTCGTGAGCGAGCCGTCGTTACCCAGCGCAGCGAGATTGCCCTTGCTCGTTTCCACGCTGTCCGCAGAAGCCGCTTTGCCTAGCGAGAGCAGGTGCGCGGTGCCGCCGCCGCTGCCGGCATTCCCCAGGCCACCAGCGCCGCCGCCAGCCGTTCCACCGCCAGCCGTGCCGCCGCCGCCAGCCGTTCCGCCGCCGCCAGCCGTGCCGCCGCCAGCCGTGCCGCCGCCGCCGCCAGCCGTTCCGCCGCCAGCAGCAGCAGCGCCGCCAGCGTTTGTAGCGCCAGCAGCGCCGCCATTGCCGCCGCTTCCGGGCTTGCCGCCCGCGCCGCTGGCTTGGGCGCCCGCACCGGCGCCGACTCCGGCAGAGCCTGCACCGGCGCCGTTGGCGGCGACGCCACCACTGCCAGCGCCACTTGCGTCGCTCCCACTGGTGCCCGCGGTACTCGACACGTGAGCGTCGGTCGGGCCCTCGTAGGTGGCGCAGCTGGCCAGAGCGAGCGCGACCATCACCGACGAGCGCAGGCCCCGCTCCCTTCCTGTCATCCGCGCGTTGCCTCGGGACATACTGCTATAATAGATCGCACACTCTCGCCCTAATTTCAACCGGTTGAATTTCGATCGTACGCCGACATGTAGTTACGGCAAACTCGCTGCCGCCGTCACTGCACGGGACATGACCGTCAGAAGGCACGTGCCGTGCAGCCCGTACCGCTAGCGGCACAAGAGTGTGCGGCGCAGCTTCAGCGGGCGTTCACCACCCCTCACTGAAGTCCACGACGTGGAACCCTCCCGCGGTCTGCAAGACCACTTTGATCGAATTCGGCGCGGTCAATTTCCAGGCAACGCTGTCGGTTGACAGCAAGGAAGTCGCACCCGACACGACATCGTTCACGCCGTCCGTTTTCGACCTCACCAAACGGTAGTCACGGGATATTTCTGCGAAGGCAAAGGCTCAGGATTGTCTGGAGTCGTGTGGGGCGAGTACGAGTACGAGGACGAGGACGAGGGCAACCACCAGGACAAAATTAGACGGCGGCGATGCGCAGAATTTCGCGGCCTGCGGCCCGAATTGCGTCGTCTTGGTTACAAAGGTGAGCGGCGCTACTATCGTGTTCCGATGCGGGAAGACGATGAACGTCTGCTTCAAGCCATCCGTGTCGGCAACATCGGGATCTTCGACCATGATCACGAGGGCGGGCCGTTATATTGGTCGCTCGAGCTGCGAAACATGTACGGCTGGGCCGCCGACGAAATCGTGACGCTGCCCAAGATCCTGTCCCACGTCCATCCGGAGGATGCGCCGCGCGTGGCCAACGCTGTGCGTCGCTCCCACGAGCCCGGTGGCGACGGGTTGTTCGACATCGAACATCGCATCATCGATCGGCAGGGCCAACAACGCTGGCTACTCACGCGTTCGCAGACCCTTTTCGAAAGCTTGCATGGCCAGAGGCGGCTCAGTCGCACCATCGGGGCAGTGCAAGACGTGACCGAGCGACGGACCGCCGACGAGCGCCTGCACGTTCTCGATACCGTATTGACCTCGAGCGCTCAGGCCATGGCGATCGCAGACGCGCGTGGCACGCTCACGTTTGCCAACGCTGCGCTGTATCGCCTGTGGGGGTACTCTGATTCCGAGACGCTCCTCGGGCGGTCGCTGTTCGATCTCTGGAAGAGCCCTGACGCGCCCGAAGTGATCTTGAACCGAGTCCGGGACTGTCGCGTTCAGTACGTGGAGACTTCGGCGGTGCGCGCGGATGGCTCAGCGTTCCACCTGGGCATTACCGCTGAAGCCATCGCAGGCCCGGGGGGGGAGCTGACGCCGGTTCTCGTCAGTTTTACTGACATCTCTGAGCGCAAGCATCTTGAAGCCCAGCTGATGCAGGCCCAGAAGATGGAGTCTATCGGTCGATTGGCGGGCGGTGTCGCCCACGACTTCAACAACCTGCTGACAGTGATCTCGGGCGGTATCGAGCTCGGTCTGGCCACGCTCGGACCCGACGAGCCGAGCTGCCAACATCTGATGGACGCCGCCGAGGCGGCTCGCTCCGCGGCCACCCTGACGCGGCAGCTTCTGGCTTTTTCGCGCAAGAGCGCGATCGCGCCCCGATCGCTCGACCTCAACGCGCTGCTCGGTCGCATCGAGAACATGGTCGTCCGGCTGCTCGGCGAGGACATTCAGCTCCAGACCGTCTACGGTGACGACGTCACGCCGATCCGCTTCGACCCTGGGCAGGTTGAGCAGATCATCCTGAACTTGGCGGTGAATGCACGCGACGCGATGGCAAGTGGCGGGCGCCTCACGATCGCGACCTCAACCGTCTGCGTCACAGCGGACGCCAATGAACCAGCCGTCAGTCCGCGGCCGGGTAAGTATGCGTTGCTGACGGTGTCCGACGACGGGGTCGGCATGAGTGACGACGTACGTGCTCACTTGTTCGAGCCCTTCTTCACCACCAAGGAAGCCGGCAGGGGCACTGGGCTGGGCCTTGCCATGGTTTACGGTGCGGTTCAGCAGAACGGCGGCGGCATTGACGTCGAATCCGAACTCGGTCGCGGCGCGACCTTCAAGGTCTACTTGCCAGCGGCAAACGCGGCCCCGACCACACCGCCTAAACGCATTCCGTCCCCCGCTCCGTTCGCGCGCGTCGCGTCGATTCTGTTGGTGGAAGACGACGCGCGGGTGGGAGCCTTCGCCAAGACGGTGCTGCAGCAGCTTGGGCACACGGTCCACTACCTTCCCAACGGCGATGACGCGCTCGCGGCGCTGCATTCGTTACAACCCGTTCCAGAGCTACTGATTACCGACGTCGTGATGCCCGGCATCAACGGCCGCGTCCTCGCCGAACGACTGGCGGTGGCTCTGCCGGGCATCCAGACGCTGTTTGTCTCCGGGTACACGCGAAACGTGATCACGGAGCGCGGTAACGTCTGGGAGAAGATCGAGTTTCTGCCCAAGCCCTACTCGGCCGAGGAGCTGGCGCGGCGCGTGCGACAGTTGCTCGAGAAAGCCGCTAGCCCGAGATCCTGACTCGTTGCGCGCGCGCCGCCACCCAATGCAGCGCCTGACCCGAACCGTCTCAGCCGCGCGAAGGGCAACTTAGCTCTGACGGACTACCTGTCCTCGCGCCGATTGGGCACTGTTGGGCGTATTCGAACGTACGGAGAGGGGGATTCGAGCCCGCATCAACTCAACCAGAGGAAGGAAACGCGCCCAACGAGCCTGACCGCTGATGTGGCTCCCCAGTGCAGCGACAGAGTTCGAACGATAGAGTGCGGTGAGAATATTTTTCCAGCACGAGATGTACAAGCGCTCGAGGTTGCCGTCCGAAATTGCGCGCTGCCACGTTCCTCCCTAAAGATGGCGACGCGCTTGCTAGAGATCGCGACCCGCTTGGGCGCAAATATCAGGTCACAGTTCAATCAGTCGCATCCGGTGCCATTCTGCGATTCCGAAACGATTTCGAGATGGATCGGGAGAGCTGGGCGCAGTGCTTGATTGTCGGGCATGCAAGCGCCTGCTGACCCGGCGATCTTCGTCGGACCGAAATTTCGAGGCGTGTCAGATGCGGAATGCGAAAATCGCGTCAGGGCGACGGTTCGAACTCGCGAGCGCCAAGTCGCACGGCGCACTCGCGCTGTGCGCGTGCACAGGGATTGTCACCGGCAACGGGAGCGGTCCGGACCAGGGCATTGCAGGAAGCGGTCCAGAAGGAGCGCCGACGGTCGGTCCTGATTCAAACAGTGCAGTTCGCCCAGCCGTGAATACGGCCATGGTCGGGCTTGCGGCGATGGCCCTCGCGTGCGATTGCACGCGAGTCATCGCCTTCAACTACTCGCTGCCCGCAGCGCACATCTACTACCGGGGGCTCGGCAGCAATATGAATGCGGACTTCCACAACACGATTTGCCACGGCGACGACGGCACATCCAGCAGTCAGCCGCGCGTCAACACGGGTGTCATGTACACGATGCAGTGTTTTGCGGAGTTCTTGACCGCGCTCCAAGGTGTGCCAGAGGGCGCCGGCACGTTGCTCGACAATTCCCTGGTCTACGCGACCTCCTGCACCTCGTGGGGCAAGGTTCACACCACGAACGAGTGGCCGGTGCTGCTCGCGGGCAAGGCCGGTGGCCAACTGGTTGGTAATCAGCACTTTCGAAAGGCGAGCGGCAACTTATCGCAAGTCCTGATGACGGTGGGAAACGCGATGGGCGCGAACCTGAAGGAGATCGGCCTCGACAGCGGTCACGTGGCATCGGAACTCAGCGGACTCCGAGTCGGCACCTGATGGCGCGGCGTCTCAGTTCAGCAGTCTTCGCCTTGGGTTTGGCTGGCGCCGTCGCGGCCTGCACTATTGCGGCGTGCAGTAGTGGTGGCGGGACGCCCGCGTCACCGAGCGCGGGTGCGGGCAACGCGTCACCGTCGGGTTCAGCCGGCAGCGCCACAGCAACGGGAGGCAGTGCAGGGCTCAGCGCAGGCAACGCAGGGGCAGGCAACGCAGGCGCAGGGGCAGGCAACGCAGGCGCAGGCAACGCCGGTGGAACGTCCGGTTCGGCAAGCGGCGGCGGAAACTCAAGCGGTGGTGTCTCCGGCAGCGGTACAGCGGGCGCAGCCACGGCTGGGGCTGCTCAAGGTGGTAGTGCCGGCGCCGCGGGCGATCTGGCTGCGGCAGCCGTTTTGAATCACTATCAACTGCTGGACCCTTGCCAATCGAGCTACAAAGCGGTGGCGACTCCTGGTGACGTTTGTCCGCAGGACACGGCCGTAAAAAATCAGAAAATTCAGCTGCAGTTCGGTGGTGATGCAAGCGTCACATATGACGTCACGCTGCACGTGCGCGGCGTCATGGAGGGCTACTGGTACTCCGGCGGCATGCTCGACACAAAGAGCAACCGATTCTATACGGGCGGCGTGCCCACCATCGGTGGCTTCACCTCGGCATGTAAGAACAAGACGAGTGAGCTACCGTTCGCGCTGCCAGCCGAAATTACCCCGACAGACAATTGCTGGAACGGCTTCAATATGTTCGCGCTCGTGGTTTCGGCGCCGAGCCAGCACTATTTCCTCAACTACACCGCCGACAAGGACGGGGACAGACAGCCGCACGCTGTGTACTCGAACGACTACACGGTGACGATTCCGATCCAAGGCCAAGCCAAGCTCGAATTTTACATCATTGGATCGGACGAGCACGAGTGCTACAATTTCAACGGACTAATCAGTGGTGTAACCACGATGCCTAGTCCCTACGTCGGTGACTTCGTACAGTTCGATGTGACGAGCGTCACGCGCGCGCAGTGAGCCAACGTGCTCGGTGAGGGCAGCTCAGCGGGTGTGACTGTGGCAAGTGGCTACGGCCGGGATGGCTTGAACGGGCATGTCCTCCGTTGCGGCGAGAGTCCGTCGGGTCACGTTCCCGGCCCGGTAGATGGAACAGGGGACCGTGCGGCTCCAAGTTCACTGCTACAGTGATTGCAGACCCCCTGGCGCGCAGACGAGCAGAGAGTCTGCGCGTGCCGAACTCAGATCCGCACGGACCAGAATGCCGAAAGAGATCACCCCGGCGAGCCCCGCAGCCCCGTCTAGCCTTGAGGCGTCCCGCTTTTCGCGCAATTTCCTGTCAAAAATTGCGCAGCCAATCGGCTTCGACGCGCTGTTCGAGCACCTTCCGGATGTTTACTTCTTCGTAAAGGACGCTGAAGGGCGGTTCGCGCGCTGCAATCAGGCGTTTCTCAACCTTGTTAGACGTACACGGGAGGATGAGGTGGTTGGGTGTCGGGATCTTGACTTCTTTCCGTTGAGCTTGGCGGAAAATTACATGAACGACGACCGCGTCGTGCTCCGCTCCGGGAAACCGATCATCAACCGCGTGGAGCTCATGCGCAATCCGGACGGTTCGATCGATTGGTACACCACCACGAAGCTTCCGCTGCTCGATCGCAACGGCCTCACGATTGGCGTCGCAGGCATCACGCGTGACGTCAAGAAGATGAACTCCGTGGCAGCGCACTTCTTGTCGTGGGCGCCCGTACTCGAGGCCATGTTAGGTGACTTCGCGGAGCCGCACTCAGCGGCGGATTTAGCGGCAAAAGTGGGTCTTTCCGTGAGTCAGTTCAACCGTCAATTCAAGAGGAAATTCAACACCACGCCACGTTCCTATCTCACCAACGTCCGCATCAATGCGGCGTGTCATTTGTTGGTCTCGACCGAGCTGCCCATCTCCGATATCGCCCTGCAGACGGGGTTCTACGATCAGAGTCACTTCAGCAATCAATTCGTACGCCGGCGCGGCATGGCCCCGTCCCAATACCGGCGCAGATATTCAGCCGATCCGGCCATCCCGACGGCGAGCACCACCGAAAATACCGAGGAGGCCGCGCGTGTTTTTTCCAAGTAACTGCGGCGTCCCTACAAGATCCGGAATGCCGTGCTACTGTAGCTTGTTCTCATCGAGATCCCTCATCGTCAACTGACGAGGTCTGCTGTCAAGAATCGAAATTTCTACGGCTTGCAAAGCCGTCGAGGCCATCGGACTCGCGTCCGTTGGCTTCCAACGAGGCCTCAGTCGCGTGACTCAGCGCCTCACAATGTCGACGCCGTGATGATCGTTATGCGCCGCCGCCCGCGCGGCCAGGGTGACGAGTTCCAAGCTCGCAGAACGGATCGCATGTTTGACTCCATCCAATCAGCACCTCTGGGCTCTTCCAATTCGGCAGACGGCCAGGCCACGGTGCCGGCTGCTGCAGCGTCCCCCGGGACAGATCTGCCCGATCCGTCGAGTCAAATTGCGCCGAGTCCCCCCTTCCGGATGTCGAGCGCAGAGTTCAAAATTCTGTACGACAGGCATTTTGCGCTCGTGTGGCGCGCGTTGGGTCGACTTGGCGTTCGCGAAAGCGATCTGATGGACCTCACCCAAAAGGTCTTTCTGACCGCATATCTCAAGCTTCCAGAATTCGAGGGGCGCTCATTGCTGTCGACTTGGCTCTGGGGCATTTGCCGTCGTGTAGCGGCCGGCTATCGACGCTCGAGCGCGATGCTGTACGAGGTTTCGACCGACCCGGTCGAGGTGGAAGGCTCGATCGATACGCGGAGCGGCTTCAATGCCGACGATTCTTCGCTGTCTCGCCAAATCGCAGTCGAGCAGATGCTGGCGAAGCTCACGCACTCGCAGCGGCTTGTCTTCACGTTGTCCGAGGCAGATGGCCTGGACTGTCCGGAGATAGCAGCCCTGCTCGACCTTTCACTCGGTACGGTGAAATCACGTTTGCGCTATGCGCGGCAGCGTATTCGCCGAGAGGTCCGACGCTTGGCAGCTGCCAATGCGTTCGCGACCAAGACACGCCAGCAGTCGACTTCGCGCGTACCGTGTCGTCAAGGCCGGCTGAGTTCAGCCGTCGTTGGCGGCCTCGCCTAAGTATTGCGCATCCCGCCGTTGCCAGCAGTGACCGCCCCGTGGCCGCCCCCGCCCGCGGACTTCAAAGCGCTGAGGTAGGCGCCTCGCTCGCGGAGGCATCGTGTGCATGAGGAAGGGTGAGGGCACGCAAAGAACTTCAGGAGCGAGCGGTCGGCGGCAATCTGGGACGCCCTGGCGCTGCTCGGGACAACGCTCGAGGGTAGGCTGAAGACAGTGAATCGAGTCGGTCGGTCGGCCAATTAAAGGCGCTTCAGCGCTGCTCCCGGTTCGCGTCAGAGGCGAAAAAAACCAGATCCTTTTGGCCGAGTGCGCTACACGAAGAACGCCGTGGCGCACGGCGAAGCGGGCACGACGTTTCTGCCTTCAAGGAACCCGCGGTGACGAGATTCTTGGTCACCGGCATCAAATCGGCAGCGAATCGGCTTTAGGAGCCAGGTAACCATGTCAGTCAAAGCATTCGAACCCCGCTACATGAAGCTCGGCATTCTGACCGCCGCGCTACAAGAACTGACGCCGCGGCAGCTGCGCGACGAGGATCCTGATCGGGCGATCGAAGATTGGCTGTATTTTGCGCGGGAGATCGGCGCGGACAACGTGCAGCTCTCGGCCGCGTTGCATCCTTCGCAGAGTGACGTGCCGGCGGAGTCGATGCTCGATCCCGTGGCCAACACCTTGGACTTGCGCCAGCCGTTCGATCGCGTGCGCGCGGCGCGGGTTGCCGGCGCGTTGCGGGAATCCAAGGTCGGCATTTCTGATCTCGTGTACTTCGACAATCTACTGCATCACGACGCTGCGACGCGCCTCAAGAAGCATGACTTCATGCGGCGCGTGTTCGATACAGCCGTCCTGTTGGGGGTGGACGCCGTGTGCGGCTTCATCGGTCGTAACCAAACCCTGAGCATGGATCAGAACCTCGAGCAATTTACGCATGACTTCGTGCCTCTGCTTCAGGACGCAAAAGCACGCGGCCTGACCTATCGGGTGGAGCAGTGCCCGATGCCCGGCTGGACCACGGGCGATAACTTTCACAACAACATTGGTTACGTCCCCGCCGCCTGGATCGCGCTCCATCGCATCTGCGAAAAACACGGCGTGGGAGATCAGTTTCGTATTCACTATGACCCGTCGCACGCTATCTTGATGGGACAAGACACGCGTTCCATCTTTCAGTACTTGAAAGACAGCGGCTACGCCTTCTTGATCGCGGGCTTTCACGTCAAAGGGCAAGTGATCGACGCGAAGGGTGTGGCAGCTTGGGGGTACGGCGGCCAGACCATGGAGCGTGGTGATTGGAAGGACGGCAGACCCTCTGATGACCCCGCGGACCAAGTCAAAGCGTGGCTTAAGCAAACGGTGCTGTGCGAGCACGAGCTGCCTGGAACCGCCAAACACGACCCACTCGCCTACCTACAGAACCGCACGGTGGACTGGCTGGATCATCAGCTGGCGGCGCGTGAGCTCTTGCCGCTCGATCCACGCAATACGCACCTGATCGTGGAGCACGAATACCCGCGCGCTCGCATCCAAGACAGGGAGCGTCTCAAGCCGATTTTGGAGGGTTCGATCGCGTTCACTCGCAAGATCGACGAGGCCGCCGCCTGCATGTACGCTTTGCAGGCGGACGTGCTGGGGGCTCAGCAGATCCCTGTCCAAGGTCGCGGCAGGGAAGCTTACCGGAGCTGAGCACGCGATGAAGAAGCTCAACGTAGCGATGATTGGCTATCAGTTCATGGGCCGTACCCACAGCAATGCGTGGCGGCAGGTGGGAAGGTTCTTCGATCTCCCATTCGAACCGGTATTGAAGGTGGTCTGCGGTCGCAATGAGGCCGAGCTCGGCAAGGCCGCCGCAACCCTCGGTTTTGAAGAGCACTCCACGTCCTGGCAGGATGTCGTGGCCCGTAAGGACATTGACGTCATCGACATCTGCACGCCGGGCGACAGCCATGTAGCGGTCGCTATAGCCGCCGCAGAATGCAAGAAGGTGGTCTTCTGCGAGAAGCCACTTGCCAATACCTTGCCGGAAGCCGAGCGCATGCTGGCCGCCGTGCAGCGCGCTGGTGTCCTGCACATGTTGTGTCACAACTACCGGCGCGTGCCGGCTGTGGCCTTGGCCAAGCAGCTGATCGACGAGGGGCGTATCGGGACGATCCGCCATTTTCGCGGCGTGTACCTGCAAGATTGGATCGTGGATCCCGCGTTCCCGCGAGTTTGGCGGCTAGAGAAGGCGAAAGCGGGCTCCGGTGCGCTGGGTGATATCGCCTCGCACACGCTGGACCTAGCTCGCTACCTGGTGGGTGAAGTCGCCGAGGTCACCGGGACTATGAAGACGTTTATCAAAGAACGGCCGCTGCCGGATGCTACCGGCTCAGGAACGGTTGACGTCGACGACGCTGCAATGGCGCTGTTGAAGTTCGAGAATGGCGCCCTGGGTACCGTTGAGGCTTCGCGCTTCGCCACCGGGCGCAAGAACTACAATCGCTTCGAGATCAACGGCAGCAAGGGCAGCATCGTTTGGGATCTGGAGCGCCTGAATGAGCTTGAGCTTTACGTCGAAGAAGGGCCCAACAGCGGTTTCCGAACCGTGCTCGTCACGGACGCGAAGCACCCCTACTTGAACGCGTGGTGGCCTCCAGGGCACCTCATTGGTTACGAGCACAGTTTCACTCACACGGTCTACGACTTGATTCGAGCCATTTCGGAACAGAAGCTGCCTTCGCCGAACTTCGAAGACGGCGTTCGCAATCAAAAGCTGCTCGATGCCGTCGAACGGTCGGCGGTGTCCGGGCGTTGGGAACTCAGTCACTAAAGGTCGTGTGCCGTGCTCGCGCATTGCGTAGAAAATACCGGCCCGGCACAGATAGTCGTGTTCGCCTGGGGCCGCGAGCGGATGCCCGCGCTGCAGGACAAGCGCGCACGACTGAAAGCAGGGGACACCGTGTTCCCGCGGCTCGAACCTGCACGCATCACACTTTTTGCCGCGCGATCCATGAACGCCGTGGCGCCTCAACTTGCAGCCATTATTGGGAGAAATGCTGATGAGCTATTTTGAAAAAATCGAGCCGATTCGCTTCGCTGGTCCAGACTCCAGCTCGCCGCTTTCGTTCCGGCACTATGACGCAGCACGCATGATCCAGGGCAAGCGCATGGACGAGCACCTGCGTGTTGCGGTCTGCTACTGGCACAGCTTCGTTTGGGCGGGCTCGGACGTGTTCGGTAGCGGTACGTTCCCACGCCCCTGGCACGCCGCGGGAGATCCGATGGAGCAAGCGCGTCTGAAGGCCACTGAGGCGTTCGAGTTTTTCTCTCGGCTCGGCGTGCCGTTTTACACGTTTCACGACGCGGATGTTGCTCCCGAAGGCAACGGCCTCAGCGAGTACGCGCGCAACCTGTCCGCGATCGTCGACGTCCTTGAGCGCAAACAACAAGAGACAGGCGTCAAGTTGCTATGGGGCACGGCCAATCTATTCAGTCACCCGCGCTACGCTGCTGGCGCAGCCAGCAACCCGCAACCGGAAGTGTTTGCGTACGCTGCGAGTCAGGTGTTTCACGCGATGGCCGCTACCCACCGCCTGGGTGGCGAGAACTACGTGCTCTGGGGCGGTCGTGAAGGCTACGATACGCTGCTCAATACCGATCTGAAGCGAGAGCGAGCCCAGCTCGGGCGCTTCTTCCAAATGGTGGTCGAGCACAAGCACCGGATTGGCTTCAAAGGCACGCTCCTGATCGAGCCGAAGCCCCAAGAACCGACCAAGCACCAGTACGACTACGACACGGCGACTGTGTTCGGCTTCCTCAAGGAATTCGGGCTCGAGAAAGAGATCTGCGTCAACCTCGAAGCCAATCACGCGACGCTTGCGGGCCACTCGTTCCACCATGAGGTTGCGACCGCGATCGCGCTCGGGCTCTTCGGTAGTATCGACGCCAACCGCGGCGATCCGCAAAACGGCTGGGACACCGACCAGTTCCCGAACAGCGTCGAAGAGCTAACCCTGGTGATCTACGAAATTCTCCGCCACGGAGGGTTTACGACGGGCGGCTTCAACTTCGACACCAAGTTGCGCCGTCAAAGCAGCGACGCGGCCGATCTATTTTACGGTCACATCGGCGCGATGGACGTGCTCGCTCTGGCCTTGGAGCGCGCGGCGAAGATGATGGAATCTGATCTGCTCGCGGAGTTCAAGGCGCAGCGCTATGCGGGCTGGGATAGCGAGTTCGGCAAGAAAATCCTTCAGGGCGGCGTAAACCTTCAGGCGCTAGCAGAAGAGGCGACGCAGCGCGATCTTCGCCCGGTTCATGTCTCCGGCCGGCAGGAGTACCTGGAAAACGGGGTCAATCGCGTCATCTTCGGGCGAGGTTGATCCGTGTTCTTGGGGCTCGATCTCGGTACTTCCGCCGTCAAGGCGGTTCTCGTCGACGAAGTCGGCGCGGTGCGCGCGAGCGCCTCGCACTCGCTGAGCATCGCGCACCCACAGCCGCTGTGGTCCGAGCAGGATCCTGCCGATTGGTGGCAGGCGGCGCAGGCGGCGGTCGAGCAACTCTTGGCGGTCGCATCGCGAGACGGAATCTCTCCCCGTCGCATTGAGGCGCTCGGACTCAGCGGGCAGATGCACGGCGCAACGCTGCTCGACTCGGCCGCAACCGTACTGCGCCCCGCAATCTTGTGGAACGACGGGCGGAGCGTCAGTCAGTGCCGAACGCTGGAGGCTTCTCCCCATTTTCGCGAGCTCACCGGCAACCTGGCGATGCCGGGGTTCACCGCGCCGAAGCTGCTTTGGGTAAAAGAGCACGAGCCTGCACTGTTCGATCAGGTCTCGAAAGTGCTGCTGCCCAAGGACTACCTGCGCCTGATGCTAAGCGGCGACTACGCGACGGATGCCTCGGACGCTGCGGGCACACTCTGGCTGGACGTGAAGCGTCGCTGCTTCAGTGCCACGCTGCTCGAAGCCACGGGTCTGTCGCTTGACGCGATGCCTTCATTGTTCGAGGGCAACGCAGTGACTGGGCGGCTCACTCAAGAGCTAGCGGAACGTTGGGGCATGCAGCGCGTGCCGATCGCTGCAGGCGGCGGTGATAACGCTGCGGGCGCGGTGGGGGTCGGCATCGTGCGCCAAGGACAGGCCATGTTGTCGCTGGGCACCTCGGGCGTCTATTTCGCGGTTTGCGACCGCTATCGCGCACGGCCAGAACAAGCCGTGCACAGCTTCTGTCACGCCCTCCCAAACACCTGGCACATGATGTCCGTGATGCTCAGTGCCGCCAGCTGTCTGGATTTTTGCGCCGGTTTGACCGGCTACGCGGACGTCGCCGCCATGCTCGCGGACGCAGAGCGCGCCGGTCTCCGCCGAGAAGGGCCGTTGTTTCTGCCTTACTTGAATGGTGAACGGACGCCACACAATGACGTCCACGCTGCGGGGGCATTCAGCGGTCTACGAGGGAACACAACGCGCGAGGATCTCGCTCACGCGGTGCTGGAAGGCGTGGGCCTGGGTCTACTGGACGGCATTGAGGCCGTCGACGCTGCGGGCCTTCGCGCGGACGAGATAACGGTGATCGGCGGTGGATCCCGCAGCGCCTATTGGATCCAAATGCTCGCGGATATCATTGGTCGCCCGCTGACGCTTCGCGAGGGGGGTGAAGTCGGCCCCGCACTGGGCGCCGCGCGACTCGCTCGCCTTGCCGTCGAGCCAAGTGCTGCGATCTCCGAGGTTTGCGCCGCGCCGCCGCTGCTTGGAGTTTACGAGCCCAACCAGTCACTCCACGCCTATTACCGGGAACGCCGTCAGCCGCAGTTTCGGGCACTCTATCAGCGCCTCGCGACCATTTACGGCGCTTGATAGCGCGGCTGAGCAGAGCTCACGGCATTGCGTTGGCGGCCGCGTCACAAATCTGATTGGTGCGCGCCGCCGCGGGCGATTGCGGGGCGAGGTGAGCTGCCTCAGCTCGCCCCTCGCTCACGCGTTTCAGGGTGCAGAGTGTTTGGGCCCTCACCGCGCGCTGTTCCACCGCCAGAACGCCCGTGGGAAACTTGCGTTGGTATTCGTCCAGCGCCTTGAGCGCGTCGGAGGGACGGCCCGCGCGTAGATTACTCGTCGCACGGGACAGCAACGCGACCTCTTGCGCGAGCCGATCTTCCGGGCGGCTCGTCAACGCTCGCGGTCCGGCGGAGGCTTTAGCACTTGGCATGAGGGCTACCTCCGCAGTCGCATCGATGCTCGCCGCGGACGAAGCAGGTGACGCGGACGGCTGAGCTGGAACAGCTGCACTCACGGTCGGAGCGAGCGTGTGCGAAGGTGTAGATCTCAGCGCGAGATAAGCGGCTCCGCCGACCAGCGTAAGCCCGAGCGCGACCGCCGGAACGAAGCGCCCCACAGTGGGACGCAACGGCCCGGGTCGAGTCGGGGTCCCGACTTCGGGGTTCAGCCGAGCGAGCAATAGAGCTTCGAGCCGCGCGAGTTCTCCGGGCGGAGCACGAAAGCCTTCTCGGCCCGCTTGGACCAACACTCGCGCTTTCGGACTAAGAGCAGTCATGATCATCATTTTCCCTTGTTTCGCGCCTCGTGGCGCGCAACTGCGATTTCGAAGGCTTGCCTGGCCGATCGAAGTCTGGAGTAAGCCGTGTTCAACGGTAGGGCGAGGAGCTCGGCAGCCTCGGTCACGGACAACTCGTCGACCTCGACGAGGGAAAAAATTTCGCGCTTCGGTTCTGGGAGCGTCTCGAGGAGGCTCGTTAGCAGGTGCAACGCCGCGTTTCGTTCGGTTTGCTCGAGCGGTGTGGGCTCGTGCGAGGTCGCTTCGCCGCATCCGGGATCGCCGGTGAGCGCACCTGGATTCGCTCTTCGCGCGCGACGGTGATTGCTTGCTGTGCGACGAATCACCCCGTAGATCCAGCTGCGTAGCGCCTCCGGCTTTTCCAGCGTGTGCATCCGCGTGTGGACCACCATGAAGACCTCTTGAACGAGATCGTCCATGCCACTTACCTCCACGCCGAGGCGGCGCGCGGAGCGCCATACGAACTCAAAGTACAGCTGATAGACTTCTTTAAATGACGGAACGGGCATGGGGCTCGCTGCCGGGGCTTCATTCCCGGAAAGGTTAGCCGCTTCGGAATTTCGTCCTGCCACGCTCAACTCATTAAGCAGTGGCAGCGGATCGCGCGCTCCGTCACAAAATCCACTGCGATCCAATAGTTATTGTAAATGCGGCTGGTGAAACCTTTCCTAGGCTGCCTATCGAGTCCGCACCAAACGCGTTGGCGCTACCCTGAAGCTGAACTTCCGGACGCACGGTTTCAAGCTCGCCATCAATTCTGGCGAGCAAGCTAAGCCAAGGTGCGACAACGAAACGGGCCTGCACGCCAGTCCCGAGAGCGACCCACGTTTTACCCGCGGTGTGGGCCTCGATGTTGGGCCCGCTTCCGTGCGCGGAAAGGTGATGCAGCAGCACTATGGCGCAGGTTGCAAGCTCGACGCGACTGCCCCACACGGGGTAACACCCTCGAGCGTCGCCGCTGAGGCGATTGAGAGTTGCGCCATATTCATCGAGCAGATGAACGGTAGTGACGCGTTGTGATGACCAGCGCGTCCCCTCGAGGAGAAGTTGCCAGCGCCCCAAGGCCAAGCCCAACCCCAGACCCAAACCTACGCTGCGCTGGCCAAGCAGTCCCAGATTGAGAGAAGCCAAAGGCAGCTCGAGCAAGAATGGACGCCTGCGCTGGCCTCCTGAATCGGGTCGTGAGGAAGCTTGCGTGTTCGTCGCGGGTGTTGGGGGCGACGCTGGCGTGGGCGCCCGCGGAGATGTTGATGCGGGCGCGGTTACGACAGGTCGAGCCACGCCCGGCGGCGTGTCCGCTGCGCTGGACGTCGGGCTTGTGCTCGGGTCGTTGAGGTCCAGACCGCTCAGTGGCTCATCGGAGCTGACCAATATTGCGAGCGAGACGGCAGTTGCGCCTGCGAGGTCCGTGCATGAGGTGCCATCGACGTTCCGTACCCCGACGTCATCACCGGCGTGAATCACGAGGTGTAAATGGAACTTGCCCTTGCTCGGCTCCGTCACGGTCCCGTCTATTCGTAGCCGGACGCTCTTCGCTCCACTCTTGCCGGCGATTTGTCGCAGGCGCGCCAGCACCCACGCCGAGTTCGGGCAGGCGTCGGGTGCGTTCCATTTCAGCTCGATCGGATCGCTGTCTTGGGCCAAAGCGCGAGCGTGCCAAAGCAGCAAGCAGACAACCACGACGGTGAGCACCAGCCAGGACGCGGCCGGGAAGCGTTCACTGCGTAGCACTGTTGAGCGTGGCACTGATTGACACGTCATCCACATACACTGTGGAATCGGCAGGGGTTGCTTGTGGCGTGGACAGATTGCCCACAAACCATCGGCCAAAGTTCGAATCATCCGTAACTAGATTCGTCTTGTCGAATAGCTGCACGCCGTTTTGGTAGAGACGCACCTCCCCGGTGTTGTCCGCCGCGCGTTTGAGAAAAAGCTCGATTTGAAACCACGAGCCGATGGGCACCGGAATCGGCGTCGCAGCACGCAAGAGGCCTGCTCCCAATGGGCTAAAGGCAATGAGCTCGAGGGCCCCGTTCGACCCGTTGATGAGCGTAACGTTCAACAAGGAGTGGAGAGGCGCTGAAGCGTTGTCGCCGCCTTGGAAGAACCAAAGGTTCCAATTCCCCGTGGTGGTCACAGTGTTCGGCAACAGATACCATGCCGAGTAGTATCCCAATGCAGGCAGTATGCCTTGGCGAACGCAGCGCGTCTGATGGCCGTTTGGATCGTCGGAATTCACAGTGAACTCAGCCGAATACCGACCTAGATGGTGCTGAGAGCTGACTATTCCGCGGGAAGCGTTTGGGGTGCCGTAGCAGTAGCCCGCCGGCCCCGAGTAGTCGCAAAAGCCATTTTCGAAGCTCGTGGACCAAGGCAGCGGGATCGCTTGGTCTTCGCTGGTCTGTGCCGATGTTCCAGCGTCCTGGGCGCAGAAGTCGCCTGCGTCCAGCTTGGCTTGGCATGCGAATAGCCCGAGTGACAGCACGATGACGGAGCCCGCGCTTTCGAGGCGGTTATGGAGGGCGCGGCGGCGCAGCGGCGCTTGGAGCCGACGCCTCCTCCACGATCCCGCGTTGTGACGCACAGCCATCCCTAACAATGTTGAAGGGAATTGAGGCGCGCTGTCACCTGCGAACTTCGCAAATGCGACCGGCCGTGACCTGGCTGGTGCGGTTTTTGGCCGCCGACCCCAGATGGGCGACGCGCCGAGCGTGGCGGGGCATCCTGATCGTCGAATCCAGCACACTCCACTTCTCTTGGCAGAGCGCTGTCTGTTAGACGGATCCGACCGACCTCGACACTGCGTGTGTGATGCTACGCCGCTCCGTGCGCCGTGACGTCCGAACGACTCGAGCGTGGAAAGCGCTTCTTGGGCCGGCGGCAGGCATGGGTCCCCCAGTCGCGTTCAGGGGGCCCGGCCCGGCCAAGACCCAACCGAAACCCCCATGCTGAGGGCGAGAGCCAGAAGAATGGCGGTTGTGACGAACTGCTACCAGCGCGTCAGCTCGTGATGCCGGAGCGCAGCGTGACCGGAACGGAGGCGTTCTTGATTTCGGTGATGCTGCCAGAGACCAAGGCGCTGATCAATTCGAACGCCTTCTCTGCAAGTGCCTCCGAATCAAATAAAGCGGTGGTAAGCCCGACGAGCGAGCCGTACTCGTCGCCGTCGAAGCCGGCCAATTTCACATCCCCCGGCACGGAGATGTTCAACTCGTGTAAGCGATGCCAAATCTGCATCGCGCCGCGATCATTCGAGCAAAAGATAGCAGCGCCTTTGCGATCCGCAATGCGCTTCAGGTGATTGTCGGTCAGGTCGTCGAGGGCGACTTTTTCGATCGTGGTCCCTGCGGCGTGCCCGAGCCAGGTTTGACGGGTCCCGCGCCAGCGCTCGATATGACCCAAATGCTCCGCTACGACCTGCACGAAGGTCAGGTGGCGGGCGCCGCGGTCCGCCAAATGCTGCACAATGTGGCTTGCTCCAGCGCGATTCTGAATCCGAATCGCATTGCCCTGATAGCGCGCGTAACTCGGGTGATGGGGATCGAGCACGATTGCCGGGCGCGAATAAGTGGCAGCGAACTGGCTGGCTGCGGCAGCCGGCACGTCACCCCACACCAATAGGCCGTCCGCGTGTATGGGGTGGAGGGAGTCCTCCTTGCCCTCCGTCAATTGCTCCGCGGCGATCAAATTGAGCGTTAGGCCACGCGGTGCGGCGAGCTGCGCCAGCGCCTTCGTGGTGTGCGCTACCGGCGGGTGCACCAAGCTCTCGAACGTGCTCGGCATCACCAGGCCGATGGCTTGCCCGGATGAGCCCGCGAGCTGGCGCGCGGCCCAGTTCGGAGAGTAGCAGTGCTCGATCGCGGCGGCACGTACGCGCGCACGAGTGCTTTCGGCCACGCGCGGGCTATCACGCAGCGCAAGCGAGATGCTCGACTTGTCCATCCCCAGCAAGCGCGCCAGATCCGCAATCGTGACGCGCTTGGGTACGGCTAGTGTCGTGAGCGTTTCCGGCAATTGATTCGGTTGTTCCTGCGATTTTCGTTCAGGGTTGTACGAACGCGAGCTCGCGCGAGCTTTTTTGGCAGGTGGATTCATTTCGCTTGACGAAAACTTGATGAAATAAGCTAATACAACCGGTTGAATCGTGCGTTCTCGCGCACGGGAGAGAGAACGTGACTCGCTATTTCCAGCACGAAAGCCCGCGCCACGCCAGGGCCTTGTCTCGGCGTCGGATCCCCACCGAGGTCGCCCGCGCTGGGGTGCGCAAGACGCAATGGTAGCAGGCGACCCTCGCGGGACCATCACTCGAGCTGATTTCGGGCGAGTAGGCGATCACGATGTGTTCCTGTATACCATGGTAAACGCCACCGGTTGCTCGGTGAAAATCAGCAACTACGGCGCAACCATCACCGAGCTCCACGTGCCCGACCGCGAGGGGCAGCTTGCTGACGTCGTGCTGGGTTTTGAATCGCTGGAGGAATACGTCGCGAGCCGGGCCTACTTCGGCGCCATCGTGGGGCGCGTTGCCAACCGCATCAAGAACGGCGCCTTCGAGCTCGACGGCAGCTCTTACGAGCTCGCCCGCAACGACGGTCCGGATCACTTGCACGGCGGCATTACTGGCTTCGACCGCGTGGTCTGGTCGGCCACGCCCACCCGCTCGTTGGATGGCCCGGTGCTCGAGCTTTCCTACGTGTCGAAAGACGGCGAAGACGGCTACCCGGGTACGCTGAAAATCTCCGTCACGTATCGCCTCACGAACGACGTGCAATTGATGGTGGATGTGCGCGCCACGACCGATCGAAGCACCATCGTCAACGCCGCGCAGCACAGCTACTTCAACCTGGCAGGGCATGATTCGGGCTCTGTGCTTGCGCAGGAACTCAAGCTCAATGCCAACGAATACACGGCTTCGGATCCTGACCCTGGCGTCAGTCGCCCGGTAGAAGGCACCGCGTTCGACTTCACGGAATTCAAGCCAATCGGTCAGGACATAACGCAACTCGACAACCAACCGCGCGGCTACGACCACAACTTCGTGATGTTGGAGTCAAACGGCGAGTTGCGCGAGGTAGCGCGTGCGCGCGACCCGAAGTCGGGGCGTGAGCTTGTCATGGAAAGCGATCAACCGGGTTTGCAGTTCTATTGTGGGTCCTTCTTGGACGGGCGCGACCGAGGCAAGGGCGCCACTTACGAGCAATACGCTGGGTTCTGTCTGGAATCTCAGAAGTTCCCGTACGCGATCAACGTTCCAACTTGGCGCAATCAAGTGGTGCTCAGACCGGGTGAAGTGTACCGCCACCGCATGGTTTACCGCTTCAGCGCTGAACGAGGCCTCGCGTGACTGTCCAAAAGTGCATCTTGGTGACCGGCGCCGCAGGCAAAGTCGGTCAAGCGTTCATCCGGCGCTTGCTGGATGATCCGGCTCTGGCGCACTTTCGCGTCCGCGCGCTGTGTCACAACCGCATGCTCACCCCGCGCGATCGCCTGGAGGTGACCCAGGGCTCGATCGACAACCTGGCCAGCGTGCAAGAAGCTGTTGCGGGGGTCAGTCACGTGCTGCACTTGGCCACCTCGAAAGAGACGCCAGAGTCCATCATGGATGTCGCCGTGAAGGGCATGTTTTGGCTCTTGGAAGCGTGCCGCGCGAGCAGCTCATTCGAGCAGTTCATCCTCGTGGGTGGTGACGCAAGCTTGGGGCATTTCTTCTATCGCCGCCCGACGCCCATCACCGAGGCTGAAGGGCACCGCGCGTATCCCGGCTGCTATGCGCTGTCCAAAGTGCTCGAAGAGGTCATGCTCACGCAGTACTGCGTGCAGTACGGCTTCCCGGGTTGCTGCCTACGCGTTCCGTGGATCATGGAGAAGGACGACTTCAAGTATCAGCTCTCCTTCGGGGAGGACGTGTTTGGTGGGCCGCGCTGGTGTGACTTGGTTGGGCCAGAGCGCGCTCACGAATACCGCGCCTCGCGCGCCATCCCCATCATGTTGGATGCCGATGGGAAGCCACTGAAGCGTAACTTCGTGCAGCTGGAGGATCTAGTGTCTGCGCTGCTGTGCGCCATCGATCATCCGCGCACGAATGGGGAAACGTTCAACATCTGCATGGACGAGCCGGTCGACTACGGTGAGCTTGCGCGCTACCTGGGTGACACTCGCGGCTTGCCTGGCGTCCCAGTGCAAACTCCGTATTTCTCTACCTGGCTTGATAATGCCAAAGCCAAATTCACCTTGGATTGGCGCCCTAAGTACGACTTGAAGCGGATGGTCGAGGCCGCGTGGACGTATCAGCGCGCGGCGGATGATCCGCGCGTTGTCTGGTACCCGGGCTGACGTTCACGCGCTGCCTCGGTGTGGCGCGCGTGCGGCCGCTCAGTCTTCGCGCATGCCTGGCGCCGCGTGGCTCGTGAAGAACTCGGGCGTGCTCCCGAAGCGCTCCGCAAAGCTACCCCGAATCGCGCTCATCACCGGTTCCACGGCGGTTTTTTCGAGCAAGGTGACGGTGCAACCGCCGAAGCCGCCGCCGGTCATGCGCGCTCCGTACACGTCGGGTTGTGACGCTGCCACGCTCACGCACAAATCCAGCTCCGGGCAGCTCACTTCATAGTCGGCGCGCAGTGATTGGTGGGAGGCGTACATTAGCGCGCCGAATTCGCCTAAAAGGCCCTCGGCGAGGCAACGCGCGGCGGTCAGCGTGCGCTCGTTTTCGCTGATCACGTGGCGACAGCGCTGGGCAATGCGCGCCGGCAGGTCGGGGGCGAGCGCTTCGAATGTGGACAAACTCAGGTCGCGGAGCGCGCGCACTTCTGGGCGATGCCGAGCCAGTAGCGCCACGCCTTCCTGACACTCCCGCTGCCGCTCGTTGTAAGCAGACGACGACAGCTCGTGCTTGACCCGCGTGTCACACACCAGCACGCACGCGCTGCCCAACTCGAAGCGCACGGGTTCGGCCACGAGCGAGCGGCAATCAATCAGTAAAGCGCGTGAATCCTGGCCTAACGCCACGATGTATTGGTCCATGATGCCGCACTGCGTGCCCACGTAGTCGTGCTCGGCGGCTTGGCCAGCCAGTGCGAGCTGCACCGGGTCAGGCTGTGCGGTTCCGTTGAGTCGCACCAGCGCGTAACCGACCGCGAGTTCGAGCGCGGCGGACGCTGACAACCCAGCGCCACTCGGGACGTCACTGTCGATGAGGAGATTGGCTCCGCCGAGCTCGAAGCCGCGCGTGAGCAACGCCTGAGCCGTGCCCTCCACGTAGTCCAACCACGAGCCGCGGCGCTTGGGGCCGGGCTGGTCGAGGTCGAAGGTGAAACTGCCACCCGTGGTGAGCGAATGCACGAACACGCGCCTGTCCGGCCGGGCGCAGCCGACGACATACGTCCGGCGATCGATAGCCATGGGGAGCACGAAGCCGTCGTTGTAGTCGGTGTGTTCGCCGATCAGATTGACGCGACCCGGCGCGGAGAACAGGCGGCCCGCTTGGCCGTGATCGTGTTCGAACTGCGCTCGTAGCTTTCTTGGATCGATCATTCTGGTGCCGCAGCAGCTTGCTGTTTCCGTCGCGTTCTGTCAATACAACCGGTTGACTTAGCCAATAAATGAGATATTTATAGTTTGCGCATTGCCCGCGTTCGGCATGCTCCACGCCCCATGACCACGCTTGCTCAAGTCGGCCGGATCGCGCCCCGAGACATCGCGGAGTTGGTGGTTGCTGCTCGAAAAGGAGACAGCGCGGCGAGCATTGCTTTGTGGGCGCGCTGCAGCACGATCGCGCGCCGCATTGCCCGTCGCTGGACATCCAATGTGGCGGATGCCGAAGACATCAGCCAGGAAGCGCTGCTGTATGCCTTCAAGGACCTGGACTCCGTGCGAGACCCGACGGCGCTTGCGGGCTGGTTGCAGGTGGTTATCGTGCGAGCGGCCGCAAGGAACGCTCGTCAGCGGGACGCTCAGCGCGTCTCTGACGCGAATCCGGATAGCCTGGTCGGGCACGATGCTCCGCCGGATTCCCAAGTCGAGTGCAGACGCCTGATCGAATTCGTGGGGCGCTTGCCCGCCGAGCTGCGCGAATGCCTCTGGTTACGCCGCGCAGAGGGCCTGGGCATCGCAGAAGTCGCTCAAGAGACCGATCTGTCCGCGGCCACCGTGTACCGCCGCATGCACGTTGCGGAAGAGCGCCTTGCGCGCATGCTGCGCGGTCGGCATAGCGAACGCTGATGACGGCCGCAGCGGAAGTGCCGGGCGCGTCCGAGTCCACTCAGACCGCCTGGTTGCGGTTGAGGGCCGCGCAAAGGGTGCACTTTTTGTGCATCGTCAGTTCCGAAACATCCTAAAGTCAGCACGACCAAAGGCGGAACCCATGTCGATCGTTCTTTATCATCACCCCTTCTCGCGCGCGGCCAACGTCGTGTGGATGCTTGAGGAACTCGAGACTCCATATGAGCTTCGCTACGTGGACATCATGAAGGGTGAACAGAAGGCCCCGGAGCTACTGGCCTTGAACCCGATGGGCAAGCTGCCCACCTTGGTTGATGGGGATGCTGTCGTGACAGAGTCGGCAGCCATCGCGCTGTACCTCGCCGACCGTTACTCCTACGGCAAGCTCGCGCCGAAGGTGGATGATCCGCTTCGCGCGCCGTACCTGCGCTGGTCGCTGTTCGCGCCTTCCGTGATTGAGCCGGGAACGCTGGCCAAGAAGTCGGGTTGGGAGTTCAGGGAAGGGCAAGCCGGTTGGGGTTCGCACGAAGCGATGGTCGCCGCCATGGAGAGCGCGCTTGCTGGTCGCAACTTCATCTTGGGTGAGCGGTTCTCGATGGCGGACTGCATCTTCGGCGGCACTCTGCGCTTCATGCTGATGACCAAAATGCTGGAGCCGAGCTCCGCGTTTAGCGCGTATTCGGAACGCTTGGCCGCCCGCCCCGCATTGAAACGCGCCGAAGAGCGCAACAACGCCATTCGCGAAGAGCGCGGCCTGAACAAGAAGTGAATCTTGTTCCCGCTGAAAGCCGGCGAGCCGCAGCGCCCGCCGTGCCTTCAGTTCTGAAGCTTTGCGCGGCGCGTCAGCTCAACGCGAAATTCAGCAGACCGCGAACACGCGAATCGTGCCCGGAGCCCAATGGGTGACCAGCCAAAGCAGATCTTCATGCAGGAGACGCTGGGACGGCTCTTGAAGCCCTTCCGGGCCGCCTAGCCGCCTTGAGGAACGCCGGTGTTGGCGTGCTCTTGGACGACACCCCGCTCAGCGCCGGCGCTACCGACTGAGTCGCGCTGGCGCGTTGTGCCGCGCGCCATCTGGTAGCACGCTCGCACACGCGCCGCCGAGCGTCGCCAAAATGCAGAGTCCGAACCCGCGGAAACGAACTCTGCTCAGGTGAAGATACCCGACAGTGGTCCGGTGTATTGCGTCGAATTCCCGAGGCTTGTCCAATTGACGCCGAACTTCGGCGCCAGCGCGAGCCACATGTCGTTGAAGGGTCGGTTGCCGCTGCCAGTCCCCGGGTCCTGCACCGGCAGCGAGCCGCCCGTGACCTTCAGATACGTACCGCCGTTCAGGCCCGTGTTCTTGCCTCCGAAAAGGATGAGCGGCAGGTTGTTCTGGTTGTGATCCCAGGCGCGCGCGACCTCCGTGCAGTACACGACAATGGTGTTGTCGAGCAGCATACCGCCGTCCACGTCCGGCGTCGTCGCGAACTCCTGCAGCACCTGTGCGGTCATGGTGGAATAGAATTGGTTGATCTGATTCAGCCAGCCGTTGGTTTGCGCGTCGCCCGCGTGGCTTGGCGGGTGATGCGGAGTCGATTGCCCGTTGTTGCCGAGGGCTGACGAAGGGATCGACGCGCCCTGGAAGCTCGACGGGTACACCACCCAATTAGTGCCGGCGGAGTACATGAAGGTAGCGACGCGCACCAAGTCACAGGCAAACGCCGCTTTGATCATGCGCAGTTGATTGATGGCAAGGTCCTGATGCTGATGACAGCTCGTCGCTGCGCCCGCAGTGCAGTTCGCGACCGCCGGGTAGTAGTCCACACCACTCAAGTTGCTGTTGCTGCCGGAGATGCCGCCGATCTTGCCGCTACCGGTCTCTCCGACGGTTGCGTAGTTCGGAGGAGCGGTCGGGTGGGCGCAGGTGTTCGTGCCCGTGCCCGTGCTCGTTTGCCCGCCGTAGGAAGCGCGTAGGCTCGCTTCCAACTTTTGGATCGCGTCCGCGTGCGCGGCGAGTCGATCCTTTTCGCTCGCGGGAATCAGCGTGCTCATGCGCGCCAAATCGCCGCGCATGAAGTCCAACACGCTCAGCTTTTGCGCGAGCAGGGCCGAGGTATCGGTCCCGGTCGGCAAGGCTCCGCCGAAGATGCGATTGAACGTGTTGAGCGGCTGCGTCTCGGGAGGGATCGGTTGCCGAGCGAGGCTGATGTCACTGTTCTGGATAGGGGCGTTGTACGAGAGCGTACGCGGCGCGACTTCATCCCGATCGGAGCGAACATCCGCGGCCAGCGCTAGGTAGCCAAATGGCGTCGGCGTGGCCGTCTTGGGGCCACCGAGAGATGGCGACTGGGCGAGCAAGAGTTGATCGATCGACGCACCGCCCGCGCAGTAGTCGGCTTGGCCGTGCAGGCCGAGTACAGGCACTCCGGTCATCATGGCGACCATGCCGCCTTCGTGCGTCAAGTGCCCCCCGTTCTTGGAGTCGGGGTTCTTCGCTGCGGTTGCGGGGACCATGTTCAAGCCGTCGATCATCACCATTTGCGATTGCAAGGGCGCGAACGGTGCGCTCTCCATCGGTAGCTTGTAGGTGGTCGAGGTGGCTGCCAGTTTGGGCGACCAGGTGGCACCGCCCGGCGCAGCACCGAGTGGATGATGGATGATCAAAAGCCGGAGCGGGGCCTTGCCGCCTGCCGCGCGTGCCTCGATGTTGCGGATTAGCGGCAAGAGCAAGGCGGCTGAGCCGCCCGCAGCACGTAGCACCGACCTTCGGGAAAACTTATAGGAACTCACTTTGTACCTCCGGCCCTGGCCCGCACGAAATCTGCGACGACTACGGTCTTGAACAATGACGCGAGCGAGCCGTCGGTCTGGGCGAATTGCTTTCTGACCGCGTCGACTTCGCACGTATCGAACGTCTCGATCATGGATCCGATTAGATAGCTCGACATCTTCTGGACGGCGCAGTCGTTCACTTTGCCGCTCGCGACCAACCCGCTAGCCAACGCTTTGGGATCTGCGATCACCTGCGGCGCGAGCGGCGACGGTGGGGAGAAGGTGACTGTCGTGTCGATCGGCCGCCCTGCTTCATCGACCGTTCGATAGTTGCCGATGGGGCCGAAATGCTGCAGCACCCGCGAGTAGGGATCCATCATCGTGTGGCAGCTGTTGCACGGCGAGTGCGTCAGGCGCGCGTCTGACTTGGTGATCTCGCTGTCGCCCAGCGCGATGATTGCGGCGTTGGCTGGGGTGGTGAGATCGGGCGGTGGCGGAATGGCGTCCGCGCAGATGATGTCATCGTGCATGGCTTTGCCCCGCTTCACGATCGAGTTGGCGGCCGGATCCGATTGGGCCCAGAAGTAGCTCGGGTCGGTGAGCAGGCCGACGCGGTTTTCTGACGCGGGCCAAGTGCCGGGGACGAAGGTCGTGAGCGACGTGGGGGCGCCGTTCGCGAACGTCACCTCTGGATAGAGGGCTGCTAGGCGCGAGTTGAAGTAGCCTTGCGTCTCTCCGAAGAGGTCCGTAATTTTCCCCGCCTTCGTCCACAGCGCGTTGCTAATGAACGTTTGAGCCGAGGTGTAGAGATCACCTTGAACTCCGGTTTGATCTGCCTGGTCAGCGGCGGATAGCGTCGATAAGAACGAGGTGTCGTGCGTCTTGAGGAACAGCTGGCCGATGTTAAACCAAGCCGCCACGATGGTGGTCAGGTTCCCCTTCACGGCGGGCAGCGCGAGCAGGCGGTCGACCTGCGCAGTGATCCCGGTCACCGATCCGAGGCCATTGGCTGAAGTATCAGCGGCTGCGGCTTCGAGCGCGGCGTCCGGGGTCGAGTCCAAGAACGTGAAGCCGAGCTGAGTCGCTACTTCGTACGGGGTCAGGGTCGTGGGCGGATAGTTCCCGCTCCCATCCGCGGCGAGCGTGCTGGGGCCGAGCTCCGTCCGGTAGACGAAGGAAGGCGACAAGAGGATCGCTTCGAGCATCAACTTGATGCCCGTTTGCGTGTCCGTGCCCGCGCTCACGAAGGGCGCCGCTGAGACCGCCGCGGTGGTGCCGGACGCGGGCTGCGCCGGAGCACTGACCAACGCAGTGATTTCGGCCTGAGAAAGCGGCCGGCGGAAGGCCTTGGCTCCGAAGCTCGTGGCGATGCGGGTGGCACACGCGGTCGGCGCTTCTCCGCTTTGGCACGCGGTTACCGATGCGGGGATCGTCGGCAGAATGCTCTCGATCCCTTGGTACAAACCGTACTGGAACGGGGGGTCCACCCTGAGCGAAGCGTCACTGAAGAAGGCCCACTGAGTTTCGCCGCCGCGGTTGCTGAGGATCGGCGCCGCGGGAAGCTGTAGCAAGTCCTTGACGGCCTGCTGATACTGCTCAACGGACAGTCGCCACAGGCGACGCTGCAACGTCGGCAAAGCCTGACACGTCCCAGAGGTAGGGGTGGTGCCGGCGCCACCGGAGCTCGAACTTCCGCCGCCGGGCGTGGAGCTGTTGGCGCCGCTACCGCTGCTGCTATTGCCGCTCCCGTTGCCGCCGCTGGCGTTGGGGCTGCCATTGCCGCCCGGGGGCGAGATCGTCGCAGTGCATGCGCTCAAGGTGCACGCGCCTAGGCCGGCGACCAGCAGCAGGGGTTGCCACGAAACGGACCGAATTCTCGAGATCGAAGTGCCCGCCATAGTGTCTCCAATTCGCCATTGTTGGCTCATTCAACCGGTTGAATCTTGGTATACGCGGAACCGTGTGTCAAGGCGACATCGTGTGTCGATATGTGGTGTGACCTCAGGACCCTCGCCACGTGGTCAAAAGTCGAAAACCCCAACAGTGTCGCGGCTGCGTGCGTTTTTCTGATGCTCCCGCGCTCTCTCTACTGCTGCCGAATCGTGAGATCTCTTGCTGTGACGTCGGAACATTCGTGCGGAGCAGATTCCTGAGTGTCGAATTCTCTCGAGTGGTTGTCGACGACGGGCGCTCATCGACTGTTCCCGTGGCCAGGAGGCCCCCTACTCGCTGACGTCCGACTCTTGGGCGTAAGGTCTCCTCCCATGAAGCGCGCCTTCTTTTCTTGGAGCGGTGGTAAGGATTCGATGCTGGCGCTGCACCGCGCGTTGGACTCGGGGTATCGCGTCGAGGCTCTACTCGCGATGTTCGATGAAGAAGGCGAGCGCTCACGTTCGCACGGGCTCTCGCCGCACTTGCTGCGCGCACAAGCTCAAGCACTCGGTATTCCGCTCGTGATGCGGCGTGCCTCGTGGGCGACGTACGAAACGGAGTTCATTGCGGCGACTACTGCTTTTGCGGCGCTGGGTCTCAAGTACGGCTTGTTCGGCGACATCGATCTCGAGCCGCACCGCGCCTGGGAGGAGAAGGTGTGCGGCGCGGCAGGCATCGAAGCCGTGCTGCCCTTGTGGCAAGAGCCACGCCGTCAGTTGGTCAACGAGTTTCTGGCGCTCAAGTACCGCGCTCGCGTCGTGTGCACGAATGGGCGCTGGCTGGACGGCAGCTTCTGCGGGCGGCTGTTCGACGCCGCGTTCCTGCAAGACCTTCCGCCGGAGGTCGACGCCTGCGGTGAAAACGGCGAGTTTCACAGCTTCGTGTTCGACGGCCCGCGCTTCGCCCAGCCCGCGACTCACACGCTCGTTGCTGTGCACGAGAAGCGCTTCGAGATCCCCGCGCCCGCCGTCTTTCACGTGGCTGAGCTTGCGTAATCCCCAGCCTTGATTGGTGAAGGGACCGGATTGGGGATAGGGAGCGGCTGATCGCGAGAGGGAGCGGAAGAGAATTGAGGGATTGGCTCGAGGTGCGCTGGGCTCCGCGTTCATTCGCACTTCGGCAGGGTGAGCAAATCCCCCGCCGCGCACGTGCCGCTGGCGCAACTGGTCGCCTTCGAGCAGAACGCGCCGTTCGGCGCCAGGCAACTGCCGCCGGTGCAGGCGGTGCCAAGCGGACAATCAGTGCTCGCCGAACACGTTTGGCAGACGCTGTTCTTGCAGAAGTGAGTCGGACAGCCGTCCGTTGTGCAAGCGCTGCTGGGCGCGGCGCACACCTTGCCCGCGCACTGAGCGGTCACGCAGTCCGCGTCCGCCGCGCACAGGTAGCCGGGCGGAAGTAGGCACAGCCCCGCCGCGCCGCACATGCCGCTCGCGCAGTCCGTCCCTGCGCTGCATGCCGCGCAAACGTGCGCCGCGCAGCGCCCGGTCTTGCATGCAGCGTCCTCGCCACAAGCATCGCCTTCTTTGAGCTTGCACAGCCCGGCGCTACAGCTGTCGTTGAAGCAGTCCGAGTCTTGTGTGCAGGCATCGCCAAAGTGCGCCTTGTTCTGCGCCCCGGCGCACACGCCTCCGACGTCGCAGATGGCCATCATGAAACAGAAGTTTTTGGCGTCGTCCACGCCTGCCGGGTATGGCGTGCATATGCCGAGTTTTCCGGGAATTGCGCAGGATTCGCAGGAGGCCGCGCAGGTCACGCTGCACGCTGGCTGGCACACGTTGCCGGTGCAAGTGCCGCTCACGCAGTCGCCGGGGACTTTGCATTTTTGCGCAGGACTCGTCTCCTTGCAGGTTGCACCGCAAGAGCCACCGCAGTCCTGATCGGTCTCGTCGGCGTCTTTGACGCCGTCGGTGCAGTGCGTCGAAACACAGGCGCCGGTCGCGTCGCACACGGCTCCACCGTTATCTTTGCAGGTCGTTCCCACGGAAGCGAGATTGGTGGCGCAGCGCTTGGCCTTGCACACGGCGGTGGCGCAGCTAGTGCCCGTCGCGGGACAATCCTTCGCGGGGTCCGAACACGTGCGAACGGTTCCGCCTCCGCTTTCCCCGCTCGCTCCGCCGTCTCCGCCGGTGCCCGCGTCTCCGCTGGTGCCCGCGTCTCCGCTGGTGCCCGCGTTTCCGGCCTGTGCGGAGCCGGCGTGGCCGGCTGACGCTCCGCCGCCGCCGGCGAGCGAACCGCTGGAACCTGCCGAGCCGAGGATACCACCACCCGGGTTACCTGCTTGGTTCTGACCGGCGGAGCCCGCCGTGGCGTTGGCTGCGCCAGTGAAGGCGCTCCCGCATGCACTAGCCAGGAAAGCCGACGCTGTTCCCAAAGCGAAGATGGCGCGTAACCGCATTATTCCCAGCCTATCACACTCGTCGCGCTGTGCTGGAGGGCGCGCTCCGGCGTTGTTTTCCGCGCTTTTCCGCTGCGGAGTTGCGCGCCGATCAACGAATAGCGCGAGCGCGCAGCCGGCAAGCGACGGGGAACTTTTGCTGCGCGCGACATCACAGCTGCAGCCGCTACTCGCGTCCGAGCCCGATGGCTCGGTGACCTCTGTTTTTGTCCGCTCTCCCGCATGCCGACTACGAACGGAGCTGAAGTCCGGGCTGGCCACGATGATGGCTGGCACCTTCAGGCCCGTAGTCTCAAGCGGACGAATTGTGGCCACGCGATCCGGCGCGCTGTCACCGTTCTGGTGCACGTCCTTCACCGGCATGAATACGCGCTCGCGAATAGCGTTCGCGTAACTGTAAACCGAGGCGCTCTCGCCGCTGGTGTCCAGCGTGACTCGCTCTACACGGAATCCGTGTTCGCTTCGCCGGCTGAGCCGTCTGGCGCTCTGCAGGCTCCGAGCAATGGCACTACGCCGCCGCGACGCGCCGGAAGACCCCCAAGTACCGGGGCAGGAGCCTCCCAGGCGACGGAACTCGGGCGCCGCGCGTCCAATTTTCGCGGCGGCCCGCGCTCGGACAGGAGCGGACACCGGACCGAAATCGCTCCGATGTCCGCTCATCAGCAAAGATCCAGGCTTGTGATCGGGGGGCCACGGCCCGATATGCGGACGATGGCGCACAAGGTTTGGTTCATCACCGGTACTTCTCGGGGCTTCGGGCGCGAATGGGCGATAGCAGCGCTTGAGCGTGGCGACCGCGTGGCGGGTACCGCGCGTAACCTGGCCTCGCTGGCTGACCTCATGAAGCGGTACGGGGAGGCGTTGCTTCCGCTCGAGTTGGATGTGACGGATGGCGCAAAGGCGCGCGCGGCGGTGGACCGGGCGCACGCCCATTTCGGCCGTCTGGATGTGGTGATCAACAACGCGGGCTACGGCTTGTTCGGTTTCGTCGAAGAGGTGAGTGAGGCGCAGGCGCGCAAACAAATGGAGACGAATTTCTTCGGTGCACTGTGGGTCACGCAAGCGGTGCTGCCGCACCTGCGTGCGCAGGGCAGCGGTCACATCATTCAGGTTTCGTCGATTGGTGGTATCACCGCGTTCCCGGGGCTCAGCATGTATCACGCCTCTAAATGGGCGCTGGAGGGCTTCAGTCAATCACTGGCGCAAGAGGTGCGGCCGTTCGGCATTCACGTCACGCTGCTCGAGCCCGGCGGGTTCGACACTGATTGGAGCGGCTCCTCCGCGGATCGCGTGGAGCCACTGCCCGCCTACGAGGCAGTGGCGAAGGCGATCGCGGAGCGTCGCCGGGCTGCTATCGGCAAGCGTGGCAAGCCGGAAGCCACGCGCGCCGCAGTCCTGAAGATCGTGGACGCCGTGGAGCCTCCGTTGCGCGCCTTCCTCGGTCCTTTGCCTTTGGGCATGGCCAAGGCGGACTACGAAAGCAGGCTCGCGCTCTGGGAAAAGTGGCAGCCTGTGGCGGTGGAAGCGAACGGCTGAACGCCGCACGGTCCCGGATCTTCACCGCGTACCCCGTATCTCGTGCGAAAGTGCGCTCGAAATGCCTGGCTCTGCCACGACCGAAGCTCAACCCGGCGCTGCGGCGCGCAGCCCGCTCGATAGGCTGCTGAACATCTTCGCGGAAACGCAGGCAGGTGAGGGGGTGAGTGCGTTGCTGCTCGCGCTCAGCGTGTTCTTCCTGCTGGTGTCTTACTACCTAGTGAAAACCGCGCGGGAGCCGCTGATTTTGGGGTTCCACGTGGGCGGCCTCACGGGCGCAGAGCTGAAGAGTTATTCATCCGTCGGACAGACGCTCTTGCTCATCCCGGTGACGTACTTGTACGGCTTGCTGTCGCACCGCGTTGGTCGGCTGAAGCTGATCACCATCGTTACGTTGGTGTTTGCCTCGAACTTGGTGCTGTTTTTTGGCTTGAATGCCGTCGGCGTGGCGATCGGGCTTTCGTTCTACCTGTGGGCTGGCGTGTTCAACATGATGATCATCGCGCAGTTCTGGAGCTTCGCGGCGGACGTTTATACGGAGGAGCAAGGCAAGCGGCTGTTCGCGATCCTCGGCATTGGCAGCACGGTGGGCGCAGTCGGTGGCTCGGCTATCGCCGCGCTCTTGGTCCACCCGGTTGGGGTATACGGCATGATGGTCGCCGCGGCGCTCTTCTTGCTGGCGTCACTCGGGCTCACGGTTATCGTCAACCGCCGTGAGGAACGCAAGATCGCGGTGAATGCGGCGGGTAAGCCGGCACAGGTGGAGGAGCCTTTGGGCAAAGAGGGCGGCTTCGCGCTGATCATCGGCGACCGCTATTTGCTGCTGATCGCGGTGTTGGCGTTCACGCTCAACTGCGTGAAGACGAACGGGGAGTACATTCTGGATCGCACGCTGCTCCAGCACGTGAAGGACATCCTCCCGCATGGCGCGAACGCGAAAGCTTTCAGCCAGATGTACATTGGTGAGTTCAAGGCCCAGTACTTCTTGTACGTGAACATCGCGACGGTGGTGCTGCAGCTGTTCGTCGTATCGCGCATCATCAAGTACCTCGGGGTGCGCGTGGCGTTGTTCGTCAGCCCGGTGTTGGTCTTGTGCGGGTATTCCGTGGCCGTCTTGTTCCCGGTGTTGAACCTGATTTACGCGGTGAAGGTCGCGGAAAATACGCTCGACTATTCGCTCGGCAATACGTCGCGTCAGGCGCTCTGGCTGCTCTCTTCGCGGGACGACAAGTACAAAGCCAAGAGCGTCATCGACGCCACCATCGTCCGCGCTGGGGACGCGCTGGCGGCCGGCCTCACCTTCGTCGGCGTCACCCTGCATTTTGCGACGGTGCACTTCATTGTCGCCAACGTCGTTCTCACCGTCGTGTGGAGTATCGCGATGGTCCTGCTCGCGCGCGAACACAAACGGCGTGAGGCGAAGCACGGTCAAGGCGCAGCCGCAGCGCAGCCGACGTAGCGGACATCACCGCCCGAATCAGGCGTGCCGCGTTCCCCGGTTTCAGGGCGAAAAAAAGCCGTTTTTCCGCCGGGAATCGCGGCGTGACGTGGGGTGCGAGGCTGGGCTTCGGGCGCCCACCAAGAAAATGGCTCGGCGCGGTGGGGCGCAGCGCGGGGAGCGACTTTGTTGCGGCGCGGTGTCGTACTCGCCAGCACAACGTGGTCAATGCGCGCCGTTGCGGCGCCTGATACCGATGAGCTAGCGTTGTATACATGGGGCTGAGGTCATCACTGCTCGGGGTTGTTGGGTTGGGTGCGCTCGCGACGCTCGTTGCGTGCGGTTCGACGGATGACTCCGTTAAGTCGGCCGCGTCGAACGGGGGCGCGTCAAACAGCAGTGGTGCGGGCCCGGGCGCCCCAGCGACCAGCGGTGCGCCAGCGACCAACGCAGGCGCTGCGGGCAGCGGTGACGCGCCCACGAACGCGCAAGACGGCCCAGCTGCGGGCTACGCGGACGGCCACGCCGCGGTCCCCGCGGAGGGCCAAGCCGAGGACGTGTCCGCGCCCACCACGGTGATCGGCACGGGCGATCCCGCGAGTTGTACGGGTGATGCGTTCGTGAGCGCGGTCGCCAAGGGAGGCATCATCACCTTCGCGTGCGGACCGGCACCGGTGACGATTGTGCTCAGCAACACCGCTAAGGTGTTCAACGACAAGGGCACCAAGCTCGTGATCGACGGGGGCAACACCGTGACGCTCAGTGGCGGAGGCAAGACGCGCATCCTGTACATGGCCACCTGTGACGAGGCGCAGGTCTATCCGCCGGGGTCCGGTGATTGCAACACCAACCCCGGCGTGCAGCTCGTGGTGCAGAACATCACGTTCGTCGACGGGAGCGCGAAGGGCATCCCCGACGGCACGAACAATGACGGGGGCGGCGGAGCGATCCACGCGCAAGGCGGTAGCCTCAAGGTCGTCAACGCGCGCTTCTTCAACAACGTGTGTGACGACCTCGGCTCGGACGTGGGGGGCGGAGCGATTCGTAAGCTCGACTACCTCACCGCTGCTGGCGCTGGGCCGAAACGGCCAGTTTGGATCGTGAACAGCACGTTTGGCGGCAAAGCCGGGCTGGGTAACTCGGGCGCGAACGGCGGCGCCCTGAGCAGCATTGGCGTGTCTTGGAATATTCTCAATACGCTGCTTTCCGAGAACAGCGCGGTCGGCCACGGTGCTAACTCGGGCAATGGTGGCAACGGCGGCGCGATCTACAACGATGGCAACGAGATTGCGCTGAACATCAGCGGTAGCTTGCTCGAGAACAATCAGGCGAACGAAGGCGGTAGCGCGGTCTTCTTCGTCAGCAACAACAAGACGGGGTCGATCACGGTCACGGATTCCATCACCCGCAACAACCCGCGTGGCACCTTCGAGACTGCTGATCTGCCGGGCTTTTACGTGATCGCCAAGCAGCCCACTCAAGTCGTGAACTCACAGATCCTGCGTTGAGTTTGGCGCGCAGAGCATGCCACCGGTTCGTAACGATGCTGGTACGCAGAGCAGTGTCGAAGGCAACGCCCCTTCCCACTCACCGTAGCCTTCGTGCTTGCCGGCGGGGCGGGTGGCGCCCTACAATCAGAGCGCTTCATGCAGTACAACAAGACCGCACACAACAACTTGGGTGTGTGCGCTGATCAACAAGATGGGCGGCTCCGCAACCACGTTCGGCAACCCCGCCTACTGTACTGGCGCGTTGCTGGGCCTCTGAGCGCCTTGTTACGAAGCGCGCTCTGCTCTTTGTTCGTGCTGGGGCTGTACGCATGCTCGAACGACCGCACTGCGGGCGGCGCAGCTACGGCCGGCGCGGGCGGTGGTTCACCCGCGTCGAGCGGCAGCGCGGGGGCGCCCGTTGGCGGCGCCGGCTCGGGCAGCGTGGTTTCGGCTGGCGCTGATGCGGGCGGCGCCGCGTCGGGTGCTGGGGCGGGCGGCGCCGCGGGCAGCGGCAGCAGCGCGGGCCTTTTGGGAGCGGCCGGCACGGGTGGCGTGGCCAGCGGCGGGATGAATGCCGGCGGGGCTGGCGGGCGTGATTTGTCCACGGATCGCAGCCGCTTCCTCGGCGCAAGTCGCTGCGCGCAGGCCAACGTGCAGCTGTGCGAGGACTTCGAGAGCGGCACGCTGGACCCCAACACCTGGACCACCATCGGTGGCACCAAGCCGGTCATTGACGACCTGCAGAAGGCGCGCGGCACGAAGGCGCTGCACCTGACGATCACCGGCAACGGGCAGAGCGCGATTCGCGAATCCAAGACGTTCCCCGCGCCGAACAACACTTACTATGGGCGCGTGTTCGCCTACTTCGCTTCGTTGCCCACAGCCGCGGGCATGTCCTACTCTCACTGGACGATGATTGCGGCCTCTGGCACGCAAGTGGGCGGTGAAATCCGTGTCAGCGGGCAGCTCCAAGACGGGGTCAACCTGTGGGGTGTTGGCACTGACAGCACCGCTTCCGGCACGGGCACTGGTGACTGGACGAACGCGGACAACGACCCCAACGGCAGCCCGCTAGCCGTGCCCACCGGGCAGTGGTTGTGCATCGAGTGGCTGCACAAGGGCGACACCAACGAGACCCGCTTTTGGTGGGACGGCGTCGAGCACCCTTCTCTGTACACGAAGCCGAGCACTCCACACGGCGGGAATGCGGACGTCCAGTACATCCTGCCGCAATTTCAACAGGTATGGCTTGGTTGGCAAGAGTACCAAGCAAGCACGACAAAATTCGAGCTCTGGCTGGATGAGATAGCGATCGACAAGGATCGCATCGGCTGCGTGATTTGAGCACGGGAGTGCTCGATCACTAGCCCTCCGGCGCCGAGAAGGAATCAGCGCGCGAGCCGCAACACGTCGGGGTCGAGTTCGTGTTCCAGCGGCGCGCCGACCAACAGCGGCGCGAGCGGCGCGCTCGAGAGCGTTTGCCAGTACAAGATATGGCGCTCGCTACCTCGCGTGACGCGCGCCAGCGCCGCGGCAAACGCCTTCGCCGTGTAGGTCGGGTCAAGCACGATGCCGGCCTGTGCGGCTTTCTCCGTGGCGGCTGCACTTTGCGGGGTGGCGTGACCGTAGCCCGCCCCCAAGTGGCCGCGCTCGACTTCGAGGCGCCGCAAGACGTGTGGACGCAGTGTTTCGTTCACCAGCGTTTTCGCGAGGGCGCCGGCCTGCCGCTCGAACAGCTCCGGCGGTTCGGCGACGGTGACGGCGAGTACGCGAGTGCAGAGCCCGCTCGTCGCGAGACCGGCGAGAAGACCTGCCACCGTGCCGCCCGAGCCGAGCGGCACGACAATCAGATCGGGTTCGGGCAGTTCACCGCTGCGTACTTGCTCCGCGAGCTCCAGCGCAGCGGCCACCATGCCCAGCGTGCCGATGCGGTTGGAGCCACCCGCGGGGATGTAATACGCGCCTGCCGCCACCCAGGACTGCAAGCGGCGCGCTGCTTGCGTGTACGAGTCAGCCGCGAAGAGTCCCACGCCCTGCGCAACGGAGGCGCGCACCGTTTCCAAAACATGCGCCGAGCGTGGTTGGGCTAGCAGCGCCGCGTCCACACGCATGCCGGCAAGCTTCCCGAAAACCCCCGTTGCCAGCACGTGATGGCTGCCGACGGAGCCGACCGTGACCACGTGCGTTGCCCCACGCTGCTGAGCGTCTGCCAGCAAATGACCAAGTTTGCGCACCTTGTTGCCGCCGTACAGCGGGTTCGTCAGATCATCGCGCTTGACCCAGAGTGATGTGGTGGGCGTGGATAACGAGTCCAGGCGCGCCACGGGCGTCGGGTAGGTGCCGAGCTTCAGCATGCGCGGCCCGGCGCTCAGTGTTGCGGCGCGCAGGTTGACACGCCAGCGCCGACGACGCGCCCGGGGCGATGGGCGACAGTGACGAGGGCGGCGGAGCTGGGTGAGTAGCGCGTCACCATCGTGGGGCCGCCGTCTGGCGAAGTGAAGATGTAGAAGTCACCGCCCCAGAACGCGAAGGCTTCCGACGACTGATTGTTTCCGATCGGCAGCTGCGTGGCGCTGATGGTTTTGCCGCTTTGCCGGTCGATTTGCAGCAGGGTTCCGCCGTCACTCTTGAGGTGGAAAAAATAGCCGAATAGCTGCGAATCACCGGTGCCGGTGAGCTCCCCACCCGCCAGCGTCGCGTCGCCGAAGGGACCGATGTAGTGGAGTTGGTAGGTCTGAAGATCGATCGACGCGAGCCCGCTCGACGGCGTATCGGTCGAGTGATCGATCTGGTCCACGTACAGCGTTTCGCCTCCGTCACCCGGGTTGGAGGCGAAGCCCATGCCGAACGTGACGAAGCCCTGCTGGCCTACGCGAAAGGGTATGGCACGACACGACGCATTCCGAGTGGAGACTTCGAACAGCTCGCCGTCCGTGAACAGAACGTAAGCCTGGCCCGAGCGATCCACGGCCATCGAGAATGGAGATTCCCCGGGGACGGCCGGGCAGGCGATGCTTCCGATGGTCCTGAATGCGCCCGTCGGCGGATAGAAGCTCAGTAGCTCGCGCTGATCCGTCATCAGGTAGATATAGGTCACACCGGCGTTAGCGCAGTCCGTAACGACCGGCGCGTCCGGCGGCGCATCGGGCGCAGCATCGCGAATCGGGCTGCCGGCTCGGCCCGAATCAGGCAGCTCCGCGCTACGACCTCCCGTGTCGCTCCCACCGTCTTTTGCCGTGGGGTCATCGAGCAGCAGCCCAGTGCGCGCGCCACACGCGAGCCACGTGAGCGCTACGAAGGTCGAAGCAACGAAGACGGCAAACCCGCGCACGCGCACGACCCTACTCCCGTCTGCTCCGCTCGAACAGCGCCGGCTCGGCCGTGGCCCTCGGGCAGCCGGCCCTGGTTGCAAACGCTGTATTCGGCGTTACCTTGCCGGCTATGGCTCAATTGCGGATTGACGTGTGGTCGGACATCGCTTGCCCCTGGTGTTACGTGGGCAAGCGACGCTTGGAGCGCGCCCTGGAGCAGTTTCCGCACGCCGAAGATGTCCAGGTGGTGTGGCACTCCTTCGAGTTGGATCCGGGCGCGCCGCAGGAGCGCGATCCCTCCATTTCGCAAGCAGAGCACATCGCCAAAAAATACGGCATGAGCATCGCGCAAGCGAAGGCCAATAGCGATCGCCTCTGTGAGACGGCACGCGCGGAAGGCCTGGCTTTTGACTTCGACCACATTCGCTCCGGCAACACGTTCGACGCGCATCGCGTGATTCACCTCGGTCAAGAGAAGGGTGTGCAGGGCGCGGTGAAGGAGCGCTTCATGAAAGCCTACCTGGAGCAGAACGCGCTGATGAGTGATCACAGCACGCTCACGAAGCTCGCGCTCGAAGCTGGCCTGAAAGAGAGTGACGTGACGGACGTGCTCGCGTCCGATCAATACGCGGCGGAGGTGCGCGCTGACGAAGCGCAAGCGCGTGAGCTCGGCATCAGTGGCGTGCCGTTCTTCGTGCTTGATGGTCGCTTGGGCGTCAGTGGCGCGCAAACGCCGCAAATTCTGCTGAGCGCGCTGACCCAAGCCTGGAGTGAGCGCGAACCTCAAAAAGCGGAGTTTGCCGAGGGCGCTGTGTGCGGCCCGGACGGCTGCTGAGCGCCCCTCCGAGGCCGGGGTTCTCCGACCGCTAAAAAAATCTCAAACTCGGCGAAACCACCGCGCCAGCGGTCGCGTAAATGAATCGTGTACGATTAAAGCGGTCACGATTAAAAATCGCTGACCCAGCACTTTCGGAGCATCACCATGAGCAATCAGCCCCAGCCCCTCGCAAAAAACCTGTACACCGCGGTCGCCACGGCCACTTCCGGCCGCGATGGCCGCGTCAAGACGGACGACGGCTTGTTGGACGTAGCGCTCGTGCCACCCAAAGCGATGGGCGGCAGTGGTGTGGGCGGCACCAACCCGGAGCAGCTGTTCGCCGCGGGCTACGCGGCCTGCTTCGGCAGCGCCGCCGCGCACGTGGCGCGCACGCAAAAAATCGCCGCAGGCCCGATCAGCATCACTGCCAAGGTCTCGATTGGCCCGGCTGCCGTCGGCTTCGGGCTGGCGGTCGAGCTCGTCGCGAGCATCCCCGAGCTGCCCCGCGAACAGGCCAGTGCATTGCTCGAAGCCGCGCATCAGGTTTGCCCGTATTCGAACGCCACCCGCGGTAACATCGTGGTGAATATCAGCCTGGCTGAGTGACGCTCGCAGGGCGGCGACAGGACGGTGCGACATGAGTGAGATCCTAAGGCTCGACAACCAACTCTGTTTCGCGATCCACGCAGCCTCCCGCGCGATGACGGCGGCCTATCAGCCGCTGCTGGAGGCGTTGGATGTGACCTACCCGCAGTACCTCGTGTTGCTCACGCTGTGGGAAGAAGACGGGGCTCGCGTGTCGCGCATCGGCGAGCGCCTGTTCCTAGACTCTGGGACGCTGACGCCGCTGCTGAAGCGGCTCGAGAAGCGCGGCCTGGTGGAGCGTCGTCGCAGCGCCGCGGACGAGCGCGTGGTGCAGATCTTTCTCAGCGCGAGCGGCAAGCGCCTCAAACGCAAGGCACTGGAAGTGCCGAATGGGCTGTTCTGCCGCATGCAGCTGCCGCTCTCGGGCCTCGTGCGGCTGCGTGAGGAGCTGCAAGGCCTTACCCGCGCACTGCACGGTTCGGGTACCTGAGCCGCGCTCCCGGCTGCGTCAGGGTTTCGCTTTCGCCGCCTTCGCAGGCAGGCCTTTCATGACCGTTGGTCGCGTCAAGGTGCTGAGTAACTCCGGAACAGTCGGGCGCCCAGAACCCAGCCACGCAGCTCACGGGACGCGCTGTTCTCAACCGCCTTCGGCTTTTTGAGGCAGCCGTTGCGCCGGGTCGTAGAAGTAACGCTCGCTCACGATTTGCTGGCCGCGCCACAGTTGGTACGCCACCTCATCCATGCGTAAATGATCACCCGCTACGGTCGTCATCTCGAATACGTAGTTGATGGCAACGCGGTCGCCATCGATCAGATACGACACGGCCTTGATGGAGTCGAAGCGCATGCGCTTCAGCGCGGCCTCTTCGTTGGCGGTTTGCGCGGCACGACCGACGCGCGGGGGCAGGTTGTTCTCCTGCGCGGTCATGTCCTCCGCGTAGAATTTCGGTAGCGCTTCCAGGAATTCCCCGCGCTCGATGGTACGGATGAAGTCTTCGACCACGGCTCGGCTGGGCATGGCTGTCTTCCTAAGACGGGGGGCGGATCGCGCCTATCGGAATTGCATGCTCGTCGCAGGCATTCGGTGTCTCGCTGGAGTGCCAGATACCGAAAGACAAACCACGCTGAAAAGATGAAGCGAATGTGGACGCGCGATTGCTCTGGCCCCCGTGGAAGAATGCAGCGAGACTTGCGAATTATGACGCCTTCATCGCTCGGCTTCGCACTGACGCTGCTCGCCGTTTGCTTCGCGAGCGGCTGTGAGCGGGGTAGCCAGGGCGCGCCAGAGGGAGTCGCGTCGACCGCAGAGGCGCTGCAGGCGGACACAACCACCGCGCTTGCCTCGTCGAACAACCCTTCGGATCTCGGGGCTGCCGTGACGCTGACCGCGACCGTGAGTTTCTCCAGCCCGGACGCGGGAGTACCCACTGGCACGGTGGCTTTCACCGAGGGTGATGCTCCCCTTGGCATGGGCATTCTAGACGGTTCGGGCGTGGCAACCTTCACCACGAGCACGCTGGGGCTCGGTCAGCACACCTTGGGCGCCACCTACGGCGGCGACACGAATTTCAACCTGAGCACGGCCACTGATTTTGTGCAGACAGTGAGTCCTGACGGAGCCACCCTGGCCCTGACCTCGTCGGGGAGTCCGTCCGTGTTCAACGGCAACGTCACCTTCAGCGCCCAGGTGAGCTCGGGCGTGGCCGGCAGCACCCCGACCGGCACGGTCACCTTCAAGGAAGGCGTGAACACGCTGGGCACGGGGGATCTAGACGGCATGGGTGTCGCGCTGTACGCGACCAGCACCTTGAGCGGCGGCAACCACACTATCTCCGCCGTCTACGACGGGGATCCGAACCACGCCGCGGCGTCTGGCTCCTTCAACCAAGTAGTCGCCCCAGCCGCAACGACCACGACGCTCAAGTCGAACACGAACCCCTCCCTACCCGGTCAAACCGTGCTCTTCACCGCGACTGTTCTCGGGAGCGGGGCGGCGCCTGTCGGATCAGTGACGTTCACCGAGGGCGCGCTGATGCTCGGTAGCAGTCCACTTGTCGACAGCGGCATCGCCATGTTCGCGAGCTCTACGCTCGCCCCGGGGCCGCACGCGGTTACCGCTTCTTTTGCTGGCGATCTGAATTTCCGCGCCAGCGCCTCGAGCGGCTTCGTTCAGCAAGTGACTGTCACGGAGTTCGATCCGCCAGACACGGACTCGGCCGGCGCAGCAGGGGCTAGCAGCAGCGCAGGCGCGAACTCGATCGACAACGCTGGCGCGGATTCAGGAGGCGCCGCGGGCGCGGTCAGCTCGTCGCCACAGGGTGACGCTGGTCAAAACGGCACGCGCGACCCCGTCGGCTCCACCCCGGCGGATTCTGGTTGTGGCTGTCGCTCGACTCCGCGCGCGCCGGCGAGCGGTGGCGCGCTGCTCTGGGTGCTGGCCGCGCTGGTGGCGGTTCGTCGCTCGAGGGCCAAGGCTCAGCGGTAGGCTCTATTCGTCGCGTGACACGACGCGCGCCGGGCTGGAAATGCCCGGCGTTCGCGCCGAACTCGAGCGCGCTACTTCTTCTTTTTCTTGGCGGGTGGCTCCGCCTTCTTCTCGTCCTGCTCTTGTTGCTCGTGGTCGGCGTCCTCTTGTTCTTTCTTATCTTGCGTCGCCTCGGCAGCTTTATCGTCGGCGTCTTGCATCGCTTCCGTCTGGCAGAGCAGGGCTTGCCCACCGAGGAATGAATTGCGCTGGGTGCTGGTACCGACGGGGCCGCCGTTCTCGGACTCGACCACGGCGAAATTCGCTTTCAGCTCAGCGGCGTGATTGCGAAAATCATTCTCGGCCCCGGCTTTGGCGAGCTTCTCGTCCGAGCTCTTGGAGCTGCCCGTGATTTTCCCGAGCGCCTTACAATGCAGCGGGCGGTCGCCCTCACGCACCAGCGTGACGCTCTTGGCCTCGGGCGAGAGCGCGACCGTGCCGCCGAGGCAGCCGGCCAAAAATAATAGCGGAAAGACGATGAATGACGCGCGTTTGATGACCATCAGATGGATTCCTCACGCGCAGCGGACCCAACTTGGCAGGTGCTGTCAAGCGCGACGCCGGCTGAGCACGACCCTACTGGTTCAACTCAGGCAATTTCGAGTACGCTCCCCGCATGCGTCGAGCCATCGGGACCATTCAAATCTTCACGTTCAAAGAAGGCATCATGTCCGCGGTCGCTCACGACCTGCGCGTGCGCCTGCAAGGTTTCGAGATCACGCTCGACGGAAGCGCCGTCAAAGCCGACTTCGATTTGAAGTCACTCGCCGTCGAAGGCCCGATGCACCACGGCGTGCTCCAAGCCGAGCAATACGATGCTGGCAAAAAGGCGGACGTTGCGAAGGCCATGCACGGTGAAGTGCTCCACACGGATAAGCACCCCAAAGCCGCCTACTCCGGCACCGCGCAGCCCGTCGCTGACGGCTACCGCGTCGAAGGTCAGCTGCAGCTCGCCGGCAGCACACAAGCGCTCGCGTTCGACGTACGCAAAGACGGCGACACCTACCGCGCCGAATTCGAGCTCCAACCCAGTCGTTGGGGCGTCTCACAATACAAGGCCATGTTGGGCGCCATCAAACTGAAAGACATGTTCAAGGTAGAGCTTGCGCTGACCGAAGCTTGAACTGGATCCCGCCTGCGTGATGGCTGGGCCTCAGGAGGGAGCCGGTGATGGCCTGTCTCACCGGGGCTTTCGCCCCGGAACCGGCCTCGCCTCAGCGCTACTTCACGTAAATCGTCGGCGGGTTTTGGCCGATTGGCACTAGGCACGACGAGAGGTCGAAGAGCATGAACTCCAGGGCGTCTTCTTGGGGTGTGAGCGGGTGGTCGGCGCATCCGGTCGGGACGACGCCGCTGCCCAGGTCCATGCCCCTGCCCCTGCCCATACCCGCGCCGGCCGCCGGCGGATAGTCGACTGCGACACCCGGAGCATTCACGCCGGGACCGCCGCTCACGTGCACATCACTGTACACCACGCGACCGCAGACCGGTCCGCCAGCGGGGCTGATGGGCGTGTCCACCGAGAAGTATTGAGTGGACGAAGGGGCCAGCGTCGCGCTCGGGTCCACGTGGAGCCACTCAGTTGAGGGGGGGGACGCCAGCGCCTGCACGTTGTTACGAGCAAACCAGATAGGCAACTGATTGTTGGTGAGCGCGCCGACCACATTCAACCATTGGCTGAGGGCTGCGCCTTCTGGAAACGCTGCGCCACTGCTCAAGGTGGTGTTGATGATGGCGGGAAGCGAGATCGTGTCGTCCAGCTGCTGGGGGCCCGCGCTCCAGGTTGCGATGTTGTTCGGAGCTGTCGCGAACGGGCCGGTATTGAACCACGAGTATTGAAAGTGAGACGCAAAGACGCGCCCGCCGCCGTTGGCGTAGTTCAACATCAGGGCTTGCTCCGCCGCGCCGACAGGCTGGCCCGGGTTTCCGCCGGTCGTTTCTTGACCCTCGCAGGACAGAATCACCACGTCATGCTCGTTCATGTGCGCCTGCGTATCCCAGAGGTTCTTGTCGGACTCCACGGCGCCAGCGGCAGTCGCGGCGCCGAGATGGCCGCTGTAGATGTGAATGTGTCCGCCGGCGGCGGAGCCCGCCACGTACTCACTCGCTGACACACCCATCCGCAGCGGGAGGCACTCGAACGAATCGTACCCGCCCGTCGAAACCGCGATGTTGGGCAGTGAGCCTTCGGTCGAGTTGGCCGGCAGGCGGAGGTTCGGCACCACGTTTGGCTGATTGGCGGTGACGGCGATGCCGTCATACTGCCTGCGCCACTTCCCGGTTTGGACGACGAGGCTCACCGTGCCACTGGGCGCGCACGGGATCTCGAAGTGCCCGGTGGCGTCCGTCGGAGCGCCGGTGGCCAGGATCTTGGCTGGGAAGAGCTGGCTACACCCGCAAGCGACAGCCACCTTGTCCAAATCCGGAAGCGGTGAGCCCGGATCGGGCACGTACACTGAAATGTTGTAGAGCGGGTTTTTTCCAGCTGGATCGTATACGTAGCCGCTGATCGTCGTGGTGTTGCCCGGTGGGCAAGCGCACGAACCCCCGTCGCACATCTGATCCGTGCCCGAGCTTGCGCCGCCGACGTCCGGGAGCAGAAACCCGCTGCCTGCCCCGCCATTGCTACCGCTGGACGTGCCGGGCGCCGCGGCTGCGCCGGTGGTGCCGGCCGTGGTCTTTACGTCCCCCGGATGCACAGTGCTCCCGTTGCCGGCATTGCTGCAAGCCGTCGAGCCTACGAGCGCGAAGCCCATGCATAGAGAACAAAGGATGTCTTTCATATCGAACTAACCTCGGTTTGCCGGCGGCAACTCAGGCATCGCCAGCAGAGGGGGCTCCAATGGGGCGACGAACGGAGTCGCTGTGCGTGAACATACGCCAGCGATAGGCATCAAGCCAATCCAATCAGCCGCGGCGAGTGCGTCGACGGTGAATCGCGCCGGGTGAGAATATGACGCTAGAGCCGCCTCAAACAAAGCGTGCGCGGCCGGGCATGCGTGGGGGCGCAACACCGATGCTGCGCGTGATCCTGAGTAGTGAACCCGAGCGAGTGACCCACCGCCGCAGATGAAGCGCACCCGCTCAACTTCAATCCATTGCCGATCGAGCGCCACCACACTCGTATAAGTGGCGCCGCTAGCGAGCAATCAGGCAGCGAATTTCCAATTACCGAAGCAGGCCCTGTGGAGGGGGTCGGTGGTGATTGCGTAATTGCTCGCAATTATTGACTTAATCGCGTGACGTGCTGATAGAGAAATAGCATGCCGATCCCGCTACCGAGCAGCCGCTCCCGCTCCCGCTCCCGGCCCCTTCACCAATCAAGGCTAGCCTCATCCAGTGGAGCCCACCGTCCTGGCCAACGTCCGCCGAGCCGCGCATCTAGACTGCACGCAGCTCCGGGCGCGCGCAGAGTTAGGCCGAGTGCGGCGCGGCAAACGCATCACTGTGGATGCGGCTGAGCGACGCGCCGGCAAGGTAGGCGCGCTTTCGCAGCAGGTGGACCAGCGCGGGGTTGCCGCAGAAGTACAAGCGGAGCCCATCTAGCTTGGGGTACCGCGAAAGCACCAGCTGGTCGAGTGGCGTGGCCTCGAGGCGCCAGCGCCCGCGTGTTCCCAGTTCTGCGGCCTCCGCGTTGAGCACGCTACCGACCAATTGCAGCGCGGGTAGAGCGTTGGCCAGCGCTTCCAGCTCAGCCCGCAGGTACAAGCCAGAAAGCGTCGGAGAACCGTGAAATAGCGTGATTTCTCCACGGTGTCCGGCGCGCAGCGCGGCCTTCAGAATCCCCGCGAGGGGCGCGAGCCCGGTGCCTGTCCCAGCCAACAGCAAGGGGCGATCCGTCTCGCCTTCTTGGTAGAAGCATTCCCCGAACGGCCCGCGCACTCGCACGGTCTGCCCCGGTGCGTCAACGAGCCAACCGCTCATCTTGCCGTCGGCAAGCAGCGCCACGTGCAGTTCGATCTCTTCGTCTTCCGGCACTGACGCAAGCGAGTACGGTCGCATCAGACCGTCGCTTGGTCGCTCGAGTTGCACGAATTGACCTGCACGGAACGCGAAGCCCGCGGGGCGCGCGAGCGACACGCGCAGCACGTCCGCGGAGAGCCGGCTCACGTGAGTCACGCGCGTGGTAAACGTTTCAGCTGCATCACACCGCTCTACTTGGAGCGCCTCGTCAGGGCGGCACATGCAGGATAGGAAAAACCCTTGCTGTTTGTGCGCGTCCTTCAACCCGACCTGTGCGACTGCCGGCACGTTGCCTGCTGTCGCTTTCAGCACGCACGACTGGCACGCGCCGCTTCGGCAGAATGAACTGACTTCGGCGCCAAGGCGAAGCAAGCAATCGAGGACGGTCTCTTCGCCTTGGCGAACATAGCTTCGACCTTCGAACTCAATCATCGATGCTTGCTCAACGGTTCAATACGTCGTTCTCGACGCTCATCGCGATCGCCGCCGCCTCGGCGATGAGGTCACCTGGTACGCCGATTTCCACGAGCGTTGCACGCAAATTCTCCATCACCGCGTCGAAATGCTGCTCCGTAAGCTGCATTTTCGCGTGCGCTGCGCGCATGGCCTGCCCGCCGTATTGATTCGGACCGCCGAAGGCAAAGGTAAGGAATGCCTTCTGCTTTGCACGCTGACGGTCCATGTCGACGCTCTCGAAGAACTGAGAGATCCGCGGGTCAGCCAGGACCTTGCGGTAAAATACGTCGACCGCTGCGTCGACTGCCGCGTCTCCACCGATGCGTTCGTAAATCGAGGCGCTCATGTTTCGCATTTCCTTCTTGTTTCGCAGCATTCTTGGAGCGTCGGCGCGCGTGCCGCGTCGACGTGCGCGAAACTGGTAAATGAAATACCTGTTTAGGTCAAGCTTGACGGTGCCGAGCCTGTGGCGCTGTCCCGATGGCCGCAGGCACTTGTCAGCCTGAGCGGACCGTGCTGCCTTCTCAGACATGAAGGTCATCATCACGGGCGCAACCGGTATGGTCGGTGAGGGCGTGTTGCTGGAGTGTTTGGACAATCCATTGGTTGAGCGCGTGCTCACGGTGGCGCGGCGCTCTTCGGGTCACACGCACGCCAAACTCAGTGAATTGGTGGTGCCGGATTTTCGCGAACTCAGCAGCGTGGAAACGCAGCTGACCGGATACGATGCGTGTTTCTATTGCGCTGGGGTGAGCTCGGTCGGGCTGACGGAGCCGGAGTACACCGCCATTACCTATGACACGCCGCTCCACTTCGCGGAAACGTTGCTGCGCCTTAACCCAACGCTGGTGCTCGTGCACGTTTCCGGCGCGCATAGCGATGGCACCGAGCAAGGAAAAGTGATGTGGGCCCGAGTGAAGGGCAAAGCAGAGAACGCGCTCGCACGGCTGCCCTTCAAGGCCGTGTACAACTTTCGTCCGTCATTGATGAAGCCGACGCCCGGCCAGCTGCACATCAAGGGGTTGTACCGCGCGCTGCTCGTGTTCTACCCACTGCTCAACTTATTCTTTCCGGGCCTCCCGCTCGGTGCCGTGGCCCGCGCCATGATCAACGCGGTTCGTTTCACGCCACCGAAAACGGTCCTTGAAGCGGCGGACATAAAAGAGCTGGCGGATACCGCGGCGCGGGTTTGACAAGCAATCCGAGCGGCGCTTCACTTCCTGCATGAAGCTGAGCGAAAAAGGTCACTTCGCGGTGCGCCCCACGCTGGAAGGCCCGGCGGAGCTCGTGGCTTGCGCCGTGGCACAATGGCCTGGCGTTCACGCGCGCACCCATTGGCAACTCGCCGACGAGACGATCATCGACGGCGCAGACTTTTACGTCGCTGAGCGCGAACTCGGGCATCTGCACCTGCACCCAGAGGCGCACATCGCCATGCCGCCCACTCTCCGTGAGGCGGTGATCGCCGCTCGGCTTGCGCGCCCATTTCGTTGGAACGAGAACTTCGTCGTGCAGTGCGTGAAAACGAGTGCCGACGCGCGTGTCACCGAGTGGCTATTTCGCCTCGCTTACGATCGCCTTCGCGGCGCAAGCCTGGTGGCGCTGCGCGCGCGCATCAACGAGGCTGCTCATCCGTTGCTGCGGAGGCAATCAGCATAGGCACCGACGCCCAATAGGAAAGGGCGGGCGCTACTGCGCAGCCACGGCGACGTGCCCGGTGTAGCTAGTGCCGTCCGAACCCTTCACCGTAAAATTGAACGAAGCGATGCCCACGAAGCCGGAGGCCGGTGTGTAGCGCGTCGTGTGTCCGTCGCTCTGCAACTGAACCGAACCGCAACCCGGCTGCGTGACTGCGAACGTCGGCGACACATCACTGAAGCCTAAGTTAAAGCTGGCAAGGTCCACATCCACGCTCATGCCGGCGCCCGTGAGCGCGTGCGGCTCCGCGAGCCAATTGAGGTAGTGCTCGATGAGCACGTACCCGTCGGGCGCCTTTTGCATGGCGTCGTCCGTGGTGGGGTCGGATCCCGCGGCTTTCTCCCAGAAGTCCGGCATTCCGTCGTTGTCCGCGTCGGCGGGTTGGGTGCCGCTCGCAATGTCTCCGTAGCCGTTGTTACTGAGGCCGGTTTGCGTTTGGCTGGTGTACAGCTCGCTGCCCGGGCCAACGCTGCTGGCGCCAGTGCCGGTCGCGCCCTTGCCGAGGGTGCGCAGCTGGCTCACCACGAGCGCATCAATGGGATCGCGCGGTAGTGCGCCGGCTTGCGAAACCGCGATGCGATACGCCGACTGCGCCGTGTACGGCGTGGCCGAAACGGTGGACCACGGCGCGCTCAACACGGTGCCCGTGCCTTGGTACCAATAGGGAGTGGTGGCGCGCCGTTGAGCGCGCCGTTCAAGTCATTGTCCTTCAGGTTGCCTGAGTAATAAATGCTTTGGTTCTGGTCGACTTGGAACCAGGTGTTGTCCGTGCCGCTCGACGCAGGCCCGAAAATGAAATAGTTGTTCACCAAGTCGTGTTTGAAACTCGTGCTCGTGTGCGTGGTGTAACCGGCCGAGTAGTTGTAAAGCACGTTGTTGACGAACACGGTGTTGACCTTCGCGAGCGGGTTTCGGTTGTGCGAATTGGCGAACACATTCCGATACCAAGACCACTGACTCCCCACTGATTCAGTGTGCGCGCCGAACTGCTGTCCGGTGGGATTGGCGATCATGCTGTCTTGAAACGTGATGTCGGTCGCGGGGTTGTTCTGCCAGTCATCGCTCACGCCATCAATGTTGTTCCAAGGTGCAAACTCGAACGACGAATGATCGAGGATTACGTTGTGAGCGCGGAATAGGCTGAGCGCGTCGTCCGTGTCGCTCGTCGTTTCGCTGCCCGGGCGCACGCGCACATGCCTGCAAATGATGTTGGAAGAGCTCGCGAAGCCGAGCTCCCCACCCCTGAAGCCGATGCCGCCGCCGGGCGCCGTTTGCCCCGCAATCGTGAGGTTGCTCCTGACCGAAACTGCCGACTTCAACGGGATGTAGCCGCCCACATCGAAAACGACGATGCGATTCGGCTGGCTCACCGCATCTCGGAACGAGCCCGTGCCGGAGTCGTCCAAGTTAGTAACGTGATACACCTTGCCGCTGCGACCGCCCGTCGCGTGCCGACCGAACCCTTCGGCTTCTGGGAACGCCAGATCGGTGACGGTGACCACTCCACCGCTCGCCGAGCAGCTCGAGCCGCCCGCTCCAGCATTTGCGCCTGCGCCCGCGCTGCCTGACGCGCCGCCCGTTCCCGCGCCCGCGCTGGCGGACGAACCCGCTGCGCCCACGCTGCGCGCTCCGCCGTCACCAGCCACCGCGCTCGGCGAGCCGTTCGAACCTCCGCTCGTTGCTGCGCCGCCCGAGCCAATATCCCCCGCGTTGCCGAGTGCCGAGCTGCCGCCAGCCGACGCGCCACCCACAGCCGGATCGCCTGCAGTCCCTGACGCACCTCCGCTGCTCACCGCGCTCCCGCCGGCGCCGCCGCAAGCTTGCAGCGCGATTGCCAATGTCGTGGAAAGCGCAAACGCGCGTCGTCGCATCTCGTCCAGGTTGCCTCGCCGGCGCGGCGAGGTCCAGCAATCGATTGGGGTTGATGGTCACGCGACATGGCGCGCCGCGGCAAAGCCTTCGGCGTCGTGGTGCGCCGAAGACTGACGGTTTCGTAAACCGCAGGTCTCGAGTTCAAGTCTCGAAATCGGCTCCAAAGTAGTGCGGTCGTAGCGAGGTATTCCGGCACGGGCTTTCCGCTGACCCAAGCGGATGGCGTATCTATGCCAAGTTGCTCACCACCCCAAGCGCACGCACGCGGCCTCTGGGATGGCTGGGGCGTAGCTGCTCGCGCGCAACATGGCCAAGGCCAAGGCTTTCTGAGCGCCCGTTACACAGCAGCACCCTCGAAACACGGAAACCCCGACGCGACAACTTCGAGGCTTCTGCTCCAGGCCTGGGCCAATCCTCGCCGGTGTCGGTCAGGCGAGTGTGCGGAGGGATGCCTCGCGAGGCCACTGTCGCGTCTTTGCCGCTTCGACGAAGGCCTTGCTGTTTGTCGCGTCAAATACACCATCATCGCGTGCGATCCCCGCGGCCGCGAGCACGCTGAGCCCGCCAGCGTCGAGCGCGATCGCCTTCAGGTGCCCGAAGGCGTCGCGCACGAAATCGATCGCTGCGGCCTCCTTGGTCAGCGTGGCTGCGCCCGCGTCCGAGAGCACGATGGCAACCGCGTCGAAAATCACCGACGGAGTGCCCGCGAGTTGTCCGTCCGCGGCCAAATGGCGACCGTCGGACAATTTCGCGCCGCCCACTTTTGGCGCCACTATCTTCACCTGAGCGCCAGCTGACGTGACTGCCTGGGTGAGCGCTTTGATGAGCTTGGCATCCGAGCCGTCGGCGATCAAGATACCGACGCATCGGCCTTCGAGTGTCTTCTTCATCTTGCCGATGATTTGTAGGGCAGGCGAGAGCGCCATGTCAGTGATGGCCTTGGCTGCCTTCGGCGCGGGCGGTAGCGCTGCCATGCCCAAGCCATTCGCCACCCGTTCAGCGAGCGACTTCTCGATCTGACGCAGGTGCCCGACCATGGCTTCGCGCACGTGCGCGTGTTCGACTTTCGAGAGTTCGAAGACCAACGCGGATGCGATGTGTGCTTGCTCGAACTCGGTTTGGCTTCGATAAAACAGCCGCGCCTGGCTGTAATGATCCGCGAAGCTTTCGGGGCGGACGCGGCCCTTCTTGCCGTCGTCTTCCGTTCCGGTACTGCGGAATCCGGTGGGCGTTTCGCGTGCTGATTGCGGGTCGAGTGTGCTGGGCTCGTACGAGACACGCCCCTTGGGCTGCGCCATCTGCATGTGACCATCACGTTGCTGGTTCGCGAATGGGCATTGGGGTGCGTTGATGGGGATCTGGTGAAAGTTGGGGCTGCCCAGGCGTGATAGCTGAGTATCCAGATAGGAGAACAACCGACCTTGCAGCAGCGGGTCATTCGAGAAGTCGATGCCTGGAACGAGGTGCGAAGGGCAGAACGCGACTTGTTCGGTTTCAGCGAAAAAGTTATCCGGCGCGCGATTCAGGACCATGCGACCGATCACTTTGAGCGGGACCAGCTCTTCGGGGATCAGTTTGGTGGCGTCGAGATGATCGAACGGGAACTCTGCCGCCTGTTCCTCGCTGAACAGCTGCACGGACAACTCCCACTCCGGAAAATTGCCCGCTGAAATCGCCTCGAACATGTCTCGGCGGTGAAAGTCGGGGTCTGCACCTGCAAGCTTCACGGTCTCGTCCCAAATCGTGGATTGGAGGCCTAGTTTGGGGCGCCAGTGGAACTTGACGAACGTGGACTTGCCCGCAGCGCTGATCAGCCGAAAGCTATGTATGCCGAAACCCTCAATCATGCGCAGTGACCGCGGCAACGTGCGGTCCGACATGATCCACATGACCATGTGCATCGACTCAGGAGTCAGGGAAATGAAGTCCCAAAACGTGTCATGCGCGGTCGCCGCTTGCGGGAAGCCGCGATCCGGCTCCATCTTCAGCGCGTGGACCAGGTCAGGGAACTTGATCGCGTCCTGAATGAAGAACACGGGGATATTGTTGCCGACGAGATCCCAGTTGCCTTCCTTCGTGTAAAATTTGATCGCGAAACCGCGCACGTCTCGTGGCGTGTCGACGGAGCCGGCACCGCCCGCAACCGTAGAAATGCGCGTAAAGAGCGGCGTTTTCTGGCCGACTTCGGTGAGCACTTTGGCGGTTGTGTACTTGGAGAGTGAGTGCGTTAGCTCGAAGAAGCCGTGAGCGGCAGTGCCGCGCGCGTGCACGATGCGCTCCGGGATCCGCTCGTGATCGAAGTGCGTGATCTTCTCACGGAGGATCATATCCTCGAGCAACACAGGGCCCTTCGGTGCGGACTTGAGTGAGTTCTGATTGTCCGAGAGCGGCGTGCCTTGGTTCGTTGTCAGGGCCGGGTGCTTCCCACCGGCCAGCTGATGAAGCTCGCCAGCGTTACCCGCGGCGCTTTTGTTGGATACCTCGCGACCACTGCTTGCCTGAGCGACTGAACGTCCCCGCGAACTCTTTTTCATGTCGCGCGAAATGCAACTCGTGGGCCACAGGAAACCAGGCCTCGAATCGCTGGCAGAGGAGTCGCTTACGCCACAGATCGAGAACTTATTTCGAGCGCGTGTAGCGCTTTGTCGCGTTCGCAGCGCAGCGCGGTGTCAGGGCCGGCCGGCGTGTTGACCACTCAGTCAGCCGAGCCGCGGTGCCACCATGCGGGCGACGACCGCCACCAACTCCGCGGGCTCCACCGGTTTCGCGACGTGAGTTTGAAACCCTGCCTCCAGCGCCAGCCGACGGTCTTCGCGCCGCGCGTAGGCGGTCAGCGCGATGGCTGGCAGCGTGTGGGCGTCGTAGCCGCGTGCTCGGACAGCGCGAATGAGGTCATAGCCATCCTCGCCGGGCAGCCCGATGTCACTCAATAGAACCTGCGGTAGGAATTGGTCCAGCTGTGTCAGCGCTTCGGCACAAGACCCCGCTTCGTTGACCTTGGCTCCCTGCTTGGTGAGCACCGTCACCAGCAGATCCCGCGCGTCTTCGTCGTCCTCCACCACGAGGATAGCGATTCCCGAGAGCTGCCCCACGGGCAGCACGTGCGAAGCCGCGAAAGGACTCGGGGTTGGCCGATCACTCTCACCCGTGCGCGAGCGGGGTCGATCGTCCTTGGGCAGGGTGATCGTGAACGTCGCGCCGCTCCCTTCGCCTCGGCTGCTTGCTGCTGCGCTGCCGCCGTGGGCCGCCACGATATGACGCACGAGCGCCAAGCCGAGACCCAGGCCTGCGTAGCGCCGAGTGGCGGCTCCATCTTCCTGACGGAAACGGTCAAAAACGTGCGGCAAAAAGTGGTCTGGGATGCCTTTCCCAGAATCCGAGATGGATAGCGTCAGCTCGCCTGCCGACGACTCCAATGCAACACTGATATTGCCGCCCTCAGGGGTAAATTTGACGGCATTCGTCAGCAGATTGCTCACGGCCTGCTGCAGGCGGTCCGCGTCACCGCGGATTCGAAACGCGCCTTCGCCGAAGGCTAGCTCCAGCTTCAGGTGCTTCGCGTCCGCCACGGGTTTGACGGCATTGAAGGCCGCGCGAATCACGTCACCGAAATCCAGTGACGTGACTTCGAGATGAAGCTTGCCCGAAATCATGCGCGTCGTATCGAGGATGTCTTCGATCAGCTGCACCTGAATTTCGGCGTTGCGCTGAATCGTCTCGATGCCGCGCTGCAGCGTGGCCTGGTCCAGCGTGGCCTCGCCAAGTAGCCGCGCCCAGCCCAAGATTGAATTGAGGGGAGTGCGCAGCTCATGCGAGACGGTTGCCAAGAATACGTCTTTGGCGCGGTTGGCCTCCTCCGCCGCTTCGCGCGCACGCCGGGTCGCCTGCTCGGTGCGCTTCAGGCTGTCGTGCAGGGCTCTGGCGCGCGCTAGCGTTCCGACTCGGGCCCGAAGCTCCGCGGGGTCGAAGGCCTTATTGACGAAATCATTTGCGCCGGCGCTCAGCCCTTCGAGCAGGTCGTCTTGGCCGCCAGTCGTGGTCAGGACCAAGATCGGTAAGCTGGCTTCGTCGTACGTTTGCCGGAGAAACCGGCAGATCTCGAGGCCGGACATGTCAGGCATATGCCAATCAAGCACCAGCACGTCGGGGCGCTTCCCGGTTGCGAGCTGCTCCAGCATTGCCGGCCCATCACTGTACGCCTCGACGCGGTACTGCTCGGAGAGCAGTCGCTTTGCCATCTCCCGTTCCAGCGGGCTGTCGTCCACCAGCCAGACGAGCGCTGGTGGAGCAAGCGTACCGGAGGACGGTGGACTATCTTTGGCGTTCATCGGAAATCGGTCAGTTGGGAGGGCATTTCCGCGTTGGAGGCGGCTGCAACATAGACCAAACGGGTATTCGACTAAACGTTCCTTCGCACGAAATATGTACTCACCCCGCAGGGCGTGCTGTGGCGTGGCATTCGGCCTCGGTCCCGTCCACGCGACCGAGCGACCGAGCGACCGAGCCACCGAGGGAGTGCGGCAACTTATTCAACTTGCCCGAGCGGCGGCGCCTTGACCGTGTCGCCATGCCACCTTAGCCTGCGGCGAGGTTACGGCAGATGTCTGCGATACTGGTGGTCGACGACAGCAAGGTGATGCGCGACATGGTCGTTGCTTGCCTGCGGGCGATTCCCGAGACGGACTTTGTGCACGCGTCGAGCGGTCTGGAAGCAATCGAGCGGCTGTCGCTGTCGTCGTTCGATTTGATGGTCCTGGACCTGAACATGCCAGACATCGGTGGGGTCGAAGTCCTGGAATTCGTGCGGGGCCAGGATACCCTGCGTGCGCTTCCCGTTCTCATCGTCACCACCCGTGGAGATGATGAATCGCGTGAACGGGTGCTCAAAGCTGGCGCCACGCGGTTCCTAGCGAAACCGTTCACGCCCGATTCGATCATCGCAGAAGTCCGCGCAATCCTTCCCGGTGGCGCGGAGTCGTTGCCGTGAGCGGAACGGCTGATCTCAAGGAATTCATCGCCGCGTACCTGGTCGAGGCCGAAGAGCACCTGTCGCTGGCAAACTCTCAGTTACTAGCGGTGGAGAGCGCTCAGCGCGCGGGCGAAAAGAATCCCCGCGCCGTGCGCGAGACGTTTCGCGCGTTGCACACGATCAAAGGCCTCTCCGCCATGGTTGGGGTGGAACCGGTGGTGGCGATCGCGCATCGCATGGAGACCTTCCTGCGTGATTTCGATCGTTCGGGAGCTGCCTTACCGCTTCCCGCCATCGACGCGCTGCTGAAGGGAGTACAAGCGATTGAGCAGCGTGTCGCCGCACTTGGGCGAGGGGAGCCGGTGCTCCCTCCTGCCGGCGAGCTACTGTCCGTGCTGGATTCGCTGGGCTTGGCCGAGGCCGCGACCAGCCCAGATCCAGCGGACGCGATCGACCTAGAGCCCGCGCTTCGCGCTAAACTCGCTTCCTTCGAGGTGGACCAGATCGTCCGGGCGATGGCTCAGGGCCAGCGCGCGCTACGGGCTGAATTTTGCCCGTCGCCAGCTCGTGCAGCGGAAGGGCTAACGATCAACTCCGTGCGCGAGAGGGTTTCGAAACTCGCGGAGCTCGTGCGTGTGCTGCCGCGTGCCGTTCCCGCGCGGCCTGAGGCGCCGGGCGGTCTGGCCTTCGTTTTGATCCTGATCACAGCAGCGACGAACGAGGCCGTCGCGCAAGCTGCTGGCATCGAAGCTGCCGCCGTTTCAGATCTGCGTCGCATGTCGCCGGAGCTCGAGCCCGCGACCGAAGCACTCGGCTTTCCGGAGGCGATGCCCGCGGTCGTGGAAGACGGCGCGCTCGACACGCAAACGCGCCGCGGCGTCGTGCGCGTTGATGTGAGTCGTCTGGACGAGGCAATGGAAGGCTTGTCCGCGTTGATCGTGACGCGTTTTCGTCTCGCGCGGTCAGTCGCTGCGCTCAAGGAACACGGCGTGAACACGCGCGAGATCTCCGAGATTATGGCCGACAACGCGCGCCAGTTGCGTGACCTTCGCGCTGCAATCGTGCGCGTGCGCATGGTGCCCGTCGCGGAACTGCTGGAGCGCGTTCCGCTTTTGGTGCGCGGTTTGCGACGCGTGACGAACCGCGCGGTCCGTCTCGAACTTGAGGGCGGCACGGCCGAGCTGGATAAAGCCGTTTCCGAGCGCTTGTTCCCGGTGATCGTGCACCTGGTTCGCAACGCAGTGGATCACGCTATCGAGTCTCCGGACGAGCGCGTGCGCCGTGGCAAGGCGGAGGAAGGGCTGCTCAGTATCAGCTGCAGCTCTCGGTCGAACACTCGCTTGGAGCTGACGGTCACCGATGACGGCCGAGGCATCGACCGCGTCGCGGTAGCGCGTAAGGCAGGGCGTTCCGTCCCGGATGACGACGCTGGTTTGCTGGCCTTGTTGTGCATTCCCGGCCTCTCGACCCGCGAAATCGCGACCACGACCAGCGGGCGCGGCATGGGGATGGAGATCGTCAAACGTGTCGTCGTGGACGAGTTGGGCGGTGAGCTCGAGCTGCGCACCGAGGTCGGCAAAGGCACGACGTTCACCATGCGAGTACCGTTGACGATCTCGATCGTCGACGCCTTCTCCTTCGAGTGCGGCGCGCAGCGTTTTGTCGTGCCGGTCGCCATGGTCGACGAGATCGTCGAAATAGACGTGGCGCGCTTGACCCACGTTCCCGCCAATGATGACGGAAGTCCAGCCGTCGATATCTTGTCGCGGCGCGGGCTTGCGATCCCCATGCTGCGCTTGGCGCAGGTGTTCGAGCTGCCCAATGCCTCGAGATTGGGCAGCAAAGCCATCATTGTCAGGCGCGCGGGGTTGCCCATCGCCTTCGCGGTCGACCGCATGCTCGGTCAGCAGGAAGTCGTGGTGCGGCCAGTCAATGATGTGTTGGTTCGCGCGCCCGGCGTTTCGGGGGCTACTGACTTGGGTGATGGTCAGCCGACTTTGGTGTTGGACCTTGTCGCGCTTAGCTCGAGTTTGAGTGTCACTCCACTGCCTCGGAGGTCGGATGAAGCTGCACGTCATTTTTAGCGTGGCCGACACCGAATACGCGCTGCCCGTGGATTCCGTCCTGCAAATGGAGAGCTTTGCCCAGGCGACTCACGTTCCGGGCGTAGCGGAGTACGTCTCGGGCATCGTCACGGTTCGCGGTCGCGTCGTACCCGTCATCGATCTACGGGTCCGTTTCGGCCTGCCAACGGCGGCCGTGACGCCGGACACGCGCATTGTCGTGACTGAGTCAGCAGGCCGCGTCGTGGCCCTTCGCGTCGATAGTGCGCGCGAAGTGCTGAAGCTCGACGAGGCAAAGCATCAACCAGCCCCGAGCGTCGTCAGCGAACGTTCCTCGGGCTTCGTGCACGCCGTGCACACGCTCGGCCCTCGCCTGCTGCTGCTCGTCGATCTGCCGAAAATCCTAGGTGAAAATAATGAGCAACCAACCCACGCACTCCTCGATTCCGGCGAAAAGCTCCGACCTGCGCTCCAAAGTTGAGTCCGCTGCGCAGTCGCTGCGCCGGACCGCGACCGAGGTGGAGGCCATCGAAGCCGGCGCGTTGCGTTTGGCGGCGGCGGGCAATGAACGCGCTGCGCTGGGCGAACAGGTCAGCGCGGCCACCGAGGCGATCGCGGCCTCAGTCGAAGAAGCCGCTGCGATGACCACGCGCATGGTCAAGAGCCAGCTCGGTCTGAACGAGCAAGCGCAGACACTGCTCAGCGGCATCGAGGCGTCGAGCGCCGCGCTGCGCGAGGTGGCGGCGTCGATCGAGACAGTCAAGAAAGATACCCAGCTACTCTCGGAGTCGTCCGAAGGGACTGCGGCGGCGATTGAAGAATCCGCGCGCTCCATCCGCGGAGTTTCAGCCAACGCTCAGGACCTCGCGGCTGCCAGCGAGCAGCTTTTGGCGACCTCGACGGAGATGGCCGCCGGCCTCGCCGGCATCGCCTCGCGCGGAGAAACAGCCGCATCTACCGTGGCTGAGGTCGGTGCCACGTGCGAAGAGATGGCAAAAGGCATCGATCGGCTCGTGGTTGACGTTAAGGACGTGAGCACGCGCAGCGCGTCTGTTGCAACTAGCGCAAGCAGCATCGCCAAAGGCATCGCGGAGGTTGCCGTGCGAGGGCAGGATTTGGCTGTGTCCGTGACGGAGGCGGCTACCACCGCGGAAGAAATGGCGCGTTCGGCCGTGGCGTCGGCCGCGGGCGCGAAGGCGCTGGAATCATCGACCGCCGAAAACGCTGCGAGCGTGACCGAGATTGCCGCGTCCGTCGAAGAAGTCGCGACCACCTCCGAGAAGAACGCGCGGAACGTCGAAAGTAACGCGTCGACCATCGAAGAGCTTGCGCGCTCAGCTCAAGCCGTCTCGCGCGCCGCGGAGGACATCGCGCGTCTGGGCGAGTCGAGCGCGGCTGCCACGTCGCAAGTTGAAAGCTCGACTGGGCGTATTGCACGCGTGTGCGATAACGCTCGGGCCGTGGGCGAACGCGTCACCTCATTGGCGCGCGAGGGCGGAGCTACCGTGGGCAAATCGATCTCTGGCCTGGCGAAGATTCGGGTTTCGATCGCGTCGTCCGCAACCGTAATGAAGGAAATGGGCCAGCGCGTGGACGAGATCGGGGATTTCGTGCAAACCATCAATCTGATCGCGGACCGCACCAATTTGCTCTCGCTGAACGCGAGCATCGAGGCCGCGCGGGCCGGGGAACACGGCCGCGGCTTTGCCGTCGTAGCCGAGGAGATCCGAGCCTTGGCTGATCGCGCTGCGACTGCCAGTTCGGACATCGCCAAGATCATTCGTTCCTTGCAGAGCACGACTCGCGAAGCGCTTGCGTCCACGCATGATGGTGAACGCGTCGCGACCGAAGGTGCGTCGCTGGCGACCGACGCCGAGCAAGCGCTGGCGTCGATCGTCGGCGGCGTTCAAGAGCTCAGCCAATCAGTGCGTGAAGCGTCCGAGAACGCGAACGAGCAAGTTGCGGCCGTCAGGTCGCTCACCGCGTCCGCTGATAAAGTTCGCGAGCAGTCGCGCGTGATCGCGTTGGCTGCTGGGGAACAGGCCAAGGCCACGCAGGAACTCGCCAAGTCCGCTGGAGAAATGCGGCAAATGGCCAAACAGACCACGGTCGCCTCGACGGATCAGGCGCGCGCGCTGCGCGATGTCGTGCGCGCCAACGAGCAACTCACCTTGGCCGCGAAACAGGTGGCCGCGGGTGCCGCGGAACAGGCTGGCGCCGCAGCCGGGTTATCAAAAGTGGCGCAGCAGATGCGGACGCAAACAGACGCCACCATCAGCGCGCTAGCGGAGCAGACCACCTTGGTCAACGGCATCGCGAGCCAGACGGAAGAGGTGCGCGGCGCAACCGAACGCTCCCTGGTCGGTCTCAGCGAGCAGGCCAAGGCCGCGGCCGAGATCGCACGCGCCATGGACATGGCGCGCAAGGACGCGCAGCAGACCGCCAGAGGCCTCGCCGAACAAACGCAAGCCAGTAAGGAGATCGAGGGCGCGGCGCGTCAGGTCGCCACCTCCGCCGCAGATGTCACGCGCGCTATGGCCGAACAAGGTAAGGCAGCGACAGCGATCGCCAAGAGCGCTGAAGAGGTCCGACGGCTCGCCCGCCAAACGGCGCGCGCACTCCAAGAGCAAAGTGACGCCGTGCTCTCGCTCGCGGATACTGCGAATAAACAAAATACCTCCATCGGCACCGTGCGTAAGGGTAACGGCGAGCAAAGCAACGCGAGCGAACAGATCGCCGCCGCCATGAACGACATGCGCGGCCGTCTCCGGGAGACGGTGTCGGCGTCCGCGACGCAAGCCAAGGGCGTCGCCACGTTCGGCCGCGAAATGGAGTCGCTTTCCGCGCAAATTGGCCGAGTTCGCGGGGCCAATCTTGACCAAGCCGAGCTGCTCGCGGGGCTGGCTGCCTCACTAGCCGCAGAGTCGAAGGCAGCCGTCGAGCAAGCATGAGCGCGCCTGCACCCCATTCGACCCGCAGCGAAGGTGATCGCATCGCCAGAGTTGCGGCGTTGCGCGAGCTGGGGCTGGCCGGGGTGCCGGAGTTGATCGAAGAGCTCGTGGAACCGAGCTGGGCCGTCCGTCGCGCGGTGATCGCGGGGCTCGCCGCGACGAAGCCAGCCGCCGTGCCGCTGCTATGCGAGGCGCTTCGCAGCAAGCGCGACAACGAGGCACGCATTGCAGGTCTGGTAGACGCCCTCGCGGCGTCGAAGAGCCAAGTCGACGCCGCTGTGCTCGAATTGCTCAGCGACTCCGATGTCGCCGTGATCTGTGACGGCGCCCAGATCCTAGGTCGACGCGAGAGCGCGAATGCCGTGCCGGCATTGATTCACTTGCTCGCGCACAGCAATGATAACGTCGCCCTGGCGGCAGTAGAGGCGCTGGGCCGAATTGGCGGCCGCGCGGCGCTCGATTCATTGTTGACACTCGCCGAAAGCGGCAATTTCTTCCGCATTTTCCCGACCATCGACGTGCTCGGTCGCTCGCGCGACCCGCGGGTCATCTCCACGCTGCTCCGGCTGCTCGCGGACCCGCTGTATGGCGCGGAGGCGGCGCGAGCGCTCGGTCGCGTGGGTGATCCTTCGGCTGTGCCTGCGTTGCTCGATCACCTGAGCCGGGCAGGGGAGAGCCTCGTGCGTGGCATTTCAGGAGCCCTGGTCGCCATTCATGCGCACTCGGAACAACGCTTTGGGACTGGTCTTGCTGTCGAGCGTTTGGTTGTCGGGTCGCCGCGCGTCGCCAAGTTACGAGAACAGTTGAGGCTGAGCTTGAAACGCGCGGACGCGGGCGAGCAGCTGGAGCTGAGCCAGGTGTTGTCCTGGGTGGACGATGAAAGCACGGTGCCAGCGCTGCTGTCCTTGCTGGGTGGGTCGAGCGCGGTCGCACAGGTGGCCGCCGCCGCGCTGAAGAAGCTGGGCGCGCTTGCCGAGCCAGCGTTGATCGAAGCGTTGCATGGCGGTTCGAGCAGCCTGCAGCGTTTGATCGTGCCGCTCCTGAGTGGCCGGCATGCCGCGCAGAGTGCGCTGCTCGAGTGTCTCCAGGCGGAGGACGCCACCGTGCGCGCGCTGAGTTGCGATGCTCTTGCTCGGACCTCGGATGTTTCAGCCGCGCGGGCGGTCTTTCCCTTGCTCGGTGATCCAGATACGCGGGTTGCTCAAGCGGCGATGGGCGCCATCCAGTCCTTGGGCAGCGACGAGACGCGCCGTCTAGTACTTGCCGGCGCGACCTCGAGCGAGCCGCGTGTGCGTCGAGCATCACTCAGGATTATCGGCTATTTCGGGTACGCCGAAGGCCTCGATGCGCTCGCTTTGGCGGTCCGTGGTGAAGACGAACTCGCGCGGGAAGCCGCGCTCGGCAGTCTGCCGTTCATCGAGGATGGTGAAGCACTGCTGCTGCTACTGGACAGCGTGAGCCACTCGTCGCCGCGGACGCGGATCGCCGCGGTCCGCGCGCTCGGGCACACCGAGGGCGGGCTCAGCGTTCTGGAAAAGCTTCGTGCAGCCCTGACTGATGTCGATGCATGGGTGCGCTATTATGCGTGCCAAGCGCTCGGCAAGCTACGCGACGACGAAGGGACGCCGACCATCGCACGCTTACTCGACGATGCGTCGGGTCAGGTGCGCGTTGCCGCGGTGGACGCGCTGGCCCGCCTGCGCGGCCCGCTCGCGTTCGAGGTGTTGAGCGGCGTCGTCGGGTCACCGGACGCGGACCTGCATCGCGCGGCGCTAGTGGCGCTCGGCATTTCGAAGCGACCGGAAGCATTGCCGAGATTGCTCGAGGCATTGGAGGCGCCTGAGGCCGCAACGCGACTGGTGGCGTTGTCCGCGCTGGCAGAGCTCGGCGGTGCCGAGACTGCGCGAGCAATCGCGCGCAAGACGACGGACGCGGACGAAGGCGTGCGCGTCGCTGCAACTGGCTTCCTTGCCGCCCGCACTGACGCGGGCGCGACGGCCGAGCTGGTGCAATTGCTTGCCGCAAACCCCGAGAACCAGGCGCTGATTCGTGCCTTAGCGCGGCCCGCGCCAGGCCGCGCCGAGACACTCGCCAGCGCCCTCAGTGAAGCGCATGACGCTTTCGCGACAGCGCTGGTCGCGAGCTTGGCCCGCGCGGGAAGCGAGCCGGCACTGGCCGCCATTCGCGAAGCGTTCTGCTTGCCCAACGACGCCGCGCGCCGCGCAGCCGCGGGCGCGCTCATTGCGATGCAAGACGCGGAGAGCGCCGGCGCACTCGTTCGCGCGGCCACCGGCGATCCCGATGCCGAAGTGCGGCGGATCTGCACGGCCTTCCTTGGCTCTCGTTGAACAATGGACGCCAGCCTGCAGTTATCGCCACAGGTCTTTGCCATCCTGAGTGCCTTGATCGAAGAGCGCACCGGTTTGCACTACGACTTGGCCGAGCGTGAGCTTCTCGCCGAGCGCGTTTCGCCGCGCGCAATCGAGCTGAATTTCGAATCGCTGCTGGATTACTACTACTACCTTCGCTACGACCCCGGGGCGGACGCCGAACTCGCGTGCCTTGTCGAGGCGCTGGTCGTGAACGAAACCTATTTCTTTCGTGAATCGGCCTCTCTGAAGGTCATCGCTGACGTGTTCGTGCCGGAGCTGCTCGCGCGCGGTGAACGCCCTCGTATCTGGTGCGCGGCGTGCTCGACGGGTGAGGAACCGTTGACGCTCGCGATGTTACTCGACGAGCGCGGCATGCTCGACCAAGTCACGCTCGTGGCAAGCGATATCAGTAGCCGCGTGCTGTCTCACGCTCGGGCCGGCAGTTACTTCCGTCGCTCGCTCCGAGCGCTCCCTCCGCAGGTCGTCGGGCGTTGGCTGGAGCCGGAGGGCGATGGCGTACGCGTCGTGCCGCGCATCCTACAGGCCGTCGACTGGCGCCGCGTGAATCTGGTGGATGAAGACGAGGTCGCAGCGCTGGGCGGCTTCGACCTAGTGATTTGTCGCAACGTGCTGATCTACTTTCGAGATCCAACGGTCGCACAAGTCGTGACCAGCTTCGGGCGCGCCCTGCGTCCTAGCGGCCAGCTACTGGTTGGCGCGTCCGAATCCTTGCTGCGCTTCAACCTGCCGTTCGCCTGCGAGGAGCACCGCGGAGCCTTCTTCTACCGCAAGGTGCCCACGTGACTCCCATTCGCGTCCTAGTGGTGGACGACTCTGCGTTCGCGCGCAAAGTCCTCCGTGAAAGCCTTCAGACCAGCGCTCAGATCGAGGTCGTGGGAACGGCTCGCGATGGCATCGATGCGCTCGAGAAGATTGTTCAGTTGCACCCGGACGTCATCACGCTTGACTTGGTCATGCCAAACCTCGACGGCCTCGGAGTGTTGGCAGCCTTGTCTGCACAGCAGCGCGCGCGCGTTGTGGTCGTCAGCATGGCGGACGGCGAGAGCGATCTCGGGGTTGCCGCTCTCGCGTATGGCGTGTTCGACCTAGTTCACAAGCCAACAGCGCTTGCGGTTGCGAGCTTGCAGGACATCGCTGAAGAGCTGGTTTCGAAGGTGCTTTTGGCTGCCGCGCAGCCCGTCCGCAGCGAGCCCCAAGCCAGCTCGCCGAGTTCTGTGCCGGTTCCGGGGACCGCGTCCGAGCGCGTCGTCGTGATTGGCACGTCGACAGGCGGCCCGCAGGCGTTGACGCGCTTATTGAAGCAATTTCCCGCGGATTTTCCCGCGCCGATCGCTCTCGTCCTGCATATCCCCGCGGGCTACACCGGTCCGCTCGCCCAGCGCTTGAACGACGAGTGCGCCATCGAAGTCGCCGAGGCGACGCACGGCATGCAGATGCGCCCCGGGCTGGCGATCGTGGCCCAGGCGGGCATGCACCTGAGGTGTGCTGCGGAAGGCGCTGGGTTCGTCGTGCACTTGGACGCAGAGCCCAGAGGCAGCGTGCATCGCCCATCGGTCGACGTGCTGTTCGAGAGCGCAGCCATGACGTTCGGCAGGCGCGTGCTCGGCGTAGTGCTCACCGGCATGGGTGACGACGGCACGCGCGGTGCACGCGCCATCGTGGCCGCCGGCGGCGAAGTGCTCGTCGAAGCAGAGTCGTCATGCGTGGTTTACGGCATGCCGCGTGTCGTCAAAGAGGCCGGTTTAGCGGTCGCCGAAGCACCGCTCGAGCGAATGGCGGAAGCCATCGTGGCGTGGCTGTAGCGTCGTCGCTCGGTGCCCCGCGCGCACACCACTTTCAGTGAGCGACGAGCCCGATTTTGGCTTCGTACTCGAGCTTGCCCCATTCGGCGTCGTCGACCTCAAAGCTGTAGTCGTTGGGCACCGTGAGCACGGCCTCACGCTTATTCTTTAGCAGCGGACGCATGCCTTTGTCGGTGATGAACTTGAGTTTGACGCTGGTTGGGGAAGCCTCGCTCAAATCCACCCGGCCTGACGTCACTTCGTCGAGCCGGCTACCGTCGCGCTTGTAAACGGTCCACGACCAATGTGAACCGTCCTTGCGGAAGCGGATCACGTCTGCCTTAAAAGCCTCGCGCGCGTCGCTCAGGCACTTGGCCTGAGCTTCGGGCTCAGCGCCCGATTTTTCGGCGCAAGTGCGGCGTGCGGTTTCGATTGGTGCCGAGCCCGAGTAGTTGATCAGAAAGGCCGTGTCCGCGCTGGTCAGGATGTCGACCGGCGAGCGCGAGGGCCGGCTGCTTTCGGCCGCGCTGTCTGCTGCGGCAGCGGGCAGCTCTGCCCCGGCGCTGGAAGCAGGAGGCGGAGCGACGTCGCTGCTTTCCGCGGGTGCCGCGGGTGCGGCGGGCGCGACAGCCTCGGCGGACGGTTTCGTCACTCCCAGGGAGGGCGTCGACGCGACGGGTTCGACCGGTGCGTGAGTTGGAGCGCCAGCGCACGCCCAAATCCCGACGCTCAGCGCACATCCGATCAGCAATTCGATGAGTCTTGGCATGTCCCTTGAGACATTTCTACACCTCGCTGCGCGCCGCGGCCAGCGGTTCTCGGCCGGTCACGCGCGCCGTGCGCCTAGACAAGCGTCAATATCTCGTAGCCATTCTTCGTCACGAGCACGGTGTGCTCGAACTGCGCGGACCATTTGCCGTCTGAGGTCACGACCGTCCAGCCATCATCAAGGATGCGGATCTCCGGCGAGCCGAGGTTGATCATCGGCTCGACGGTGAGCGCCATTCCCGCTTTGAGCCGCAGCCCGGTCCCCGCGCGGCCGCTATGTGGCACGTGCGGAT
>JBDTJC010000083.1:0-30260 GCA_039936055.1 Polyangiaceae bacterium | reverse complement strand
GCAGCAAGCGCCTGGTGTGTATGGATGTGGATTCGACCTTCGTGAAGGGTGAATTCATCGACGAGCTCGCGGAGCTCGCGGGCTGCGGCGAACAGGTCGCGGGCATCACCGCCCGCGCCATGCGCGGCGAAATCGACTTCAAGCAAGCGCTGGCGGAGCGCGTGAAGCTGCTGGAAGGGTTGCCCTTCGAGCGCGCGAAATCCCTGATTGAGCGCTTCGAGCTCACGCCCGGCGCCGACCGCTTCGTGAAAATCCTGCACAGTCTGGGCTTCCGCGTCGGGCTGGTCAGCGGTGGTTTCACGTTTTTCGTGGACGAGCTCAAAGCCCGCTTCGGCCTCGACTTCGCCTTCGCCAACGAGCTGGAAGTGCTGGACGGCAGACTCACCGGCAAAGTCCGTGGCACCATCGTGGACAGCGAGCGCAAAGCTCAAATCCTCAAAGACATGGCCCAGGTCTACACCTGCCGCCTGGAACAAACCGTGGCCATCGGCGACGGCGCCAACGACATCTTCATGCTGCAAACCGCCGGCTTGGGCATCGCCTTCCGCGCCAAACCCAAGCTACAAGCGGTAGCGGACATGAGCCTCAACCATCACGAGCGGCTAGACACACTGCTGTACTTGATGGGCTTCAATTCACGCGATCTGCGGCTGGCTTAAGGCCCAAATCGCGTTGCGCGGCGTGCGCCGTCTTACGGTCGCACGCTCACTGCGGCGGCCTTCTTCGTTTCGTCAATGATCTTGCGGGCGATGCCGACGTCTACGAGGAGGTGCTCGAAGCGTTCGAGGTTCGGCGAGCGGCCGGCTTCGAGGGCATCGCACACGGCGTCTGCGATCATGACGAGGCGAACGTGCGGTACGCCGACGGCTTGGGGATCGTGATGCGCGGCGCAGGCGTCGACGATTTCCGTCGGGAGCTTCCAGGCCATGGCTACTTCAGCGCCAGCCGCTGTGTGGTAGCGCTGCACGAGCTCAGCGATGAGCTTGGGATTGTTGGGGTTGGGAAGCCCATCCAAGATCCGGTAGATGCGCGCCTCGCCGATGTCGTGCAGCAGGCCGCTCATGTAGTCGTACTCGGTCACGAGTTCGAGTTCGCGTGCAGCGATGCGTGCCGCGACTGCGGCGACCACGCTGCGCTTGAAAGATTTTTGCACCGGCATGTGGTAGCGCTTGAGCCCGCCGGACGAAGCGGCGTAGACCACCTGAAAAAGCAGGTCGCGCGTGTTCGCGAGCCCGAGCCGCACGATCGCGGATTGCGTCGAAGAAGTGAGCAACCCGCGCCAGTACGCGACGCTGTTCGCGACGGACATGAAGCGCGCCGCGATTGGCGGATCCGTATCGACGAGCTCGGCGAGGTCGCCAATGCGCGCGTCCGGGTCGTTCGCCAAGCGTAACGCGGCTTCTGCAACTTGCGGTAAGACGGGCAGCGCGGCGCGCCCCGTGCGCAAGCGCTTGACCAGCTCACGCTCGGTCTCGCTCATCTCCGGCGTCGGTTCGACCGTGACCATCACCGGCATGATCGGCTCGGCAGCGGCCTCGCCCGCCGGTGCCTGGCTGGGCATGAACTCCAGGAAGCTGTTGCTCATCCCGACCGCCTCTCCCAACCGATCAAGATCGGAGGTTCGCCGGCCAGCGACGGACGCGGCGGATGCAGCGATTCCTTGCCTTCTAGCTCGGGCAGCGTTTCCCCCGGAGGCACCATCACGACGCGATTGCGACCGTTGCGCTTGGCGGCGTACAGCGCCAAGTCCGCTCGGTGCACGAGTTCTTGGGGTGTTTCTTCGAGCTGGCGCGGGTCAAACACCGTGCAACCGATGCTGAGGGTGACACGACTCGGCCCGGGCGCGGGTGGGACCATTTCCTCCACCGCCTGACGCAAGCGCTCAGCGACGAGCCGCGCCGACTCTGGCCCGGCACCGGCAACGATGGCGACGAACTCCTCGCCGCCGTAGCGACCGATGATGTCACCTGGGCGCAGCCCCGCTTTGATCACGCTGGCAACCGCGATGAGCACGCGATCGCCAGTGTCGTGTCCGAAGCGATCGTTTACTTGCTTGAAGTGGTCGAGGTCCAGGAACAACACGCCGAAGCGTTCGCGCAACTGACAACGCTGACGCACCGTTTGCTCCAGCGAGCGGCGATTCAAGACGTTGGTCAACGGATCGATTTGGGCGTCACGGCGCAGGCTGTCGCGCTCATCTCGCAGGCGCTCGAGTGCGTCGTAAAAACGCTTATTTCTAAGCTGAACACGAATGCGCGCCCGTAATTCGACGAGTCGAAGCGGGTGCGACATGAAGTCATCCGCGCCGGCAAGCAGCCCGCGCGCGACGCTATGTTCTTCACTGTCGTCGCCCAGCAGCAGCACGGGGTAGTGGCGACGCGGGTCGCTCGCGCGCAACTCACCGCACAACTCCAGGCCGCTGCCTGCCGGCAACTCCACCGCGAGCAAGATCAAATCCGGCTCGTACTCCGAAGTCATGCGCAAGACTTCGTCGCCGTCCGCGAGATATACCGCTTCGTACCCCTCGGAATCGAGCATCTCGCGCACCGTCGCGCGACGAGCGCTGTCTGGGTCGACAACGAGGATGCGCCCAGCTCGTTCGGCGATTGGCGGGTTTGTTGAAAGCCGCAGCGAGTCAGGTGTCGGATAGGGAAGCATTTTTGGGTTGGGGCCCACCGCGTCGTCACCCCATAAACGGTCCGGTTGGCTGGGGCCTAAGTGTTCAGGAACAATCGCAACACTTTGGGGTCTTAGGCCCCCATTCGACCCTCCTGGCAACGCGCTGCGGTCTGAAGATTGGCGGGTAGCGACCGTTCAAGACCCAAGGAAGAATGTTCTGGAAAAAAGCTTCCGCGACCTCGAATCCGCCGGAATCCGCAAGAACGCCGGTAGGAGGAGAAGATGCCGCGCTCGACGCGCTGGCGGGCTTATTGAAGGCGTTCGGCGAGAACGCTTTCGACACCGACAACGTGCCGGCGGTCGACACGCGTGCCGAATGTGAAGGCTGGGCCAAGCGCATCACCGTAGGTGACGGCAAGGGCGAGCAAGACGACGACGGCAAGACGAAGCCGTTCAAGCGGGACTTCGTCGGCGCGCGTCGCTTTTTCAGCGCGCAACGTGCGCATGAACGTGAGTTCGTCGGACGCAGCTTGGGCAACTTACGCGAGGCCGTGCACGCCTTCGCGCGTTGCTTGACCACGACGGTGGCAGAAGACCGCGCTGCCGACGAGCGCGTGGGCACTCAGCTCGGCAAATTGGTCGGCGCGTTTCAATCCAACGACTCGCAGGCCATTCGTTACGAGGCCGAGGGCATCGTTGCCGTGGTGCAAGAGGTGATGGCGAAGCGCACCGAGAGCCAGAAGCGCATACTCGGTGAACTGAGCCAGAAAATCGCCGATTTGCGCGAAGAGCTACAGGAGGTGCGCGAGAAAGCGGCGCTCGATCCGCTGACGCAGCTGTTCAATCGTGCGTCGCTCGACGCGCACTTGGACCGCGTTGCCGACCTCGCCTTCTTGCTCAGCTCAAGCCCGTGCATTTTGATGATCGACGTCGACCACTTCAAGCGCATCAACGACACCTATGGACACCAGGCCGGAGACGAAGTCCTGCGCCGCGTCGCTGACGCGCTAGTGCGGAACTTCCTGAGACGCGAGGACTTCGTGGCCCGTTACGGCGGCGAGGAATTCGTGGTCGTGATCCCGGATTCGTCGCAGAACAACGCAGAACAACGCGCCGAGCGCGTGCGCCAATCGATCCAAGACCTGGAGATCACCACGGACAAGGGCAAGGTCTCGGTCACCGTTTCAGTCGGCCTTTCGAGCCTCGCATCCGGCGACAGTGGAGCGTCTTGGTTGGCGCGCGCCGATGCTGCGCTGTACGAAGCCAAAGGTGGCGGACGCAACTGCGTGCGCGTGGCCCGAGAAACGGCCTCCGCCGTGCTCTCAGTCGTCCCGCCGCGCTCAACCGCACTCGGACCGCGGTCGCTCCCCGCGAAGTCCGGTTGAAAGTGCACCCTGAGCGCGCCCTACCTGAAGGCCGTGTTCAACAAGTAGTGACTACTTAGTGCCCGTGACCATGGCCGCCATGACCGTGGCCGCCGTGGCCATGGCCATCATCCTTCGGGGCCACGAAATCCGGCGGCTTGGCCGCACCTTCACCCCAGAAGAACTTCTCGAGTTCGGTCATCCAGACGCGCTGGCCCGACTCACTGGTCACGTCGAGGCGGTACTCGTTGATGAGCATCTTCGAGTGTTCGAGCCACTGGCGCCACGCGGTTTTGGAAACCGTGTCGAACACCTTTTGGCCGAGCTCGCCTTTGAACGGGGGTTTCTCGAGGCCTTCCGACTCCTGGCCGAGCTTGATGCACTGAACGGTTCGCATGTGGCGCCTAACCTTGCGGAGGGCTGAGCGCCCGTCAACCTGGAACGGTCGCCTTCGGGTAGGGCTGCTCCACCGTGACCGAGAAGGGAACCCCAGCACGATAGAATCGCCCGCTGATTTCCGGGCTGAGCCGCGCGCGCGCGGCCAGCACGACGCCGACCACCGCGGCCACTGATGAGGCTTTCTGACCCGCCGCTTCGGTCAAGACGTCTCCATCTTGCATGCCGATGCCGAGCGCGGAAACGCCACGCAAGAGCAGCCCCGCCGGGTGATATGCGTTGGCCTTTACCGGCACGGCCTGCGGCATCGCTCGTCGCTCGGCCAAAGCCAAGACCTGCGCGGCGGAAACGCGAATGCCGTGCACTGCGCGCGTGCCCGAGGACGGCTGAATACGATGCGCGCGCGCCTCATGCACGGCCGCGCGCAACGCCGGGATTTCGCTCAGTACCGCTTCCTCGTCGCGCGGCTCTTCGCTCGTGCTCGCCCAGGCCCCGGTCACCGGAACGAGGGCAGTCAGCAGCTGAAGCGAGATGTTGTCCGCCAAGTTGTCGGCGTAGGCGCGAGCCAGGAGCGGCGCGCTGAGCAGAGGCAGCAGCAACGCGCAAGCCACCAGACGCGGCGTCGCGAAACGCTTGCCAGCGTCCCGCAACGAAGCCGCTAAGTATTCCAACACGCGGCTCAAGATACCACGCGCATCCTCAGGTGCGCAGGCGCCAGTTCCCTGGAAACGTACGGCCTAGTTCGTCGCAGGTCGGGTCCGTGACGATCAGCTCCGGCTTGGCGTCACGACAGTAGAGGACGCAGTTCTGCCGAAAGGTGCGCCCGAAATTCACTGCTTCATCCCGCTCGATGCCGTGCACGAGCCACGCCGGCTCACGCCACACGCCTTCCGGCTCTTCGTCGTAACCGACGCAATGCTCGACCCGGAAACAGCCTAGGATCAGCAAATCCCGCATCACCTGGTGGCGCCCGTCGTTCACACGCCGCGGGAGCAGCATGGAGCGCGGGTTATACGCAGTGAGGAGCGCGAACTTGGACCGCAACAGCGGCGGCAGCGCTTGGATATCCTTGACGATTTCCCCGTCCATCGAGACGCGCAGCAGACCCGTCTCGGTGGGCAGCTCATACACAGTCGCAAAATAAGAGCGCAGGAGGTTCTGGTCCAAAGCGCGGGGGTCTTAGCACGGCGCCGGGGGCTCGGAAAACGCCGTCGCGCTGGTCCCTGAATGCTGAACTCCCCCGTAAACGCGCCCGTGCCCGCGCCCGTGCCCGAAAAACGGATCCGCGGCCCAACAGCGCCCCGCGCTGGCGCACGCAAGCTGCCGCGAGGCGACCCACAAAACTCGAGAAAGACGGGAGGGCGACCGGGCACGGGCACGGGCTTCAGGGACAAGACTTTAACGCTTGAAGCGATAGCCCACCCCGCGCACCGTGAGCAGGTGCTCGGGCTCGGCCGGGTCTGTTTCCAATTTTGTGCGCAATTGCAGCAAAAAATTGTCGATCGTGCGCAGCGTGCCGTGGTGTCCGGGGCCCCAAACGCGCGTCAGGATGTCCTCGCGAGTGAGCACGCGCGCCGAAGCTTCGACCAAGCACCACAGGACGTCGAACTCCGTGGCGGTCAGTGAAACGAGCTCACCGGATCGCTTCACCTGGCGCATCGCGGAGTCGACCTCGAAGGATCCCGCGCGCACCACGCGCTCCGGAGCCTGACGCGCGATGCCGTCGCGACGAAGCACGGCTTTCACGCGCGCCAATAGCTCAGCCAAGCTGAAGGGCTTGGTGATGTAGTCTTCCGCGCCGAGCTCCAGACCCATCACCTTGTCCATCTCCGCGCCGCGCGCGCTGAGCATCACGACCGGCACGTGATTACCCTGGCTGCGGATGGCCTTGACCACCTCGAAGCCGTTCATTTTGGGCAACATCACGTCCAAGATCACCAGATCTACGTTTGCGGCAACGGCGCGCGCGAGGCCATCTTCGCCGTCGAGGGCGATGCTCACATCGTAGCCTTCGGCCTCCAGATTCATCTGCAGACCGAGTGTGATGCTCGGGTCGTCCTCGACCACCAAAATGTGCCGTTTGCCGGTGCCAGCCATTTGCTCCGCTCGACGCTAACGCTTCACGACCGGCAACACGAGCGAGAATTCACTGCCCTGGCCGGGGTGACTGACCAGTTCGACCCGTCCGTGATGCGCCTTCATGACGTGCTTGACGATCGCGAGCCCGAGGCCCGACCCCTCGCGTTGACGCGACAGGCGATCATCCAAGCGATAAAACTTTTGGAAGATGCGTTTGTGTTCGGCGACCGGAATGCCGGCACCGTTATCGCGCACGGTCAACCGAGCCTCGCGCTCGTCGGAGCTGACGAATACGTCAATTTTCACCGGATCACCGCCGTACTTGTCGGCGTTCGTGAGCAGGTTAAACAAAGCGTCGGAAACCGCACCGCGGTCCGCGCTGACCCGCAAGGATTCCGGCGGTAGCTCCACCGTGAGTTCGATCGACCGCCGCTGACGGACTGTTTCGAAGGCTTCCAAAGCGGTCGAGATCACGGATCTGAGGTCCGTTTCTCGAAACGTGAACTCACGCCGACCGCTCTCCATGCGGCCCCAATCCAGTAGGCGATCGATCAACTCCTGCAGGCGCGTGCTCTCGCGCGCGAGGCCTTCCAGGCACTTCTGCTCCGCCACGCTGTCTCCGCGCCGGAGCTCGAGCGTTTCGGTAAACAGGCGAATCGAGGTCAGCGGCGTGCGCAGCTCGTGAGAAACTTTGGACACAAAATCACTCTGCAACAAGGACAGGTTTGCCTCGCGGCGCACGAAAACCCACACCAGCACCACGCCGGTCACGGCGGCCCCACTGAGCGCCATCACCAAAATGCCCATCAATAGATTGAGCCGCGCTTCACCGAGAAAAAGCAGCACGACCCCCGAAGTGAGGAGCAGTGACGACGGAACCACGACCAGCGAAACCAGCAGAATCACGATCCTGCGGTAGGCGAGTGGGGTGCCTCGAGATGCCATGCGTGACGGGAGCCTACGTTATAAAGCAGAAAGACGGACACCTGCCGTCACACTTTCGTTGTGCCATCCTTCCCAGGACCAGCGCATCCAAGCTACGTTTCGGCGTTCGAAAGCGAGCACGGGTGGGCCTGAGCGAGACATGAGCTACGAGGAGCGCAAACCGGAGTTGGACGACCACGCAACGCCAGCCATTGGCGACGTGATCTCGGACAAGTACCGCATCGACTCCGTCCTTGGCATCGGCGGCATGGGCAAGGTGTTCGGCGCGACCCACCTCGGCCTGGGTCAAAAGGTGGCCATCAAAGTGCTCACCGTCGAGCCGGACGACACGCGCCGCGACGAAGCTCAGGAGCGCTTCCTGCGCGAAGGCCGCGCAACGGCCGCGCTGGTCTCTGACCACGTCGTGCGTATCTATGACGTGGGCACGCTGGCTAGCGGCGCGCCATTCATGGTGATGGAGCATCTGCGCGGGCAAGACTTAGCGCAGCTGATCCAGCGCACTGGCCCTTTGTCCGTGGAGCTCGCGGCTGACTGCGTGCGGCAGGCCGCGTCGGCAATCGCGGCCGCGCATGCGCAGGGCATCGTGCACCGCGACCTCAAACCGTCCAATCTGTTCCTCACTCAACGCAGTGACGGCTCGCCGCTGATCAAGGTCCTGGATTTCGGCATCTCGAAGAACATGCAGGCGGAGCTGGAGCCGCTGAGCGCTAGCTTGACCGCCACGCGGAGCGTGCTCGGTACGCCCTTCTACATGTCGCCGGAACAAGTGCGCGACGCGAAGAAGGTCGACTTTCGCACAGACATCTGGGCGCTCGGCTTGATCTTACACGAGGCGTTGACCGGCTCGCCCGCCTTCGAGGGCACCACGTTGCCCGGCGTGTGCGCGGCCATCGCGGCGGACCCGCCCGCCGCATTGCGTTTGATACGGCCCGAGGTACCCGTGGAGCTCGAGGCCATCGTGCTCAAATGCCTCGAAAAGGACTCACTGCGGCGTTTCCAGACGGCAGCGGCACTCGTGGATCGCCTGGGGCCGTGGACGGGCCGCGCGGAAAGCGGTGTGCTCTCTCCGCTCAGTGACGCGACGCTTCGCTCTTCTCCGCCCAGCATGCACCTCCAAGAATTGCTGGACCAAGGCGAAACGCTGAGCGCCACGCCGGCGAACACAGGCACCATGGCCAGCGCCGTGCTCACCCAATCCGGTGAGCGCGTGATCTCGAAGGCTGAAGCGGAACGAGCTCGGCTCGAAACCGAACGCTCGAAAGCGAACGCGGCCGCATTGCCAGTCTCCGCTGCAAGCAGGACGCGGGCTTCCGAAAAGACTCCGCTGTGGAAGCGTTCTCCGTTGTTGCTCGCGCTGGTCCTTTTGCTGATCGCATTGCTCGGCACGCTGATCATCGGCTCGCGCGCTTCGACGCCGAGTGCGAATATTCCAACCAGGCCGCTGGAGGGACCGGTCGTGCGCGCGGCGCCACGCGCTACCGCTCCCGAAGTAGGCCCGGCCTCCATGCCCAGCGCCGCGCAGCCCGCGCCGGCAGCGCACGCCCTGGAAATACCGACGAATCCTGCTGCTGCAGCGGTCAATCCCGCGCCGGCCGCGAAGACAAAGGCATACCCCAAGCGGAGCGCTCCCAGCACCCCCGCAACGGCTCCAGCCGACATCTTCATGCAGCGTTGAGGACTAAGCAAGTTCGGGACTATGGTGGCTCCTGTGAGGCAAAGGCCCGCTTGGACAGCACTCTTCGTCACCGCACTGCTCTTCGCCGCGCCGCGCGCCCATGCGGACGACTTCGCCGACGAAGCGGACCTCGAGTTCTCGCTCGGTGCCGAGGCTTACCAGCACGCGGACTACCGCGTGGCGCTGGAGCATTTTTTGACCTCGAACCGGTTGGTTCCCAACAAGAACGTGGTCTTCAACGTGGCGCGCAGCTACGAGCAGCTGAAGTTCTACCCAGAGGCGTATCGCTATTACGCGCTGGCGCTAGAGGGCGAAACGAAGGTCGACACGCGCGCCAAAATTACGACCGCGCTCGCGGACATTAAACAGTATGTCAGCGTGCTGCGGATCAAGACCAATCCGCCCGGCGCGGTTTTGTATCTCGATCGCCGAGACCTCGGTGCGCGCGGGATCAGCCCTCAAGTGCTCGGTGTGGCCCCGCGTGAGTACCACGTGATCGCGGAGCGCCCGGGCTACGAGCCCGCGGTCGTGGATGTGTCGCCCACTGAGGCCGGCCAAGAGATTTCGCTTGAGCTGGAGCTGAAGCCGATTTTGGGCAGCGCTGACTTCGTCGGCGAAGCAGGCGCCGAAGTCGAGCTCAAGGACGAACCCGCAATCTCCGCGTGCCTCGTGCCGTGCAGCACGGAACTCCCGATCGGTAGCCACGTTGCCATCGTGTCTAAGCTCGGCTTCCGCAAGGCGGAGCTCCCGTTCACCGTGCCGGCGCATGAGCGCACTCAGGTCCGAATCCACCTGGATGCAGTCGTGGGTAGCGCGTTGATCAGCACGGACGAGCCGGGCGCGCTGGTGCAGGTCGACGGCGCAGCACGTGGTTTCACACCTGCCATCCTGACCCTGCCCGTTGGCCCTCACCAGGTGCGTGTGTCACTGAAGGGCTTTCTTCCCGAAGAGTGGCACGTGATCGTCAAAGCCGACGCGGAAGCACGGCTGGATTTGGTGCTCACCGAATCCGACGAAGTTGTGGCGGCATCGCGAGCTAGCGAACAAGTCGACGATGCACCGAGTTCGGTAACGTTGGTGCCAGAGCGTGAACTATCCGCATTTGCGCCGCCGACAATTGCGGAGGCCGTCCGCGGGGTGCCGGGCGTGTACCTCTCGGACGACCGCAGCTACGTGACACTGGGCATGCGCGGCATTGGTCGGCTGGGCAGCTACGGCAACCGCATCCTTGTCACGTACGACGGGCAACCGGCGAACGACAACTGGATCGGTTCGTCGTACGTCGGCTACGATGGCCTCACCGATCTCGGCGACGTCGAGCGCATCGAAGTGGTGCGCGGCCCCGGCTCCGTACTGTACGGCACCAACGCGCTCTCCGGCGTGATCAACGTCGTGAGTCGGTCGGACGCGCCGCCCGGCGTGTCTGCCGGCGTTTCCACGAATCAAAACGGCGTCGCGCGTGCTCGCGTCCGCTCCGATGTGAAGCTCGGCAAAGACGCAGGGGGCTGGGCATCCGTGGCCGTGGCCCGCGGAAACGGCCGCGATTTCCGCTTCCCCGAATACGCGAGTTCGACTCCTGCGGACCTGGCCGGCGTAGCGCGCAAGGTGGACGGCTTCGAATCCGGGACCTTTCGCGGTCGAGTGTACTGGAAGTTCCTGTCCGCGCAGTGGTCCGCCAACTCCTACGAGAAGCACCTGCCCACCGCGGAGTACACCACCCTGTTCGGGGACGCGCGCGCGATGCAAACTGATCGGCGTGACTTCATCGAGCTGCGAGCCGAGCCGCACGTTTCCGAGACAGTGACGGTGCTCACGCGGCTGCACTGGAACCACTACACCTTCCGCGGCGCCTACCCGCGCGATCCCGCGGACGGTGGGCTGGAAGTCGACACGTACCACGGCTCTTGGGTCGGCCTCGAGCAGCGCGTGCAAATCACGCCCACCTCGCGCCTCCGCCTCACCTTCGGCGGCGAAGGCCAACTGCACTACCAGGTGGAGCAGCAGGTTCAGAGCGACAAAGGCATCTTCCTGGCTGACACCGGTAGCCACGGCCGGCCGTTTCAAGTCGGCGCCCTGTACGCGTTGGCGGACGCAACACTGAGTCCGCGTGCACGTTTGTCCTTGGGCGCGCGCCTCGACGCCTACTCGACGTTCGGTTCCTCCTTGAACCCGCGCGCGGCGCTGATCTTGAAGCCTTATGCAGCGGGCAACACCAAGCTTATCGTCGGCAAGGCCTTCCGCGCACCGAGCATCTACGAGCTGTATTACAACGACGACGGCTACACGCAGATCCAGAGCCCGAAGCTCGATCCGGAAGCCATGTATTCGGCTGAAATCGAGCACGGACATCGCTTCTCGAGCAGCCTGCTCGCGACCGCCGCGGTGTACGCTAACTACGCCGCGCACCTGATCTCTACGGTCGGCCTTGGCACGTCAGCCGACCCGCTGCACAACATCAACGAAGCCTCCCCCTTGCTCGTGCTCGGTGGTGAGGTCGGCCTGCGTCGGGAATTTCGGCAGGGAGCGATGTTCGCCGTCAGCTACGGCGTCTCGATGGCCCGCTTCTTGGATGGCTACAGCTTTGCCGCGCTCAGCTCGCTGTCGAAAGCACCGGACAAGCGCTCGGTCGAGAATGCACCGGTACAATTGGCCTCGCTCAAGGCGGTCATTCCGATCCTGAACCGAGGCTTGACCGCGGGTTCACGGCTGAGCGTCGAGGGCCCCCGTTATGACCGGTACGAGAGCAGCACCGATCCCGCGCAAGGAAAGACCGGCGCGTCCGTGATTTGGGATTTCGTGGTCAGTGGGGAAGAGCCGACGTACGGCGTGCGCTACGCGGTCGGCATGTACAACGTGCTGGATTGGCGTTACAGCGTGCCGGTCAGCGCCGAGTTCACTCAACGCGCCATCGATCAAAACGGGCGCACATTCCTCGCCAGCCTAGACCTGAAGTTCTGAGCGGTGCCCCCAGGCACGAGCGGATGGCTCAGCTATAACCGGAGTTCGCTGACCAATGCGCGTAGAACTTGCGCGACGCTCGCGGCTTGCGCGGGACAACCGCGCGGTCGATACGGGCTCTCGCCGTCGGAGAGCTGCGAAATTTGACCGAGCAACGCACTCCCGTCGATGGCGCCTTCCACGAGCCGACGCAATTCACCGGGCAAATCAGGATCTTCTGGCGCAAATTGCAGTGACGCGCGCACGTAGAAACCGAGCAAATGTGCCCAGGCGCTGCCTTGGTGGTAGGCGAATTCGCGTTCCTCACTCGAGCCTGAGAAATTGCCGATGTAGCGGTTGTCGTTGGGCGACAAGCTGCGGATCCCGCGCGGCGTAAGCAAATCAGTTTGCACGCGATCCAAGATGCGGCGAGCTTGCCACGGCTCGAACAGCTCCGGATCGATGGCCAAAGCGATCAGCGCGTTGGGGCGAATGCTCTGGTCAGCCCAGGCCTCTGAAGTATCACGAGCTTCGCTCACCGCGTCGTACGGGTAGTCGGTGTCATGGCACCAGAAGCGCGAGCGAAAAGCGACGCGTGCCGCGCGCATCGCGCGCTCAGCGAGATCCGCGAGCCTGTCATGGCCGTACTCGCGAGCCAGAGCGGCGAGAGTCTGCGTGCCGCGGCTCCACATCGCCTGCAGCTCGATGGCAATCCCGCGCCGCGGCGTGACCAGATCGGTACCGATGTGAGCGTCCATCCACGTCAGCGCCACGGTGGTCGAACCGTTGGCGACAAGCCCATCACTCGACAGCCACACGAAGCGCTTGCGGCGCGACCGGACGCGCACGAAGGCGCGCACCAACGCGGGGTACAACTGATCTTTCAGCAACGGATCATCGGCGGGTAGGCGTTCCCGCAACTCGCGCGCCACTTCGAACAAGAGCAGTGTGGCGTCCGGCACCGGCTTGGCGCGCTTTGTCCCAGGAATCAGTAAGGTTTCGGGCAAAAGGCCGAAGCGCAGCTCGGACAGCACGGTGGTCAAAGCGCGGCGCGCGAGATCCATGCGACCGCGCACCAAGTGCAAGCCGACCACCGAGAGCACCAAGTCCCGCGTGTATACCGCGTGCCACGGGTACCCCGCCAGGATGACCGGGTGCGGGACGGCGTCCGCGCAGAACTGCTCAGCGGCCACGAACATCTGACGCACACGCGGCGAGCGCGACGGCCCCGGATCCTGGGATAGCAGCGCTTCGCGCGTCTCGGCAAACAAATCCGCGGGCGATTCCGAGGGCAGCGCCCCGACCGCGATCACCAAGTACGCGGTGCGATGCGGCTCAAGGTGCAGTTCGAACACACCCGGGGTCCACATGTCTTCCTGGAAGGCATTGCCGAGTCGGCGATCCTCCAAGTACTCGAAGCGGCGCCACCAATCCGGCGAGCCCATGAAGACGCCGTCGTGCTTGAAGGCAACCGGCGGCAATTCAGCGATGGGTTGCACCTCCACCGAGCCGCCGCGGAGCATCACGACTTGGTTCATCGCGCCGTGCTCGACCATCAGCTTTTCGACGGGCCGCAGCGGCATCAGCGGGCGCATGCTCACGCGCGCCGGGACCTTGCCACGCCAGGTGTAGCCAATGATCATGGCGTTTTTGCCGCGCACCAGGCATATCGTGCGCTCGAGCGTGTGGGCGCCCAGGCGAAATACCCAGCGCGGCACCGGGTCCTGCGCGAAGCTTTGCAGCAATCGATAGCCCGGCGTCGGGGCCACATCCGGGAATTGGTGCGTGGCCAGCCGATACACGCGGCGTTCGTCATCGACCGTGATGTTCGTCTCAGCATGGCTCACGATCACGTGCCGGCCGAGCGGCGGCGCGAGCGCGGCAACGAACGCGCCGTGGTGACGGCGCGTGTGCATCATCGCGATCGTGCTCATCGAGTACGCGCCGGCTCCGTTCGTGTGCAGCCATTCTTGCTCTGCAGGCTGCAGATCCGAGTGGGTTTCGACGAACGGCCACGGGCCTTCTATGCCGCGCTTCGTGTCACGTGACTTCACGCCATTCTCCGGGCCAAAAGGGCCGCGTGTGCGGCCTCGAGTAGCGGCGCGCGCGGCGGGGCTACCGACAACCAAAGCTCTATTGCGAGTGCAGCTTGCGCAACCAACATACCGAGGCCGTTTTCTGCGTTCAGGCCGCAGGCGCGCGCGCGCGCTAAGAACGGCGTGCTGGGCGGATTGTAAATCAAATCGTAAGCCAATGCGCTTTGCGGCAGGTGTTCGAAGGGCACGAGCTCGGCAAGTTGTTTGCCGTCATCCGCGCCGTGCATGCCGGCGCTCGTACATTGCACGACCAAATCAATACGCGCAGTCACCTCGCGAAAGCGTGATTTGGCTTTCGCGTCGGAGTTCGGCCACGCCAACAGTGAAGCACCTTGGGCGATGAATTCCGCGCTGTGCGGCCAGGCGCTCTCCGGTTCGGAGAGCAGGAATTTGCGCGCCGTAAGCAACACGCGATCCGCCCCCGCGTCCTGGGCCGCCGCAACGACGGCAGGCGCAGCGCCGCCTGCCCCAATCACCAGCACGCGCCGGACATTGCCCGAAAGCCGTTGAAATTCTTCGACCAACGCCGGCAGATCCGTGTTGTGCGCCACGATAGCGCCGTCCGCGCCACGCGCGAGCACATTGGCGACGCCGACACGCTGCGCAGAGGGTGCCACCAGGTCCGCTAGCTTCAGCGCCAAACGCTTCCAAGGGATGGTGACGTTCGCGCCCGCGATCTCGCCCCGGCGCAGCGCGGCCACCACCGCGACAACGGCGGCTTCATCGGTACAATCACACAGCTCGTAGCGATGTGGCAGCCCGAGCGCAGCGTACGCGGCTTGGTGAATGGCGGGCGAGATCGAGTGCCCCACCGGATGCCCGATCAGCCCGAAACGACAACTGGCAGCGGCCTTCATGACTCCCGACCCGAGGCGCGCGGCGCGCTAGCAAGCGACGGCTCATGCGTCAGTTCGGTCTCCAGTACGCGGCTCCGCAAGCTGCCGCGGCCCAGGCGCACAGCAACCACATCACCCACCGCGACCTCATCCGCCGAGCGCAAAGCGCGACCATCCTCGCGCGTCGCGATGGCGTAGCCTCGCGCCAGAATAGTCAGCGGTGATAGGCCGTTCAGGCGTACCGCGGAATCCGCCAAGCGCGCTTCGGCGCGCGCGAGGCGACGGCGCGCCGCGCTTTGCAGCCGCACATTCAGCGGGCCGAGGTCGGCACGCGCGCCAGCCAACACAGCGCGCGGGTGACGCGTGTACAAGCGGCGCGTGAGCAACTCGAACGCCGAGCGTTCGCTGGCCACATTTTCGGTCGCGCGGCGGCGCAGCCGAGCCACGAGCTCATCCAGCTCTTGTTGGCGCTCCGCGATCGTGAACCGCGGATCCGACAAGCGCGAGCGAGCGCGTTCGATGCGCGAGCGGATCCTGGAAAGACGCGCCAGCACCGCGCGCCGCAGCGCCGTATCTGCACGCTGCCACGCAGCCGCGCGCAGACGGAGCTCTGGCACGACCAGCTCCGCTGCTTGCGAGGGCGTGGCCGCGCGAACGTCGGCCGCCAAGTCCGTCAACGAGAAGTCAACCTCGTGCCCGACTGCGCTGACCACTGGCACGCGCAGCCGGGCCACGCGGCGCACCACGCGCTCGTCGTTGAACGCCATCAAGTCTTCGCCCGAGCCGCCACCGCGACCAATCACGACCACGTCCAGGCCCGGGTAGCGCTCGATCAAATCCAGGGCCCGAATCAAGCTCTCCGGCGCGCCCTCACCTTGCACCAGCGCCGGTGCGAGCACGATTTTCACGTCACCGCGCCGGAACGCAACGCTCACGATGTCGTGAAACGCGGCGCCTGCAGCGCTGGTCACGACACCGACCACGCGCGGTTCGCTGGGCAATGGGCGCTTCTTTTCGGGCGCGAACAGGCCTTCCGCGGCGAGCCGCTCTTTCAGTTGCTCGAGCGCCTCCAAGAGCGCGCCGCGCCCCGCGGGCCTCACTTCATTGGCGACGAACTGCAACCGACCGCGCGGCGCCCAAACCGTGGCCTGGCCGCTCAGCTGCAAGCGCGCGCCCTCGTTCAAATGACGACGCGCGCGCGTGGCGTTGAAGCGGTACATCACGCACTCGATGATCGCGTCCTCGGCCTCATCCTTGAGGCTGAAGTACACGTGCCCACTCGGCGCCCGTTTTAGGGAGCTGACTTCACCCTCGACCCAGGGTTCGCTGGACGCGTCTTCGACCGCGCGCCGCAAACGCCGGTCCAGTTCAGCGACACTGATCACCTCTTCCGGCCCGCGCACCGGGCGACCTATACCAGCGCCACGACGGGCAGGCTCGGCAATTGTTCGGCACGCCGGAATGCGCGCCCGAATGACACGGATTCTGAGCGACAAGTCCTGCGCTGCGCTGCCTTTCCCTTCGGGACCGTCCCGCTCCTGTGCAAGGCCGCGAAACGGCCCGCGGCGTTCCTGTCCGACGCGAGCGAACTCGCCAGACACCGCAAGCAGTGGTCTGGAACGCTTTAGTTGCAGACGGTCGCGGTGACGCGAACGTTGTCGATGAAGAAGTCGGTGTTCAGAGCGCCATCGACATTGGACGAGAGGTCGATCGAAACTTGTTCGCCGGCATGGGCGGAGAGATCGACCGTGTTGTCGATGCCGTTAGGCTTCCACGCGACCGCCACTCCCGTCTGACCGGTGACATTCGTCAGCGTGGCGATGGAACCGCCAATCTGCACCTGGCTGGAGTCGTACACGCGCATATCGAACGAATCATGATTCGTGACAGCCGTGCTCGCGGTCTGCACATTGGTATCGGCCTGAAAGTGGACGGTCGTCGTGCCGACAGGGAGCGTCACTACCTGGCTGAGTTCGTCAACGTGCGCATCAGCGGTGCCGCCGAACCATGCGGCATAGTTGTTGTCGCCGGTGTTCTTGCCGGTCGTGCCATTCGTGGAGGCGCACGGACAGCTGTAGATCACGTAGTCATCCCCCGTGTCATCCCAGAGGTCGGCCTCGTGGTTCTTGACCTTTACCACGGTGACAGCGGCAAAGCTTCCGTTTCCGACGGTCGTGTTCGCGCTGATCAGCGGGCTCGTCGTCAGCGTAAGCATCACCGGCTTGCAATCGAACTTTGCATCGCACCGGTTCGGGTTGCAGGCATCCAAGCTCAACGTGCATTTGCTGTCGTCCGTCACGTTCGAGCACACGTGATTCGTGCACTTGTCGTTGGTGCAGCTCACGCTGTCATTGCAGTCCGCGTCGACGACGCACGCAACGCAGGCCGGCGTACCGCTGGTATCACAGATGGGCTTAGCGGCGGCAGTGCAGCCCGAGTCCTTCTTGCCGACGGCTGCGTCATCCGCGCATGCCACGCATTTTTCCGACCCGGAGATGCCATTGCACACGCCGGTCGCGCAAGCTTGACCCGCCGCGACCGGCAAAAACGCGCAGCTGCCGTTGCTGCACGTTTCGGTGGTGCAGTCGTTGCCGTCGTTGCAATCCGCGCTCGTGGTGCAACCGCTACACGTCGCAGTAGCGCCGCTACCCACGCAAATAGGCGCGCCGGTAGTGCAGCCTTCATCCTTGGCGGTGCCAGCGGCTGTGTCGCGACAACGCACGCACACGCCTTGCGCGTCACAGGTGAGCCCAGTACCGCAGGTTTTACCCGCACCGGCCGATGCGTTGACGCATTTGCCGTCCACGCAACTGTCGTCAGTGCACTCGTTTTGGTCGTCGCAGTTCGTGGCGCACTGCAACGCTGGCGTTCCTGCAGCTCCTGCAGCCCCCGCTGCTCCTGCGTCCGCGCCTGAACCCGCGTCGGCGTTCAGACCGGCTTGCGCGCCGTTGTTGGCACCTGCGCTCGACTCGAGCTGGCCGGCGGTGCCCCCGGTGCCGCCCGAGTTCGGTGCGCCGGAGCTATTGCCGACTTTGCCGACTGCCTCACCGCCCGACCCAGCAACCGTGAAGTCACCGAGGCCGACTACGTTCGCGCAACCTGGCGCGATGCAGAAGAACCCCAGCCCAAGCCCAACTAGAATGCGTTTCAAACCCAAGATGGAGCGAACGCTAACACGCTCGCGTTGGTGTTTCGAGAACGCGCGCGCCGCCCCAGAATAGCGACGCTCTCGCACACGCACCTCCATGGGCCGGATCGCGAAATTCCCCGCGTTACACGGCAAGACAGTGAGTTCACGGCGCGGGCGAGACTCGTGGACTGACCTCGATTCCAGCTGGCGCGCAACGGCCCGAACGCTCGCGAGCGTGAACCCCTCCCCTGCTCCCTGGAAATGCCCGCCGCGAAATTCGGACACTGAGAACACGAACCGACCACTACGCGAGCGCAACGAACACTCGCGGCTTCGTTCGTTTCGTAGTGCGTACAGGTGAGTAAAGAACGCAAAGAAACACGGGCGACCTGCTCGAAAACCGCCAGCGGTCGGGACTTTCGCGGCATCGCTCGCTTTGTAGTCTCACAGCGACGATTCGGCGACGGCGCTTGGCTCGCTTCACGGGTCGTCGTGCTACCCGGCGTGCGGATAGGCGCGGGCGCGGTGGTCGCCGCGGGTGCGGTAGTCACGCTGGATGTGCCCGACAATACCTTGGTGGCAGGCGTGCCCGCGCGGTTCGTCCGCACCCTGAACCCGCGTGGCAGCGTGGATGCGGCTTCGGATGAAGCACCGCAAAGCAGCCGCAGGTTTCTACGCCACGGCTGAGCGTCGAAAGGCAGTCTTGATTGGTGAAGGGGCCGGGATGGGGAGCGGGAGCGGCGGATAGGGAGGGGATTGGGAGAGATCTTGGGGTCTGGTTCGGAGGGATACAAATTCGCAGCGGCAAGTGGGATGGGGTCTTGGGCCACGAGGAAAAGGGCGCGCTAGCCGAGCTGGTTGCGGTGGGCCACCGAGCGACTCGGAGGTCGTGGCAGCGGCCACGCCTGCCCGCCCTTGGGACGGGTTCGGCGCGGGATTCGGGCTCGGGAGCGGCAGCGGCAGCGCGCGAGCGAGCGAGCGAGCGAGCCCGGCTGAGCTACAGATCGTGGCCGGAGTTGGGGTCTGACTCATGCGAGACGCGCACGCTCCGTGCCGGCGCCGACGGTACTACGCTCGGCCCGATCTCCCTGCGCTGCAAAGCGAAAACCAAAGGGGCGACGCCCGCACCGAAACCCCAATACCGGATTCTGACCGAGACGAATCCCCGGCAGCGCGCGAGCGCGGCCCCGCATCGCCTTGCCCGACGCGCTTCGTGATACCCGCAGGGGTGAGCCCTCATCCGAGCCCGCTCCCGAGCCCCCGGCCGATCCCCCAACCGGGGCCGCGCTCGCGCGCTGCCTCTTCCATGGATCAAGAGTGGCGTCGAAGGCGAGACCCTCGCCGCACGGGTCGGTTTGGGGCATGCTGCGGGCTGTGCTCCAGCGCGTTCTAGTTGCAAATCGCGGCGAGATAGCGGTGCGTATCGCGCGCACCCTGCGCGAGCTCGGCATCGAAGTCGTGGCCGTGTACACGGCCGAGGATCGCCCAGCCCTGCATGTGCGCAGTGCTGACCGAGCGCTTGAGCTCCGCTCACCGCTCGGCTACTTGGACGGCGAAGAGCTAATCCGCCTTGGCCTGGCCGCCGGTTGTGACGCCGTCCACCCGGGCTACGGCTTCCTGTCCGAGAACGCAGAATTCGCTGCGGCGTGCTGGACCGCCGGCCTGTGCTTCATTGGGCCGCCACCGAGCGCAATCAAGGCGATGGGCTCGAAACAGCGCGCGCGAGCGCTGATGGAGGCCTCTGGCGTACCGATCATTCCGGGCGGAGACGCGGGCACGCTCTTCGAAGCGACCGCCACGGCAGCGCGCGTCGGCTACCCCGTGCTCGTCAAAGCCACGGATGGCGGAGGTGGCAAAGGCATGCGCCTCGTGCACACCGAAGCGGAACTCGAGCAAGCGCTGGAACGCACGCGCAGCGAGGCCCAAAATGCCTTCGGTAGCGCGGACGTGTACATCGAGAAAGCGATCTCGAACGCGCGTCACGTCGAGATCCAAGTGTTGGGTGATCAACACGGCCGCGTGCTGCATTTATTCGAGCGCGACTGCTCGATTCAACGCCGGCACCAGAAGATCATCGAGGAAACCCCGTGCCCGGTGCTGACGCCGGAAACGCTCGAGAAAATGGCTGCCGTCGCCGTACGTGGCGCGACCTCGATCGGCTATTTTTCTGCCGGAACGTTCGAGTTCCTGCTCGCTCCTGACGGCGCCTTCTATTTCTTGGAACTGAACACGCGCTTGCAGGTCGAGCACCCGATCACGGAATTGGTCACCGGCTTGGATCTCGTGAAGGAAATGGTGCGTGTGGCCGAAGGAAAACCGCTCGCCTTCGAGAGCGTGACCCGCCGCGGGGCCGCCATCGAGGCGCGCATATACGCGGAAGATCCGGGCGCCGGCTTCTTGCCGAGTCCCGGAAAAATCTCGCTGCTCCGGCCCGCGAGCGGGCCGTTCGTGCGCGTTGATTCAGGCATCTTCGAAGGCGCGCAAGTCAGCGCCAACTACGATCCGTTGCTCGCGAAGCTCGCCGTCTGGGGTGAAGATCGCGGACAGGCACTCGCGCGCATGCGCCGCGCTATCGCTGACTTTGCGATCGGTGGAATTCGCTGCAATTTGGGATTTTTGGCGCGAGTCATCACGCACCCGGAGTTCGCGCAGGGCAATTACGACATCGGCTTCGTGGGCGCCCAGCTGGGCGAGTTATTGAGCGAGCCCGCCATGACGGAAAACACCCGCCGCATCGTTGCCGCGGCGGCTGCCGTCGCGGCGCACGAGCGAGCCGTGACGAGCGCTCACGAGCGTCAACCGCGCACCTCCGGGCTCTCGTCTTGGGTGACTGCGCAGCGCAACGAATTGAAGCGTTGAAGCGTCAGTGTCACGTCCGCGCGACTAGGGTATGTCCCTGAATTCACGCGCCCGTGCCCGATCCCCCTCCCATCTTTCTCGATTTTTTGTGGGTCGCCTCGGGGCAGCTTGCGTGCGCCAGTGCGGAGCGACGTTGGGCCGCGGCGTCCGTTTTTCGGGCACGGGCACGTCTGCGGGGAGTCAGTCAGCATTCAGCGATAGGGACTAAACCTTCTTGTACTCTTCGACGAATTCCCAATCCGCGATTAGCTGCTTCTTCAGCAGCAATGAGAGCAGCGCGGAGAACAGCGCCTCCCAGTGAACGTCGTTGCCCAGGATCTCGGTGGCGTCGGCGCCATGCGAAACCGCCCGCAATGCCGCGATCAGATCGCGCGCAGTCAGCTCTGCGCTGTCACCAGTGGCCGCCGGCGCAGCGGAGGGCGCGCGCGCGGCGCGCCGCGTCGCAGCCGTTTCGCGCGCCGGCAAGTTCACTTGGGTGCCGTCCAGCAAGGTGAGCGTGACCATGCGCGCACCACCCCTCTTCGGCGCCGGCATCGAGATCTCGCGAGCCTCGATTTGCGGGCTGGAATCCGGGGGTTCCGAGTCCGGGTGCTCTTCAACGGGCATGGGCACGGCGACCGCGACGCGCAGCGCTCGCTCGGAAGCCACGGTAACGGGTGGCGCGTCCTCGGGTTGGAGCACGTGCACCGTACCGGGGATCGGCGTGCGCTCGGTGGACGGCGGCAAGTCCTCTTCGAGCGGAGGCGGCCCGGGCGCCGCGTGCTTTTGCGCGCGTGCGCCGGCGGCACTCTCGGCGTCCACCTCTGCGACGGCTTCGGATAACGACGCTGTGTCCTTGCCGACGCCGTAGTACACGCGAATCGCGGAGCGAATATCGGTGGGCGGCGCGATCATAGCGCGCACCGGCAACCCTGCCCATTGTCCGACTTCGCTCTGTGCGACGTCGTCGCTCGGGTCGTCCATCGCGACGTACAGCGTTTCGCCCAGACCGCGCACGCGCCGCACGAAAATCGGCACTAGACAATATTTTTCGGCCAGCGCGTGCGACACCAGGTTCAAAAGCTGGCGCGAAAAGTCGATATGATAGAGCGACACCCAGGGCACGCTCAGCTGCTGACTCAGGATCTGCGTGACCTGCGTTTCAGTGACCAGGCCGCCCTCTACCAGGAGCGTGCCGATGCGGCGACCATCACGCTTTTGCGTGACCAGCATTTCCTCAAGCTGAGCACGGCTCACGATCTGGGCCTCGACCAAGAGCTCGCCCAACCGGACGCGTGCGGGGACCATGTAGCCAAATCTTAGCTCAGGCGCCGCAAAGTCGCGCAATTTCTCGCTCTTCCGCGGTCTGCTCCAAGGTCGGGGCTTCTCGCACCTGGGGCCTTTCGCGAGAGATTACCTAGCCCCCCAACCTTCCCCACTCCCGGAGCGGCCCTACGCCGCGCTGCGCTTCCAGAAACGGGCGCTAAGGAGCTAAGGAGCTAAGGAGCTAAGGAAATGGCGACGCGGCGGAATCCGCACCGGTAACCCTGTCGAGTTGGACAAATGCTGGTTTACCGGGCGCTCGCTGGCCTACAATGACGACGTTGTCCAAAGTTGGGTGGGGCAGCGGGCACCCCAAGCCAGCACCTCCGGAGTCAGTGGTTGTCAGCGTCAGCTCAAGTGTCTAATCGAATCTGCCCGCACTGTGGGTCCACCTGTAACGCAGAGCATCAGTATTGCCCGGCGTGTGGCTTCCCCGTCGGCACCATGGGTTCGGCGACGGACGACAAGTTCGTCGGGAAATCTCTTCCGGGCGGCTACTACATCCTCGACTTGATCAGCGTCGGCGGCATGGGTCGTGTGTACCGCGCTGAACAGGCAGCGCTCGGACGCACCGTCGCGGTGAAGATCATTCATCCGCATCTGCTCTCGGACGAAAATTCGGCGCTACGCTTCATGACGGAAGCACGCGCTGCCAGTCAGCTCAATCATCCGAACTCGATCGCCGTGTTCGACTTCGGTCGCACCGACGACGGGCAGCCGTACTTGGTGATGGAGTTCTTGCGCGGCAAAGATCTCGCGCGCGTCGCCTACGAAGAAGGCCCGCTGCCGTTCAGCCGCATCGTGGAGGTGTTGCGCCAAACCTTGGCCGCGCTGAGTGAAGCGCACGATTTGGGCATCGTACATCGGGATTTGAAGCCCGAAAACATCATCCTCGAACCGTTGCGGCGCGGTGGTGACTTCGTGAAGGTGGTGGACTTCGGGTTGGCGAAGTTGCGCGCGGACGCGCAGCACCCGAGCGTCACCAGCCCGGGCATCGTGTGCGGCACGCCAGATTACATGGCGCCCGAGCAAGGCCGCGGCGATCCGATCGACGGGCGCAGCGACTTGTATTCGATGGGTGTGGTGCTGTTCCAACTACTCACGGGCCGCCTCCCCTTCGAGGCCGACAGCCCGACGCAAGTCGTGATGATGCACCTCACGATCCCGGTGCCGGATCCGCGGCAGGTGGCACCCGAGCGGCGTATCCCCGACCCGCTGGTGAATGTCGTGCTCAAGGCGCTCGCGAAGGAAGCCTCGAAGCGTTACCAAGACGCGGCTGAATTCTCCGAAGCGCTGAAGAGCGCGCTGATCATGGCGGAGAGTGTGCGCCCCGAGCAGCGCGCCTCCTTGCTGCCCGGCGGCAGCATCACGTGCAGCTCGTGCCAGTCGCTCGTGCCGATGGCAAAGTTCTGCCTTGAGTGCGGCGCGCGCCTACCGCTGCGCAGCGGCATGGCGGAAAATCCAACGCTCCCGCAGTTGCCGCTGCCACTCGTGGCACGCGAAGAAGACCTGAATTGGCTGGAGGATCGCCGGCAGCGCGTACGCGGCAGCTTGGTCGGCGCGCGCTTGGTGGGCGAACCGGGCGCTGGCAAAACGCGCTTGTTGCGTGAGCTCTTGGGGCGCGCGCGCGCAGAGGGCGATCTCACCGTGCTCACGGGGCCGGATCCGTTCTACGCGGAGGTAGCCTATTACGCGCTACGCGAGGCGATTCGCAAGCTGTCACAATTGGGGCCTGACGCGATTGACGATCGGCGCTTCGAGGGTGCTGGGCCTGAGGCGTACTCCGGCTTGGATGAGGTTTTTTCCGGCGCGCCGATGCGCAATGATGTGCGTTCGCCGGCAGAGCGGCGTCACTCGTTGGCGGAGGCGCTGCGTTGGGCGCTACTATGCGCCTCCAAGCGCGCCGGCAAACAGCGCGTGATCTTGGCCATCGACGACATCTATCGCATCGACGGGCCGAGCCGAAATGCCTTCGCGGATGTCGTGGGCGAGCCGCCCGCGTGTGCCGCGTTGCTGATCGCGACGCACATTCCCGGCTTCGAGGCGGGCTGGGGTGCGGATGCCTCCGCGCGCATCTTGGCCGGGCTGCCACCACCCGCGGTCTCGCGTTTGCTGCGCCCCGGGCGTAACGGGCTGCGCCCGGTGAGTGAAGACGCGAAGGGCGTACTGCCGATGTACATCGAGCAGGTGCTCCGTTACTCGCAGGACGGTGGCACTGACCCGCCAAGCCGCTTGGCAGATCTGATCGCGCTCCGCGTCGACACACTGGATCCGAATGCGCGCCGCACGCTGCAAGCACTATCCGTCATCGGCGACGAGATGAAGCCGGAAACAGTGCTGGAATTGCTGCCCAGGACGGAGAACTTGGAGGGCATGCTGGGCGAGCTGCAACGCGCCGGCATGATCGAGCTGGAAGCCGGGCGCGTGTCCACTTCGCACCCGCTCCTGCGTGAAATCGTGCTCTCGGGTATTCCGGCTACGGCTCGTAAAGATCTGCATGCCAAGGCGCTCCGCGCCTGTGAGCGTATCGGCGCGCCGATCGAAGCGCGCGCGCAGCACGCCTACTACGCGGGCGACTCCTTCCAGGCGCTCCTGCTGCTGGAGCAGGTGGCTGACCGCGCTACGGCGCGAGGCGACGCGGCAACGGAAGTGTTGGCGCTACGTCGCGGGCTGGAGATTGCACGCCAAGAGATCTCACGCGGCGAGCTGGATGACCCGCTACGCGCGGTATTGATCTTCGGGCGCAAACTTGGCGCGTCTCTCACGCGCGCCGGGAACTTCGCGGACGCCGAAGGCGTCTTGCGTGAAGCGCTGGACGTCGCGGGCCCCAGCGGCACGGATCGCGCTCGCGTGCTTTCAGCTCTCGCGCACGTCGCCCACGGGCGTCGCCGCGGGACCGAAGCCATCGGCTACATCGAGCAAGCCATTGTGGTCGCCCGCCAAAGCGGCGCGCATGATTTGGTCTCAAGTTTCAACGACACGCGCCGCGCCTGGGCTTGAATCGTCTCAGCCAGCGCGCCTCGCCCCCCGGAAGATCCGAGTTCGAATTCGAATTCGCGATTCGCGAGCAACGAAACACGCGCCCGTCCTGCCGGCATCGCGCCTCCACACTCGGGGCGATAGAAGTAACCGATGTTACTTTCATCGCCGGCAGATCACGCAGTTTTGTCTGGATTTCGCGCTCTTGATGTCCAAAGCCTGCGATTGGCGGCCTTAGAAGTAACCTGCGTTACTTTTGAGGTGTCACGCGAAGCGGGGACACAGGGTGGCGGGGCAGCGGGGCGGCGGGCGGGGCCGGATTAGGGAAGCGGCAGCGCCCTGGCGACTAGGAACTTTAGATACCGCCCCTCCGGATGCCCCACAAAAATCGGGTGATCACTGGCGTGGCCCGCATCGTGAAAGATCTGGAGGCGGCGTTTGGCGTTTACGGCAGCTTCGGCGAGGACGCCGCGGAATGCGTCTGGGCTCACTTGGGCGGTGCAACTCGCAGCGGCGTAAATCCCGCGGGGTTCGAGCACACGCAATCCGGAGCTGTTCACGCTCACGTAGGCACGTAGCGCATTCCTTTGCTGTTCGCGGGAGTTGGCAAAGCTCGGCGGATCACAGATCACCACATCGTAGGTGACACCTTTTTGGCGCGTGCGTTCCAAAAATTCGAAGACGTCCTCGGATAGGAACTCGTGTTGATCGGCGTCCATCCCGTTGAGCTCGAAGTTCGCGCGAGCCGCGCGCGCGGCCGGCTGCGACATATCCACGCTGGTTACGCTGCTAGCGCCGGCGCGTGCTGCATAGAGAGAGAACGCGCCGGTGTAGGAAAACAGGTTGAGCACGCGCTTGTTCGCGCACAGATTGCCCAAGAAACGTCGATTCTCTCGGTGATCCAAGAAGAGCCCGGTCTTCTGACCCATGAACAGATCGACCTGCATGCGTAGGCCGTGTTCGGAGATGATCAGTTCGCGCGGCGGTAAGCGACCGTGCAACACCTCCAGGCGCGGGGCTTCGCCATCTCGCACGCGCGCGCGACGCACTACGCCGTGCACTTTGAGCAGATCCGCCAGCGCGCGCACGACCCAAGGCACGACGGCCTCCAGCGAATCGGCGTAGATGACGATCACCGCGAACGCGCCGTAAATATCGACGGTCAGACCCGGGATGCCGTCGCCTTCACCGTACAGCAAACGGTAGGCGGAGGTTTGCGAGTCCAACATGGAGCGGCGCAGCTCAAGCGCGATCGCCACGCGCTGCTGCACCCAGGCGGCGTCGGGCACGCCCAGCTCCGAGAACATGCGCAGGGCGATTTTCGAAGTTTCATCCCACAGCGCGAACGCCGAGTACGCGCCGCAACGCACTCTGACCCAACTTCCGGAAGGAGCCTGAAAACCACGCGGGATGTGGTCCCGGTACACCCACGGGTGGCCAGCTTGCAGGCCGCGTTTGAGCTGCTCCGGCAACTCGAGCGTCGGCCCGGAGAATTGCGCGCTCACGGTCCGACAGAGCGCGTCGGCACGGGGCCAGTGCTCTGCCGCACGATCAGGTCCATCGGGAACTCGAGCAACGAGCGCTCGGGTTGCTCTTCCAACAAGGCGGTGAGCAGCGTGCGGCACCCGGCCGCGCCCATCGCGCGCATTTGCTGGCGCACGGTGGTGAGCCCGGGCCAAACCAAGGTGGCCGCCGGAATGTCGTCGAAGCCGACAACCGACACGTCCTTCGGCACGCCCATGTTTTGCGCCTGCAGGGTGCGCATGAACCCCAGCGCCATGATGTCGTTGGCCAGCACCACGGCCGTGGGCGCGCGGCTCGGCGCCATCTTGAGCCACCGTTCGGCGTATCCCTTGCCCTCGTCGATGTGATAGCGCGACGCAAAGACGACGTTGCTCGGCAAGAGCTTGACCTTGCGCATCTTCAGGCCACTTTCCAGACCTTCGAAGCGCTGTTGGCTATCAAGGGATTCCTGTGGGCCGCCGACGAACCCGATGCGGCGATGCCCAAGATCATACAGGTGGTCGGCAATTTCGCGGCCAGCGTCGGCGTTGTTGCTGCGCAGCACGGCGCCCGATTTGAAGCTCTCATCCGGCGTGATCAGCGCCAGCGCCACCTTGGCCTTGCGCGCGGCTTCCACGACGCTGCGCTCGCGACGACCGGGCCGCGCGAAGATAAGGCCGTCTACCCGGCGTTCGCGCACCCAGGACAGCACGGTCGTGGCGTCATACGTGCCTCTAAGCACCAAGCTGCCGACCAACAGCGAGATGTGCTTGGCGGTCAGCTCCTCTTCAATACCGCCCAAAATCTGGGTGATCCATTCGCTCTGGCTGTCTTCCATGACCAGCCCAAAGCAACCAGCACGGCCGAGCGAGAAGTTGCGCGCGGTGGTCCACGGCGTATACCCGAGCTTGGCAATCACCTTCGCTACGCGCGCTTTGACCTCAGCGCTCGCGTAGCCGCCGTTGATGACGCGCGACACGGTGCTCTTGGACACCTTAGCGTGCTTTGCGACTTCTGCGATATCGGTGCGATGTGCCATCTACCGGTAAGGTAGAGCAAGTTCGCGACGCGTGAAACCGCTACCAGGAAATGTGGGACGAATTTCCAGAAATGTGGGACTTCGTTCCAGGTGTGTCGGTGGCGGCTTACAGCGCGGTGACTCAGTGCCCGGCGACTAGCGTCGAAATCTCGGCCAAATCCCCGTCGTCTACGGCTCCTTGAACGGAGCAACGGATCTTCCCTCTAGGGTCTACCAAAATGTGGAACGGCAGCGGCGCGTCCGGCGCGAGGCCTGCGGCCTTCAACCAGTCCTCGCGTTCGTTGCCTTCTTTAAGCCAGTAGCTGGCGTGCAAGCCGGCAGCGGGCTGCGTGTCCAAGAAGTCATCGATTTGGCGTTCGTCGTCATCCAGTGACACGAACGAGAGCCGGAATGCTGCCCCCGCCGCGCCGAGCTTCTTCTCGAAGCCAAGCAAGCGTGGGATCTCTTCTTTGCAGGGTGCGCACCAGGCCGCCCAGAAGTTCACCCACGTCCATCTACCAGAGCCGACCAACAGCGACTCTGGCAAGGCGATCGCCTCTTTGCCGGCGGCGCGGGACAGCTTCTTCTTGCTCGGGAATAAGTGCGACTCATCCTGCTTGCCACCGCACAAAGTGCGCGGCTTCTTGGGCGCGCTGGGATGGGTAACTGCAACGGGGACCGTGGCCGGCGTGCTGACAGGCGCGGGGCCCTTCTGCGTGATCGATTGGCTGCGCTCGTTGGTCGCCATGGGAGCGTCCTTCTCGGACACAGTGTCGCAGGCGACGAGGCCAGAGGCGCTGAGCAGTGCGAGGGCGCCGACCAACAGAGCAGGCAAAGAGCTCAAAGACGACAATCGACCCATGACACGAACGCGCTCCGGTTGATGGCTTCTTCGTCGCATTTGAGGTCACCGCGTGAGTTGGGCCAGCCGCAGTATTGCTTGGACAACTGGGCGAACTCGTTGCCAAGCCACAGAAGCCCCACCTTTTGCTCGATGTCGGGGTCGTTCGCCACTTCTTTCAAGTGGATCATGACCGAGTTGGCACGGCGGTGCGAGAGCGCCGTGTTCTTGGCTGGGCTGCCCGTCTTCGAGGCGCGTGCCACGACGAAGAAGTAGCGCGCGCCTTTGCGAGCAAACCACTTGTCTTCTACCAGCTTGAGCGCTTTCTCATCGAGCTTGTCTTCGCCTTCGTCGAACATGATGACGGCGCCGCGATCCTTGAGCGGGGTGAACAGCGCGTTGAAGTCGTCATCGCTGATGGAGGCGAAAGTTTTCACGTCCGCCGGCTGGCAACCGCGACGCGACTCACCCTCGACCAAGCCGCAAGAGTGGAGCACGCGTTCCAGCACTTGTTTGAACTGCGGCGTGCAGTAGGCAACCTCGGATTGATCCGCAATCGCGACTTGCGGCTTCTCTGCCTCGGGCGTGGTCAAGCGCTCGGCTGCGCCCGCCACCCACATGTGCACGGCGATGGCAGTACCGAGCGCGAACAGTGCGCCCGTACCGAGCCCCGCCGCGGCCGCGATCGGCATTTGCGAGGCAGCTCTCACCCCACCTCCAGGCGGCATGGGTTGTGTCGGTTGGTTCACTTGAGCACCTCCGGAGCCAGCTGGCCGAGCGTGAAACGCAGCCCCAAGTCCGTGTCTTCGTCACAGACGCGGCGGCTGCCCAGGTACATCTGCGGGGTCGAAACAGGGATGTTGTTGTCGGACGCGAAATGCAGGTGATTGTTCAGGCGTGTGTCCGTCTTGCGGTCATCCACGCAGCTGAGCATGGTGTCGCCCCACTTCTGCTTGATGGCGGCGCGCAACGTGTCTTTGCCCTGCTTGCCGGCGCGAGTCAGGTACTCCTGCTCTTCGAACGCCCACTCTAATACTTGGCGGGCTTGGCTCCCGCCGCACAGTACAGCCTTCGAGACAATGCACGCGCCCGGATGCAACGCGGAATCCAGCATCCAGTTGCACTCGTTGTCGAGCGGAAACAGAGCCAGGTTGATGTCCAGCTTCTCGATTACGTTCTCACCCACGAGGCGTTCGTGGAACGCTTTGCACGTGGGGCACAGCGGGTCTTCGAACAGCAGGGTGGGCTGAATCGGGTGAGTCGTGGCAATTTTCACGAACTCATCGTTCTTAATTTTGGTTACCTTCAGCTCGCCACATTTCGTGAGGTAGGGGCGTTCGTCCGGCGCGCTAGAGGCATACACAAACGCGGGAATGAGCGAGACGACGCCCAGCGAGACCAGCCAAATCAATGGCAAAACCGGGCCAACTACGACGCGCGGCTCAGCCGGGGATTCGTTCTCGCTGGACAGCCAACCCAAGACGCCGGCTACCGCGAGGAGCACGGACGAGATGTAAATGCCCGCGCACGTTTTGCACACGGTGCCGAGCTTGGTCACCGAAATGGTGAACATGATGAGCGAAGCGAGCAGCGGCGCGAAGCTAGCTACACTAAAGAAGCGCCAGGCCCGCTTCGGAGCGCGCGAACCAGCGGCCAGCAAGTACACCGCGAAGGCGATGTA
>JBDTJC010000082.1:0-15637 GCA_039936055.1 Polyangiaceae bacterium | reverse complement strand
GCGAATGCGCGCGATCAAGCGTTGCGCTTCGGCGTCCCAGCCGGCTTGACCGAGCTCTGCGTGAATTGCGGCGTCGCCGAGTAGCACGACGCGCCGCTCCAGCTCGGACACGAAGATCAAGAGCGCGATGCGCCCTTGAGTGGCGTACAGCCCACGTTCGGGGTTAGGGCGTCCAAACGCTATCTAGTCGACATAATCGTATCAGTATGCGAACTCGTCCGTGCCGGCCGAGGGATCGCTCGGTTGGCGAAGTGATGTCCCAGACCAACGGCATGCCGAGCTCGTAGGAGGCACCGGCGCCGAGTAACAAGCCAATCTGCTCAGTCATTAGCTGCGCAGCCGCTCCATGGCGCGGGCGACGAGGCTCGTGCGGCTTTCGAGACCGAGCTTTTGGAAAATGCTCTGCAGGTGCTTCTTTACCGTGGCTTCGGCGCACTGGAGCTCGCCGCCAATCAGGCGATTGTCCCAACCGCGCAATACACCCGGGGTCACTTGCTGCTCGCGCGGCGTGAGCCGCGCGAGCCAAGCCTCTGGGACCATCGACTCGTTCGAGTGCTCTTGGAAGCGCAACATCCAGCGGGCATTCCCAAAGTGTCCGCTTACTGGATGAATCGAGACCTTCAGGTCGGATTGGCCTGAGTGCCGACGGAACATGGTGCCGCCGCCGTCGTGGGCGCTCAGAGCCAGCTTCACGAGCGGCTCTGGCAAGCACCCTCGATCACTTTCGCGTGCAGCGAACCACTTCTGCAGCAACGTCGTCACACCCGGACTGCGCTCGACTTCGGTGCCGTGAGTCGTGACGAGCAAAGTCGCTTCCGAGGTGCTGGCCAGCATGCCATCCAGCGCGTTCTTCCAGTTCGCGACGTGCCCGAACTGGCGGCAATTGCGCACCGCATTCGCCAGCGCGGGCGTAACGCGTTGCAGACGCGCACGCTCGACCTCTGAAAAAGGCCGATGGCGTTCCCGATACAGCGAGAGGCCACTTTGCCAATGGTCGTCAACGTGTAACATGACGGCCATGACGTGCTCGACCGGCGCACCGACTTCGCGCGCACGTCGATACATCATGTTTTGCTCGAGCTCGCGGCGCGACACCATCTCTTGATCCCGGAGCACGCGGTTCGGCTGCTTGAGCACGGCGTGCCGCACGAAGTCGTGCGGTGCCATGTCCGGATACGCGGCAAAGAAACTGCTCGGTAGCTCGGCTACCACCCATTCGAAGTCTTGCGATTTGGCCGTCGACGAGACGCCAAGTGCGCCATAGTCGGCGGGCACGAGGCGCGTGAGGAATGGGTAGGCTTCCTGCAACACCGCCCGCACGTCGAGAGACGACCCGAGCGCTTCCAGCAACTGCAGAGCCACCCTATCCGCGGAGGTCGTCGCCGGCTTGCGGTTCGTCACCGTCCTCGCACTGCCTCCCCAGTCATGACCTCGACTAGAGATGGCCTACGCCGCGAACCGTGTCAACGCGGCCGGCAATTTCCGCTCGCTAGGGCGCCAGGAGCAAACCACAATCAAAGGAGAAACGTGGGACCTAGGCGCAGAGTCCAACCGGCAACGTTTAGGTGCTCGGGGGTTTGCCCGCCGTCGACACTGGTGAAGCTCAAGGCGCGGTAACCGACAAAGGTGTCTACGGAGGCGCTCTCACCGAGCCGAAACAGCGAGCCAATCCCCAGGCCGAGCGAATCCCCTGCAACCAACGTGGAGTTGGAATCGAACGCGGCTCCCCCGCCGCCGTTCGCGGAGACGTGCACGCCCGACAACGCAAGGAACCCGAACCCGTACGAAGCTTGAAGATACAGGCGTAGAACGCGAGCTGCCTGGACGGATACGCGCACGGGAAACTCGAGCTCGTGCAACACCGCGGTGTCGAGCGGAGCGGGCGTTTGTGCGGATTGGGGAGAGAGCCAAGTAGCCGAGTAGGTCATCCCCGTCGAGAACCCAAAGCTACCGACGCGGCGAGCCTCCCAGCCGATGCCAAGGCCCACCAAAAAACCGGTAGCAGAACCGAGCGTCGGCAGCACGACGCCCTCTGCCCCTCCATCGGCGGTCGGCCGCACCAACGCCTTGGAGTCGTTGAAGTCATTGCTGCTCAACGTATTGTGCACCAGTGCGAGGTTGAGAAGCCACCTCTGACGCCCGATGTCGCTCTTGTGCTGATCTCGGTCGCCCTGCTCCTCCGGCTGGGGCGCGGCGTCGTCTGACCGCGTCTTCGTATAGATAACGCGTGGCTGCGACCTCGAACGGCCGATCGCTGCCGCGACAGGTTCGCTGGTCGCTGGCTGTGGGGCAGCTGGTTCTTCCTTCCTCGCGCCGTCCGGTGTGTCACGCTCAACGCGCGCAGGCGGCGTGTCGTCGTCGGGGACCGGCTCAAGCTGCGCCGCGGCGCGGGTCGGAACGGCAATGGCGAACAGCAAAAGGGTGGCGGTGGCCGCGAGAGGGTGCGCGCGCGAGCTGCAATGAAGCATGTCGCCAATCAACATCCGATTGGGCTCAGAACTGAATACGCCCAAAGGAGTAGTGGCCCTGGTGGCCGCTGCCGCGCTCTCCACGCGCTGCCAACCGACGTCCGCGCGCGCCCGCGCGGTGCAACGTCGGCGACGAAATCCTTCATTGCTCTGTAGCGGCCAATCTCGCACCGCACCCATGAAAGGATCGGAGATGACAGACGCTTTCGTTCGCTCGCTCGCGCAGGATTCCGCGACGTTCGTGACCTCGATCGAGCGCGACCCGCTCGTCGGACGCATCATTCGCGGAGAGGCGGAGCGCCACGAATACGTTCGGTTTCTCGTCGGCACCTATCACTACGTCCGGTGGTCGGGGGTGCTTCTCGCTCGCACCGCCGAGGGGCTCCGGCGTCGGGGCAGAAACCCGTCGCTCGTGGCCCTCCTGGAAGCCAAGACGGAAGAAGAGGCGCCGCACGATCGGTGGGCGCTCGAAGATCTCCGGAATTTGGGGCTCAATCCCGAGCTCGTCAAAGGCGAGGCCGCCTCGGCCGCCGTCGTTGGCTACGTGCAATGCAATCTCGCGTGGGCCGAGGCCGGCTCGGCCGCTTTCTTGGGTGCGGCCTACACGCTCGAGGTCTTGTCCATGCGTCGCGCGAACGTGGCCGCCAAGCATCTTCGGGAGCACGGGCGGATCGCGGGCATCGAACGCTCGCTGTCGTTCTTGGTGGGCCACGGAGAAGCGGACCTCGGGCACGTTCGAGTACTGGAGCGGCATCTCGCGGCGCTCGAGGACGAGCAAGAACGCGCGGCGGTGGCCAGTTCCGCCGCCAATCTGCGTGCGCTGTTCCCGCTCTTTTTCAGCTGTCCCGAAAGCGTCGCCGAGCCGCGCCTCCTTAGGGCTACGGGATGAGCCGCCAGCTTGCCGGAGGAGGCGGGTTTCAGCTGGTCAGCGCGCAACGCGCCGTGCAGATCCGCGATGCCGAGCTGGTGCGCTACCGCGTGTACTCGGAGGAGGAGCGGCTGGTCGGCGCGCATGGCTGTCCCGAGGTCAGCGAGGTCGACTCGCACGAATTCTCGGAGCGAACGAAGCACCTCATCGTGTACTCCGGCGCGGAGCCTATCGGAACGGTGCGTCTAGCTCTAGCCCGTGCCCGCGGAGCCAGCGACGCAGCGCAATTCGGCTTCGAGCTTGAGTCGAGCTTCATCCTCGGCGGGTTCGCGCTCCAAGGCGTCGTGCCCGCGGAGGTGACGCGCTTCTGCATCCTGCGACGCTTTCGGGGCACGAGAGTCGCCTCTCTGCTCTATGCGGGGTTGCTCGCGGAGAGCGCGCGCCTCGGCGTGACGCACTTGGTCGCCGAAGCGAACATGGAGACCGATTGTGCGGGCGACGCAGCCCTCGCCTATCGGCTAGTGCGTGAGCGGCAGTGGACCGATAGTCGGTTTAGCGCCGTGCCCCGGCGTTCGGCTTCGCCGCCCGCCAACCCAACACGGTTCGTCTACACCGAGGAGCAGCGCTGTCGCTCGCGGCCAGGAGCGCTTGCTGAGGTCGAGCTGCCACGCACGCTGACGCTCTTCGCGCAGCGCATGCGAGGCCGCTACATTGGTCCACCCGTCTACGAGCCGCACTTCAACGTGTTCGCCTTGCCGCTCGTGGCTCAGCTGAGCGATTGAGTACCACTAAAGTGGTATTCGGCCGACCCGCGCTCGCCGCTAAACTCCTCCCACCGTGAGCTGCTGGACCTACCGCGTTCAAAGGAAACCGCCGTGAAAATCTGTGCCTGCCTACTTCTTGCCCTGACCTTCGGAGAGCTCGGCTGCGCGACCGGCGCTCAGCTCGCCCCCATGAATCCGAGTGCGCCAATCGAGACCGAGCACGGCTACCGGCAGGAAGGGCGGCTCATCGATCCCAAGAGCATGCTCGAAACGCTCGAGAGCGAGCCCCGCGCCGAGGCCGCCGTGAGCCGCGCCCGCACGCTCGAGACCATCGCCCTGATCTTTGGAGCCGTAGGTGGCGGGCTCGTTGGCTGGCCACTCGGACAAGCAATTGGCGGTGAAGCGCATCCCAAGTGGGCCTTGGCGGGCGTCGGTGCGGGAGCAATTGTGGTCGCCATTCCGTTCACGATCGGCGCGGGCAGCAGCATGACGAGCGCGGTCAAGGCCCACAACGCACGCTTCGGTGGGGAGCCGGAGGCCCTTGGGCCGAGGCAGCCCGAACGATGACCAGCCTGCTTGGGTTGGAATTTTCTGGGTTGCCCTGACGCCGATTGCAACGTTTTGCGCGGGACGCTTCACTCCTGGATAGGGTGAACAACATGAGCCAGCTGAACGGTGGGTTTCCCTCGACGCAGTCTCGCGCGGTCTTTCTTGCCGGGCACGGGGACGTGCAGGAGCGGAGGCGTGCGCAGGATGCGCTGTGTCGGCAATATTGGCTCCCCCTGCACTTCTTTGCGCGGCGCCGCGGCTACTCGAAGGACAAGGCGAATGACCTCACGCAGGGCTTTCTCGAGCGCCTCTTCAACAAAAATGACCTGGCATGCGTGGACCTCGGTCGGCAGAGCTTTCGGCCTTGGCTCCGGCGCTCCTTTTCGAACTATCTTTCGAACGCGCGTGATCACGAACTCGCGTTGTGCCAAGGCGGACAAGCGCTGCACGTGCCCTGTGACGGTCCCGAGTTCGAGAACTACGACGCGCTCATCGCCCAGGATGCAGCGCCCGACGTTGCGTTCGAGCAAACGCGCTCACTCCAGGTGCTTGAGCGCACGTTTGGTGCACTGAGGGCGGAGTGGGCGCGCAAGGGCCGAACGCGCTGGTTCGACGCGCTCCAGGAATTCGTCACGTACGAGGACGAGCGGCCGTACGAGAAACTAGCGCGGGCGCTCGGCGCAGCAGAGGGAACCATTCGTGCCGAGGTGAATAAGCTCCGGCGGCGGTATCGCGAGCTTCTCTGCGGTGAAGTGGCGCGGGGCACCTCGCGACCCGAAGAGCTCGCCGGGGAGCTTCAGAATCTGTTGCTCGTGCTGATCCCGAAGCCGGCGCCCGTCCCGCTCGTGGGGGAGTGGTCGGCAGCAAGCGCCACCGGCCGAGTCGGTAGCAAGCGTGCGCAATGAACGCTTGCAGCCACGCTTGGGGGGGGCTCGCGACCCTCGGCGGCCAGTGCCCCGCCTGCCTGCTCAGCGCCGCGCTCGATGAAGGCGTCCAAGACCATGAGCGGCCAGTACCCGAGCTCCCGCACTACGCGGCCTTTCGTTTCATCGCCGAAGGCGGCACTGGCGAGGTGTGGGAAGCGTTCGACACCAGGCTCGGTCGCCTTGTTGCGCTGAAGGTGCTGCGGGCGTCTGCGGTCGACGCGGCAGCGGTTGCGCGCTTTCTCGACGGCGCGCGCGCCGCCGCCAACCTGAAGCACGCTCACATCGTCACCGTCCACGAAGTCGGTCAGCACGCTGGGCTCCACTATTTCAGCATGGACCTCGTGACCGGCGGCACACTAGCCGACGAGATCGAGCACTTCCGAGCCGATCGCACGCGCGCCATCGAGGCGCTGGTAACGCTCGCTGACGCGCTGCAATTCGCGCACGATCACGGGGTCCTGCACCGGGACCTCAAGCCCGCCAATATCCTCTTGGACGAGGAGCAGAGCCCGTACGTGACCGACTTTGGTCTCGCGCTTCACGTGGACCGCGTCGGTGTCACGCTCCAGGGCGTCGTTGCTGGCACGCCCCAGTACATGGCGCCGGAACAAGCGGAAGGCAGGACGCGTGACTTGACCGTGGCGACGGACGTGTACGGCCTCGGCGCGATCCTCTATCACCTGCTCACGGGGCGACCGCCGTTTCTGGGAGCAACGAACGAGACCGTGCTCGAGCAGGTGAAACGCGACGCCCCCGTGAGCCCGCGCCGGCTCGACCCGACGATCGAGCGTGACTTGGCTCTGCTCTGTCTGCGGTGCTTGGAGAAGGACCCCGCGCACCGCTATCGCTCGGCGGGGGAGCTCGCGAGCACGCTCCGTCAGTTCCTCGCAGGAGAGCCGATCGGGCGCGTCGGAGCCGTGGAGCGCGCGCTGCGCTTTTACCGTCGCAATCCGTTCCGAACCGCATTGCTGGGCACGCTGCTCTCGTTCGTCCTCATCCTCACACCGAGCGCGTTGTCGCTGGCGCGCGGCGAGGAAGCCCAGAAGCGCGCTGATATCGTAGCGGACAATCAGAACGGTGCGCAGATGTTCGCCTACGCGGTGCTCGGCCACCTGCGTGCGTTGAGCGACGCCGTCGCGCGCGCCGCGGCGGAGCCGTCTCTAGTGGCGGCGATCGGAACGCGCGACGGCGCGCGCTTGCAGAACTTTTGCGAGGCCAAGCTCAAGCAGTACGACGACCCGACAGAAGGGCTGAAGCTCGATCAGAACTCGCCGTTCGACACGTGGTTCTTGGCCGATGCCAAAGGCGTGGTTCTCGCGGACTCGAGAATGCCGATGCCCGACCGCGCCCGGCGCGGCATGTCGCCGGACTACGCTTGGCGGGACTACTTCCGCGGTGCTCAGGCCCTCGCGGCGCGCGGGCTTGCTTCCGCTTATGTATCGCCAGCGTACAAGTCCGAGCCCGACCATCTCTACATGTTTGCGATCTCGACGCCGGTCTATTCCAGCGACGGCAAGCGCACGTGGCTCGGCGTGCTAGTCGCGACGGTCGCGAGCCAAGCCAATCTCGGCTCCTTGATCCTGAAAGACACGCGCTCGGCGGCCGTTCTGGTCGCGCCGAGAGGCCATGAGCGGAGCGATGCACGACCGGACCCGCCGTTCCTCATCCTGCGGCATCCGGCCTACGCGGAGCACGGGCACGCGGTGGAGGTAGACGGCCCCGAATTTCGTCTTCTGGCGCAGAAGAGTGAGGCAGCTTCGCTGCGTGTCGAACGGTGGGGCTTACCGCGGCGCGATCTCGCCTCCAACGACGACTACCGAGACCCCGCTGCGGCCCGCTTCCCCGCTTACGCTGGCAGCTGGCTCGCCGGGTTCGCGCCAGTGGGCAACACCGGCTTCGTCGTCGTCGTTCAGACGCGCGAGAGCGACGCGCTGAAGCCCATCAAGCACTTCAGCGCCGAGCTCGCGAAGTGGATTGGGATCGCGCTGAGCCCCGGGCTGGTGCTCGTGGCGTTTGCGACCCTTCGAGCCCGCAAACGCCGTTGATGCGCGGCCCGAGCGTACTCTCGCCCCGGCCGCGCCGCCGAAGGCTCGGCGCTCTGCGCGCTCGTTCGTGACCATCAACCAAAGGAAGCCCTCCCGTTCCCCTTAACGTTCACCGCAGCCAGCCAATGTGGCCCGCGCCCGCAACGTGAGCTTCTGCAATGAGGCTGTGTCTCGGCAGCCGCCGTAAGAAAAAAGAGCCGAAGTTTCCTTCGAGGCTTTCCAGTTGCGCTCAGCGCTGCCCTTGCCGAGGTGAGCGCAGCGGCATCGCCGAGGACTCGAGTCACACACCTCGAGTCCAAGCACACGGTGGTTGGCCCGGCGCGCGATCATCTTGAATATCCAGGACGAGTGTGGCCTCGCGAAGTGCTCGCCGAGCTACCGGCGCCAGAGAAGTCAGTGTACTCTTCGATATGGGTTTCTTCGATCCGCGCTCGACCGAGGCTACCTCCGATCGTTTTCATTGCCCGGCCTGTTCACGAATATTTGTTCGGCGGATAGCGGACTGTCCGCGCTGCAACGCGAGCGACCCTCTGCTCAGTGCGCGCGAACAGCTCAGCGACAGGGACATGACTGCTCGATTCCAACGCATCAAGGAGATTCATGCTGATCTTAGCGGCTTTGCGGCGAGCGAATTCAACACGGTTCATCACAGCTACGACGAGGACCCGCCCCCGTACGTTCCGTCATCGTGCAGCGCCGGCCTGAAGCGAATCATGGGCGATTGGCAGTCCGCGAGCGACGAGTACAAACAGGTACTGGCCGTCCACCCACTAAGCGAAGACGCGAACTGTGGCATGATAGCGCTGCTGCACGAGATCGGCGATTTCGAATCCGCGCTCGCGGCTTGCGACGATTTCGAGCACATGAACCCCGTCAGTCAGGCCGTTAAATACAGTCGGGCGCGCGTACTGCTGAGCGCTGGGCGCACGGACGAGGCCCTGCTGGAGCTCGAGCCGCTGATGGCTGAGCGCTCCGATGACCGCAGTGCCGCTGCCCATCTGCGTGGCCTTGCGCTCGTCGGCCTTGGACGCTGCAATGAGGCGCTCATTCGGTTCGACGCTGCTCTCCAACTGAGTCCCGGCGACGCTCAGGCCAGCGAAGGCCGCGCGACCGCGCTCCTGGCGGACGGAGCGTGCAGTGCGGCCTTGCAGCAGATTTCCGAGACCTCTGCCTGGTCGATTTCTGGCTACTTGCTGCATGCATTGATCTTGCTTCGCCTCGATGACGTTCAGGTCGCCGAGCGCGCTTTACTGAAAGGTATTCGTTTCGGCTCCGCCTTGGATCGCGCGTCCTTCCACACCGGGCTCGCGCTGGTCGCAATCGGGCGCGGTCGCTTTCGCGAAGTGCCCGAGCGCTTACTTGCGGCGCAGCATCCCCACGCCCGGGCACTGCAGCCCCTGCTTGACCTGCTGCTGGCGCATGCTTACCAAGCTTGCGGTCAAGCATGCGCCGCCGCCGCGGCGCTGGCTCGAGTTCCATCCCGTGGCTCGACACTGGTAGTCCAGCTCCGCGAGCAGCTACGTCGGCGTATCGCTGCTGAGCACCCTTACGACGACGACTCATGGCTCCTGGCGCTCGAGATTCAACTCCTGGCGCAAGTTCCGAGAAGCTGAGAACGAGTAGCAGCGTTAGCGAATGCGGCACCCGAGATCGGCATTCAGGCGGCGGTGCTCGGAGCACGGATAGTCGCCGAGGCGTCCATCGAAAAAAACGGGATTCGAATTCGCCTAGATCGGCGCGAGCGGAGCTTTTGCTCGGCCCTACCGCCAGCAGAGCGTGCAACGGTCAAGCTACTCGTCGACGGTCTCAGTTATGGGGACATCGCGAAAGCTCGCGGGACCAGCGTTCGCACTATTGCCAAGCAGCTGAGCACCGCATTCCGTCGGCTCGGTGTGTCAGGACGGACGGAGCTCCTCTGCTCGCTAGTGGTACGCGCGGACGACCCCCAACTTTCCACTCCCTTGCATACACGGAAAGGAATCAGCCGAACGACGATCTGGCACGCTCGGCTAGCGGTCGAAAAGGCCGCAGTCGGGAACGCGAAGGAAGAGCCGCTCGCGGCTCGGACAGGGAAGACGACAGAGTCCAAGGACGGGCGCCTCGGCATCGTCGAGCTTGAGCTACTGGCGCTCAGAAAGCGCGTGGCGGCGCTCGAAGCGGCTCTCGCGCACAACGGTGTTCTTCGGTCCGGAAACGAGTCATGAATAGCGCGGCCCGTCCGATCGAGGATAACCGGCCCGCTGCCTCTGCCGTCTGCAGGCGGCGGTCCCGCCGCATGCAATCTAGGAAGGGCACAATGCCCGGACCGTGGACCTTGCTTGCCGAACTCGGGCGCTCACGCACCGGTCTTGCCCTTGTAGCGGTACTCGCTTTCACCCTGCTCGGTGGCCTCGCCGTGATGACGCTCCGCAACTATTCTCTATGTGTGCAGCTCGCGAGCGTTTCGGTTGACTTCTCGCCTGCTGACTCTACTTGTTCCAGCAACGCGGCGCAGATAGCGGCTGCACACCGGCCTCGCTGACACTTGAGCGTCTGCGCTTCCCCGGATTTCCAAGACAGCCAGCGAGGAGAGTATCCTCGGGGAGAGGTCATGGAAACGAAGACCAAATCGAAGCGCAAGAAGCACCCAGAGCAGTTCAAGCTTGAAGCCGTTCGGCTGCTCGAGACACGAGGCGAGCGAACCGTCGCCGCCGTTGCAAGCGGCTTAGGGTGTTGCTGAAAGCCTTCTGCATTCTTGGAAGAAGAAGTACGGCAGCGCAGCCGCCCAGGTGCGGATGGAACGCGGTGGCGAGACGAAGGAGGAAGAACTCAAACGCCTTCGCCGCGAGATAACCCAGGTCAAGCAGGAGCGCGACATCCTAAAAAACTCGCCTTCTTCGCGAGGGACCGCTCGTGAGCCCATACGAGCTGGTCGACTCGGAGAAGGCGGCGTTCCCGGTCGGTGCGCTGTGCAAGGCAGTCGGCGTCTCGCGAAGCGCGTACTACGCATGGCGAAGCTCGACCCCATCCAGGGGTTAGGGCGTCCAAACGCTATCGAGTCGACATAATCGTATCAGTATGCGAACTCGTCGATGCCGGCCGAGGGGTCGCTCGGTTGGCGACATGCCGCAATCCGCTGCGGCGGTGGTCACAGAAAGTCCGGCCGACTGTGGGTAGGTGGGCTTGGCGAACGTGTCGAGCTCGGCCCTCGAGGGCAGCCGCCAAGAGTTTGTGCTCCACCGCGGGCGGGCGTTCGAAGCCGCGTGATCGGTCTAAGCCAGCGTTCGTTCAGGTGCGTTCCGGTCGCCTCGCGGGGTTCGAAACCTCGTGGGACCCTCCGCCGCGCGCGGCGCGCTTTGGCGCCGCGTCCGGCGTTGAGGGTCCCGGGCGCGCGCAGCGCCAAAGGCGCGAGCACGACCGGCCGCGCCACGACGCGCTCCGCAAGGAGCAACCGTTCGAATCCACTGGGGCACGCTGATTGAACTGCTGGGATTGATTGGGGTTCGTCACTGACAATGACGGACGAGAACGGGAGGCATCGGAGCTCTCCAACGTTGCTCGGGCGGACCTCCGCGCACGGACATCAAGTCCTACAGCCCCGGCCCGGTGCCGCGTACCAAACAGCCAAGACCTCAAGCATCTGTCCAGCCACGCGGTAGTATACGTGGTACCGCGTTCGCTGCAAGATTAGACGTCGCACGGCACGCAGTCTCACATCGCGCGCGGGTGCGCCAAGACTTGGCGAGAGCGCCGCAATCGACAGGGTTGCACGAAGCTCAAGCAAGAAGAGCTCAGGAGCAGCAGGCCTGTTGGCGCGCCACCAGACATTGATCTCTTCGATGTCGCCAATGGCTCGGTGCTGGAAGACGACGTCGAGCGACGGGGTCATCTACCGGCAAGCAAGCGGGCGAAAACGGACTCCGCCGGCTCAACCTCTCCGCGATCAGCAGCGGCCATACGTTCTGTAAGCTCCGCAATGTCGTGCTCCGCGAGAGCGAAGGGCTCCGTCTCCCCGAGGACGACTACCACTTCGGCGCCGTCAGGCCATGCGGAGTCCAGCTCCACATGGCCATCTCGGACGCGTCCACGGACGACATTCATGAACCCAAGATAGCACGCGACATGGTTCCCAGCTGGACAAGAACCGGACAAACGACCTCGAAAACGCGTTCTGCTCGACGGGTTTGCCAGGAAAGCGACGGCCTCCGGAGCCGAGGACCCGTGGTTCGAAGCCACTGGGGCGCGCTGACAACTCATCGAAGTGTGTAGGCCTAACGCAAGGCCGCGCGGATGGCAGCAAGAGCGCACTCGATGTCGCTGAAGACCAGCGACATCGAGCCGAGGCACACGATAGCCGGCGCGCTCGAGCGCGAGATCGCGGCGCGCATCAGCGTGAGCGCGCTCACCGTGATACGCACCGTCGACCTCAACCACGAGGCGCTTCGCGGGAGCCAAGAAGTCCGCGATGAAGCGCCCGAGTAACGGCACCTGCCGGCGGAAGACCACGCCCAGGCGCCGGCCGCGGATATGATTCCACAAGAGCTGCTCGGTAGCGGTGAGTGAACCGCGCATTGCGCGAGCGCGCGCAGCGAGGACCGCCGCGCGCTGATTGCTTCGAGACGGAAACGAGAACCAATTGGAATCCCGCTGGTTTGCCGCCCACGGGGGCGCTCGGCTGGCTCAGAGCGCGCCACCCGCACCCGCATCGTCCGCCACGGCTGAGCCGGCATCCGCACTAGCCCCGCCAACACCTGCGCTTGCTCCAGACGAAGGACACTCACAGCCATAGCGACTCCAGCAGAAACCGTCTGAACTACACTCACACCCTGGATCGGGCGAGCAGGGGTGACAGTCGATCTGACACGCTTTCGAAGGAGAGTCACAGGCAATCGCGCCGAGCAAGGCGCATGCGATCATCGCACTCAGCCAACCGCCACGATTCTTTGTGCCCCTGTCCGCCTCTCCCGCTACGCGACTCCTCTGCCACTCGGAATCTGCCATGGATCGACCCTAGCGCCAGAGTCGCCCGCGTGCACGTTGGCGGCGGAGCTCATCCTCCGGTTAAACGCCGTTCAATGCCTGCCGGAGCCGCAGTCGTAGTCACATCAAGGTCTTTGGAGGATCGTGATTCGAAGGGTTGCTCCTTGCGGGCCACGTCGCGGTGCGGCCGGTCGTGCTCGCGCCTTCGGCGCTGCGCGCGCCCGGGACCCTCAACGCCGGACGCGGCGTCGGGGCTAGGGCGTCCAAACGCTATCGAGTCGACATAATCGTATCAGTATGCGAGCTCGTCCGCGCCGGCCGCGGGGTCGCTCGGTTGGAAGCCGCGACGTTGATCAGTCCCTATTTGTCGCCCGCTGCAGGCGGCGCGGAGGGCCTACTGCACGCCATTCGTGAGGTGCGCGCGGAGATGGTCTGAGCGGCGACCTCTATCGGGCTCGGAGGTGCGAAGCTGGATAGGGAGCGCCCCCTGTCCAAGCCAGCCCGGAGCGAGTCGGTGCACTAGGGCTTCGCTCGGTACGGCGTTGCGTCGAAGACCAAGCGGATGGCCGTGATTTGAGCGCCTTCTACGCGGAAGAATTCGGCGCAGCGCAGGTGATTGATGGGTGGCGCGAGCTCACAGTCGTAGATGGCGGCGGCCTCGTTGCCGACCGCGAAGAGCTGCAACAGGCGCCGACTGTTCATGGTCTGGTTGAAGCGCGCCACGCCGGTCAGGAGGTCTTCTATTTTATCTTTGCGTCCCATCGGACTCTCGAAGACCACGCTTGGGTGGAGCACTTTGCGTAGCCACGCTTCGTCGAAGCGCTCGCTGCCGCCCTGCCAGCTATCGTAATAGGCACGTACCAATTCCAACGTGTTTTCGGTCGTCATGTGAGTGTGACTGAGGGCGCCACTGAAACTGTTCGCCCTCGAGGCTTAGCTGCGCCGTTTTTCTCGTAGAGCGTCCGCGGCCAAATCAATGCACGGCGGGGCAGACCCGAATCCATCCACCTGCGCGCGATCGAGCTCCTGTGGCAAGCCGAAGGCCGGACCGAGCTCGGGCAACATGAAGTGGTCGATGCTGACGACGGCGTTGTCGCGGAGCTCGACGAGCTGAACCGCACGTAGCCGATGTGGCTCACCGTCCGCGAGCGCTCGATAGAAGGCGAATGCCCCGTGCGCGTTCGCTCTCGTCGGCAGGGCGATGAACCTACCGGGACGCTGCGCCGCAAACATCGGCCGATAGAAGGCGTCGTTGCGCGCTCGACCCGCGATCCACGTGGGCGACGGCGGCATGGTCGTGCGCACGTCGTCGTGGAGCAGCGCGACGAACGCCTCGACGTCGAGTTGATTCCAAGCCGCGAGGTAGCGCGCGAGCACACTCTCGATGGCGGCACTGGTGAAGGAAGATCGCTCCGCTTGTTTGCGCGCGAGCTTCGACTCGACCGCCCCTCGCGCGCGAAACAGCGCACTATTGGCGGCTTCTAGCTTGAGTGAGAGCGCACGCGACGTTTCCTCCGCGGAGAACCCGACCACGTCGCGCAGCAGCAGCGTGGCGCGCTGAACGGGCGTCAGCTCTTGCAGCGCCGCAACGAACGCGAGCGCGACGCCTTCTTGCAACTCATAGCGCGCGGCAGGGTCCGGCGTGACATCCGAGAACCACGCGGCCGGGCAAGGCTCGACCCAGGCTTCGGGCTGCGCGGGCGCAACCGTCAGGTTGGACTCGGACATGGGCGGCGCGACATCTTGCGGCAGGTGACGGCTCTTGCGCTGCCTGAGTTCATCGAAACACACGTTGGTGGCAATGCGATACAGCCAGGCCCGCACGTTCGCGGGTTCATCGAGCGAGGCCTTGGCGCGCCAGGCTCGGACCGCAGTTTCTTGCAACACGTCGTCCGCGTCGTGCGACGAGCCGAGCATGCGATAACAGTGCAAGCGCAGCTCGTTCCTGTGCCGCTCGAACAGCTCGAGCAGCTTCTCGTCGGTAAGCACGGACATCTGGGCTCTTTTTACGCCTTTTGGCGGCCAAACATAGCGCCGCTCAGGTAAGACTGACGAACCGCGGAAAACTGTTCGCCGTCGGCTCCGCCCACGGAACCAATTCGGTCGTCACGCCGCAACTTGCGCAGTCGACTCGACGCATGTCGTAGCGGAGCACCACGGGGGTTAGGGCGTCCAAACGCTATCGAGTGGACGTAATCGTATCAGTATGCGAACTCGTCCGTGCCGGCCGAGGGGTCGCCTCGGTTGGCGTCGCCAGTGCCCGGAGGCACCGGATCCTTCGACAATTGTGCCTTCAAAATCGTTTCGCTCGGCCCTGCCATCGCGACCACGCGCGTCGTCGTCAGCCCCGGTGCGATGCCGATCCAGATCGATCTCATTTGGGATCTCCTCGCGCAGCGACTCGGCCGCCGGTGTGACGGCGGAGCGCTCCGCGGTGGAGACCATCGGCGCTAGGCCAACTTCTCGGCGAGCCGTGTCCGTTTCTATTTTTCGTCGCCGAGCGCGCAGCCTGCTCGTGCGTACAGAGGTCTTTCGCTTCGCCTCGTGGCTCCGCCAGTGCCTTCGCTTGGTCTCATGGCGATGCTCGGCGCGCTCGTCAGCGTGGCGCCCATCGACGCAAGAGATCTGGCCCCGATCGCAACCCCGACAGAGGTGAAATGGCCGCCTACAGCCATCTCCAACACACTGAACTTGCCGGAGATCGTCCACCCGCGAGTGCGACCGCCGGGAATTCGTCTACCTCGTGCGACTCGTGCGACAAGACCAATGTCGAACGCTTCACCCGCGGCGACGCAGGGCTCGGAGTTGCTACCTCCGGGCCCTTCCTATTGGCGGGGCTCGGCGCGATCGTCCCCAATCCAGCGGCCCGCGGCCAACTACGCGGCCAACCGGCTTCGCTCAGATTTCTGCGCTTTGTGGCGCTCGTCGACACTGGGGCACACGGGTGATTTCAGCGACGCCAAGCGCTTGCTGCGCTGCCGCATCGTGAGCGCGGTTGATCGCGGCCTCTGGTTCGTGATCGCACGCTGAACGCATGGCCGCCGCCGTCATGTCACCG
>JBDTJC010000081.1:0-7371 GCA_039936055.1 Polyangiaceae bacterium | reverse complement strand
CCGGCGGCAACCAGCAAAAGGTCGTGCTCGCGAAATGGCTCGCCATGGCGCCGAAGGTGTTGATCCTGGACGAACCGACGCGCGGCATTGACGTCGGCGCAAAGGCCGAGATTTATCGGCACATGGCGACCCTTGCCCAGCAGGGCATTACGATCTTGATGGTCAGCTCCGACCTGGAAGAGACCATCGGCATGAGCGACCGCGTGATCGTGATGCACGAACGCCGGCTGAAGGGCGTACTCGAGCGGCACGAGCTCACGCAGCTCGCGATCGCGGGCTTGATGACGGGTCTCAGCCGTGGCCCGGGCAAAGAGTCGACCGGCACGCAAGCGACAAGACGAGGCAACGAGGAACTGTCATGAGACGTGAGCTTGGAATATTTATCGCGCTGGTGCTGATGTGCATCGCGCTCTGGACGTCGAACTCGGATTTCTTGAGCGCGTCGAACGTCGTAAACACCTCGCGCCAGATATCCATGCTCGGGATTTTCGCGATCGGGATTGCCTTCGTGATCATCACCGGTGGCATCGATTTATCGATCGGATCCATCGTTGGCTTGACGGGTGTGATCATCGCTCGGCTCTCGTCGACCGAAGCCGGTGGCCTCGGCTACCCGCTCTGGGTTGGCATTTCGGCGGGGCTATGCGCCGCGATGCTGGCCGGCGTGCTGCAGGGGCTCTTGATCACCCGTCTCAAGCTGCAACCGTTCATCGTCACGTTGGGCGGCATGCTGCTCTTGCGTGGGGTGTCGCAGACCATCGTCGACGGCGGCGTCATCAGCATGGGTAACTCCCCCCTGCTCGCGTTGGCGAGCGGCGGGCTCTTGCATCTCGGGCGTGACCCTCTGCTCGGTTGGCCACTGGTCATCTTCGGCACCGTGGCGGCGCTCGGCGCCTATGTGCTGCATTACACGGTCCTCGGTCGCTACATTTACGCGATCGGCGGCAATCGCGAGGCGGCGCGCTATTCCGGCATCAACGTCGATCGCGTGGAGCTGCTCACGTACGTGATCTCGGCCGGCACTGCCGGTATCGCGGGGATCTGCTACGCCGCGTACATCGGCCAAATGTCGCAACAGGTCGGCGTGGCGTACGAGCTGTACGCGATCGCGGCGGCCGTCCTCGGTGGCTGCTCGCTGCGCGGCGGCGAAGGAACCGTGTTCGGCATCGTGATTGGCGCGTCGATGATGCGAGTCATCGACAATGGCATCAACATGTTCCAGATCCAATACACGGACGCCGACGGCATCCGGCGCATTTGGCGGCTCAACCCGAACTGGAATTGGATCCTAGTTGGCGCGGTCATCCTCATCGCGGTGATACTCGACCAAGTCGTGCACATGGTGCAGGCCGCCCGCCGGGTGAAAGAGGCCGCAACGGCCAAACCCGTCGCGGGGCCTCCTAGCAGCTCACCGCCCATGGCCGCCAACAGCCCCGCAGCGTAGTGCACTGTCGCGATGGCCTGTATTACCGGGGCTTTCGCCCCGGTAATACAGGCCTGCTTCGCGGGCCGCTAGTCCAGCGCGACGGCCCAATACTTCACTTCACTTGCGTTGCACTCTGCTGGCGCAGCTTTACCGGCCGCGAACAGTGCCGCGCTCGTGGCTGGACGCGCCGGCCGCGACCGGCGGCTTTCAGTTGCTCGCTTTGGCGCTCGCGTCACACACTTGCTTGGCGCGGGCAACAGCGGGCGACTGCTCAGGAAGCCGCGAGAGCTCCGCTTGTGCGTCGCTTTGGCGACCGAGCGCGCAAAGCGCTTGCGCTCGTGCTGCGCTGCGCTCCAACGCCAGCAGCCCATTCGGGAATTTGCGCTGGTACTCGGCCAGCACTTTCAGCGCAGCAGAGGCCTGCCCCGCGTGCAAAGCGCTAGTCGCCCGCTCGAGGAACGCTACCTCTTGCGCGAGCCGGTCCGGGGCGGGACGGGGCAACGCAACCGGAAGCTCGGAGGCAGCAGCCGCAGGCAGCAAAGAAACCGGGGACGAGGGCCCCGGCTGTGCCGTGGACGGCGCGGCTGGGGCGGCGCTTACAACCGCCGCTGCCACGGGCGCATGCGCCCGGAGAGGGAGTTTATGGCGAGCCATGAGGAACAACCCCCCACCGACCAACCCGACGCCGACGATTGCGCTGGAAACGAGCGGCCAACGCGCACGTGTTGGAACTCCGCCGCTGCTGTCGGCAGCGGATAGGCTCGTCATTCCGAGCCTTGCCTGCAGTGCGATTTGAATTCGCTCGCGGTCAGCGACAGTCGGGCGTTGCACTCCGGACTGGAGTATTTGACGAGCTCTGGGGCTCAACTCCGACATCGCAATCATCTTCCTTCACCACGCGCGTCGTGACGCGCGAGTGCCGCTTCGAACGCAAGCCGCGCCTTGCGCAGCCGCGAGTAAGCAGTATTCAAAGGCATGTCGAGCGCTGCCGCCGCTTCGGGCACGGTCATTTCGTGCAAATCCACCAACGCGAGCAGCTCACGCCGCGGTTCGTCCAACTCCGCGAGCAGCTTCGCGACAAATTGCATGTCGGAGTTCGTTTGCGCGACATCAAACGGTGTCGGCTCGTGCGACTCCATTTCGAACCCATCCGCGGTGGCGCTAACGACCGCGCGCGCGCGCCGGGCGCGATGGTAGGTGCTTACCGTACGCCGCACGACGCCGTAGACCCAACTCCGGAGCGCTTCGGGATGCTCCAAGGTGTGAAGCCGGGAGTGAATCACGATGAAGGCTTCCTGAACCACGTCGTCGATCGCTCCCGAATCGACACCCAGACGCTGCGCTGACGTCCAGACGAAATCGAATTGCCCTTCATAGACGACCTGGAAGGTGGGCATGGCCGCGGAAGCCGATGTGGGAGGCGCACTCATGAGGACGACCCGGGGGAGGGGCCTGTGTTCTTTGTCCTAGCATGCGTCTCTAACTAAGCAGTGTCAGCTCATGCCGCTGTCCATCACAAAATCCACTCAGGGCCGAGCATTACTGCAAATCCTACAGGTCCCAGCTGCTCCACCAAGCCGACACCCCCGATGGCAAGCCGCGGGCGTGACGTCTCGATTATGCCGTCGGCGGATAGCGTCAGGCTGAGCCAGCTCGCCAGGTAGACGCGCCCTTGTGCGCCCACACCGGCGCTCAGCCAATTCACGTGCTGAGGCTGTGGTGCGACGCCCTCGCCGGCACCGGTGGCGGTGAGGTGTTCGAGCGCAACGACCATGCACGGCGCAAACTCGAACGCCGAGAAACGACTCGCTCGACACCCCCTGAGCGACAGCGTTGCCCGATTGACCTTCGCTGTGTAGCCGGGAAAGGCCGTGGCAGGTACGTCTTGTTGCTGCCACTCGCTACCCTCCAGCCACAACCTCCAGTTCGCGAACGAAACGCCAGCGGCCAACGAGATGCCCCACTCCGGACGAGGAAGAGGGCCCACGCTCAGCGCTGCGAGCGGTGCTCGCAAAAGGAGATGCTCGCCGTGCAGCGCTGGTTTCGTCGGGGACTCAGGGCGCGCGTGAGCGGGCTCGAGTTCGTGAGTTTGCTTGTGCAACTCACTCGCAGCGGGCTTGCCGTCGGACGTTGGTCGTTCATCTGCGGGGGCGGTCAGCGTCGCGCTGGGGTCACTGCTGTCACGAGTCCCGTCGCCCGAGTGTTCGCCACCCGGTACACCTGCGCCGAGCGGCTCATCCGGGTGCAGCAACAGGGCGATCGCCACCGCGGCGGCGCGAGTGAGATCCGCGCACAATCGTGAGTCGATGTTCCGCTCACTTGCGAGCCCGCCCGAACGCAGCACGAGCTTCAAATGAAAACGGCCGTCGTCTTCTGACGTAATGGTTCCTTCGGCTTGCAACGGCCCCTGGATGGCGATCGGAGAGCCGCTCAGCCTCCGCACGCGCTCGCTTAGGTCATTCTGTTGAGGGCAGCGGGCGGGAGCATCCCACCGGATAGTCAAACCCGGTTGCTGCGCGAACGCGTTTCTTGACGCGAACCCGGACAGCGCCACGAGCACCAGCAGGATGGCGCGCTGAACGCCGAAGGATCGAGAGTGGCGTGCCAGCGTCGACCTCACCCGCCAACGTGGCGCAACTCGAACGTGTCGCGGCTGAACTCGGAATCGGATACACAGGCGCCGTGCGGCGAACCGAAACGCGCCGCGACTTGGGCGATCGCGGTCGGTCGGTCGTGCACCGTGGGCATGGCTTCAGTGTCGAAGCTAAGCCGCACGTTGTCACGTCTGAACCGGAGTATTTTTGGGACCGTCGCGACCTGGCTGGAGACCCGGCTAGGCAAACCCGTGTCAAAGGCAGGCCCCAAGTGCTCCCGTCCCACCGGCTGGTGGACGCTCCGCACGCGGACGTCGAAGCGATGCGTGGCGTCAGCCGGTCAGACCGCACCGGCGCCGCCGACGCGGGATGAATCTGGCACCGAGCGACGGGTCCCGATGTCGGCGTTGCGCCATTCTCACGCGCGCTCGGGGCTGCGTAGCGCGAACTCGGTGGCCGAGCCGCTGAGTACTGCGCTTACCACACGTGCGGCGCGAGTATCCCTCGCAAGCTGCCCAATGGCGAGCGTGCGAGGGGACCGCGCCGCAACGTACTATCTCGTTGGCGCTAGAACAGCGGCGGGGTTGCGTTGCGCGCCAGATCGAGCGCTTGCGCGGGGAACCAGGCGCCGGCGGCAGGATCGACCATGCCCCAGAGCGGATCGAAATGACTTTGCGCACCGGTGCTGAGCGACCACGGGTTATACAGTGAGTAATCCCAGGCACGCGCGCCGCCGGCGATGTCGCAGGAGCCGTCTGATTGGCCGGGGGTCTTGACCCACAGGTAAGCGTCAACCAAGGGCACGCCCGTCGTCATGGTGGGACGCAGGCCTAGACCGGCGCCGGGCGGATTGCACCAGGCGCCCCCCTGTAAGCCGCTGACCACGGTCGCGGACTGCCCGTAAGGCGAGGCGGCGTACTTCGAAGCATCCAGTGGACCGGTGCCGTTGCGACTTGTATCGATGACGAAGGGTAACGTCGTCGCAACCGAGGCCCCGATCAAGCCTTGAATCTGAGCGGTCACCGTTGCCGCGTACTCAGGGCTGTAGTCCAGCGCGTAGCCATTGGCTGGATTGTACTGGCTGTCACACCAACCGAAATTCCCGACGCGCCAGCCCCCCTCTTCCGGATCGGTAGCGAACGCCGTGCACATTGAGACCCAGGTTCCGAATTGAATGGCCTGCGCGGTGGTTTGGTAGTTCGAGGCGTTCAGGAAGAAGCCTCGCCCGAGCGATGCGCCGGTCACCGGGTCGTGGCTCGCTTTGTTGATTCGATAGGCGGCTTCGCCCACGCCGAGCCACGCGCTGTGCGTACCGTCGTAGTACGTTGAAGCGTTGGGCGCACCCGCGGTCAGCGCCGCACCGGCGTATTGAAGCTGAGCGTAGCGCTCCGCTGGGTTCGCGCCCGGCGCGGGCACGGCCGTTCCGTCGGCTCCCAGCACTGTCGGTTGGCACCATTCGGCCGCGTTGTAGATGGTAGTGTTGTACGGGATGATGCCGAGTGCATCGGGTTCGAGAATGACCGTGGCCTTGGCCTGACCAATGCCTTTTGTGAACCCGTCAATCCAGGCTTTGTAGGCGGCGGTATCTGCGGCGCCACCGCCGGAGTACTGCGCGCAATCGCGGTACGGCACGTTGTAGGCCACCAAGACCGGAATGCGCCGTTCGAGCGCGGCCTGGGCGATCACTTTTTTGACCGCCTTTTCGACCTGCTTGGGCGTGCCATCCGTGAACCACACGGCTTGCGGAGTGGTGACCATGGCGGCGATCTGCAGGGCGCCCTTCACGTCGCGCTGCGCGAGCAGCGTTGCCACCTGTTTCAGCGCGCCTGGATCGGGATCTGGCACGAAGAAGCCAGTCGGCGCGCTCGCACTCCTGGCGGCGGTCAGCGCGTCTTCGACCGTTGTGACGCCACGCTCATCACTCTGATCTGTCGTCGTTCCGCCACAGCCGGAGGAAATCAATGCGGCGCTCAGGCACGCTGCCCCAATCAATTGCTTCTTCATGTTACGTCCCTTCCGCGTTTTAAACGCGAATCCCTTCGGACGAGCGCAGCCCGGCGTTCGTCCGATTTCGAATGGCGTCGTAACATGGGTTCGGTTGGTGAAGCGAGGGCATTGACCGTCACCAGATAGTCAATTTGGCGAAGCTTACCGGTAGAGGGCTTCTGAATCTGAGGCCGCGCTGCGCGAGCGAGGGATTCGTGCGCCGAGCGCCGCATTTGCCGAACTCTCGAGCCGAGATCCCCGAGTTTACTTTCGGCGGCGCATGCCGCTCTGGGCGCGAGACGGGCGCAGCTCTGAGCTACGCGCCACGCCACGCTCGCCGCGCCCGCTCAACCCACAAACCCGCAAAAGCCCGGCATCCGCGTTGGGCCGGGCCGACCAGAACTGAAAAAGCCCCGTTGCAGGCTGTTGCTGCAACGGGGCTCAAGCGCCGAGGCCGGTGCTATCAGGGGGTAAAAGCGAGGTCGTCCACGCTGAAGTCGAACGGTGCAGCCGCCGTTGCTGTGGTGAGACCGTCGACCTGAAACTGAATATTGATCAGCTTGGACGCGTCGAAAGTTGCGACGGTGCCCCAACCCGACTGAGTCAAGTCCGCCCACGCGATCGTGAATTGCTTCCACGTCACGCCGTCTGGCGGAGGAGCGACCAACATGTTGAAGTTGTCCGAGCACATGCCGGTGGCGGGACACGCGCCGCTATCGCTGGCTATGGGCGTGGTTGCGGGGATGGCAATGGCGACCTTGAAGGCGCTGCCCTTGGCGAAAAACGAGATGCCCTTGTACGCGCTGGCGCCGTACACGCACGACTTTGCAAAGTGATTGTTGAGGTCAACCCCCATGCCGGCGTAGCTGGGCACCGTGGCCGTGGCGGGCGGCAAGGAGCCCTTGGTTTCGGCGGAGAACAGCAGGCTGCCAGCCATGCCCATGGCGGCAGTTGACATGGCCTTGCACGCTTCCGTCAGCGGTGTGAGCGAGCAAGGATTCCCGCCCGCGGTCGGCAAGAAGGTCTTGCCGCCCCATTGTGACGGGAGGGGCGTCTGCATCGCGGCCATGACGCCGTAGGTGTACCAATAGCCCTGACGCTGACCGACCGGCAGGATGACGTTGTTGCCGTCCTCCAAATCATCAATCGCAGTATCGGCCGCGGTACCGGCAGCGACGCAGCACTTGGCGTCGCCCGTGAGGGGCGTCAGCGTTCCGCAGCTCATGGCGGGGGCGCCAGCGGTGCCCGTTGCGCCAGCGGTGCCCGTTGCGCCACCGGTACCGGTGTTGGCTCCCGCAAAGCTCACACCAGCCCCCGCGGTGCCATTGTACGCGCCGGCAAAGCTCGTCACGGGAGCCCCGGCGG
>JBDTJC010000080.1:0-2879 GCA_039936055.1 Polyangiaceae bacterium | reverse complement strand
TGTTCACGTGCTTCACGGTGCGCAGCACTTGGCGAATGCCGATCAAGGACAAGTAGTCGCAGGCCACTGGGCACAGCACGGCGTCCGCGCACACGAGCGCGTTCTGGTTCAGCAGCGACAAGCTCGGCGAGCAGTCGATGATCACGTAGTCGTACACCTCCCGGGCACGAGCCAGGCGTGAAGCCATCACGCGGTCTCGATTGCGCTGCCCGGCGATGTACAACTCGGCCGCCGCCAACGTTTCGTTGGCGACGATCACGTCCAGGTTCGGGCGTGCTGCGACGCGCGCCTGCTCGAAAGGCAAGCCCATCACGAGTACGTGATACAGCGAACGTTCAGCTTCCAGCCCGAGCGACGCGCCCACGTTGCCCTGGCCATCGGCGTCGACCAAGAGCACCTTGGCGCCGCGCGCCGCGAGGCCCGCCGCGACGTGCACTGCGGTCGTGGTCTTGCCGGTGCCGCCCTTGTGGTTGAACACCGCGAGGACGCGCGGGCCGGTGTCTGGGCGAACCTTGCGTTCGGCTTCTTTCTGGGCCGGCCGCAGCTCCGTGACGGGAGTCAGGGGGGGGCTGCTAGGCGGGGAAACGACCGGCGCCATCGGCGTCAGGAACGTCGGCTCGGGTTCGGCGCTCGAGGCCTCCTCGGCCTCGAGCGGGTACGCCGGGTCGAGCAGCTGCCCGAGGCGCACCGAGCGCACCCCCGACAGCACGCGCGTGCGGCAGTCGGCGCTACAGGCGTAGTGACGGCGTCCGCCGGTGAACAGGACCTGCGAGGCTAGCTCGACCTCGAAGCGCGTGGCGCAGGCGTCACACGCGACGGCGCCGTCGGTGCGTTCGCGGTGACTGGCTTCCAGGCAGCGTTGAGAGCAATAGAACGTGTGCCGAGTCTGAGCGACGCCTCGCGCGTCCTGCTCAGTGCGCTCTTCCATTTGATAACGGAAGTGCAGCTCGAATTCGTTCTGACAAATGGTGCAGTTGCGATTGATGACGACCATGTGGACCGCGACTCCTGTTATCGAAGTGCGTCCCAGCGGATGTCATAGAGCGCGAATTCGGGCCAAATTCGCGTCCAACGGCGGACCTAGAAGTCACCTTGAATGTGAGCTGCTAAGTTACTGATTTATTTACCTAAAACTGGCAGCGGGCGCCCATTAAAAATCGCTGCGCAGAAATCAGTGCCGGAAGTGCCGAACGCCGGTGAAAATCATGGCGATGCCGGCTTCGTCTGCGGCTTTGATCACGTCGTCGTCCTTCTTGCTGCCGCCAGGCTGGACGACCGCGACCACTCCTGCGCGAGCCGCGGCTTGCAAGCCATCCGGAAACGGGAAGAAGGCGTCGGAGGCGAGCACGGCGCCTTTGGCGTGCTCGGCGGCCTTCTCACAGGCGACCTGCACGGCGGTCACGCGCGCGGTTTGTCCGCCGCCGATGCCGACCGTCGCGTAGATGCCCGGGCTGTGGCCGGGAGCGGCGAGCACGATGGCATTGCTCTTCACGTGCTTGCACACGGCCCAGGAGAACTCGAGCGCGGACAGCTCGGAGGCCGTGGGGGAGCGCTTCGTGACCACGCGGCCGGCTTGCACTTCACCGAAGCCTGTCGCGTCCCGCTCTTGCACTGCGAAGCCGCCGCCTACGCGCTTGAACTGCAGCGCCTTGTGGTTCCGACCCAGCCAGCCGTTGGTGATGATCAGCCGCAGTTGCGCTTTGGTGCGCAGCTTGGCTAACGCGCTGACCGCGAAGCCGGGGGCGATGATGCACTCCAAGAACGTCTCGCTCAGGATGGCCGCGGTGGCGTCGTCTACCTCATGATTCAGGGCCACGATGCCCCCGAAGGCGCTCATCGCGTCCGCGTCGCGAGCGGCACGGTAGGCGTCCGCCAAGGTCGGGCCGGTGGCCACGCCGCAGGGGCTCGTGTGCTTGACCACGACGGCAGCCGGATTTTCGAACTCGCGCACGGCGTCCAGCGCGGCTTCGAGGTCGACCAAGTTATTGAAGCTGAGCTCCTTGCCGCCGCTGCCGATGCTCTCGACCATCGACAACGAGCCGACCGCCGCATTGCGCTCGCGGTAGAACGCGCCCGCTTGGTGCGGGTTCTCGCCGTAGCGCAGGCTGTACGCCTTCTCGAGCGGCAGAGTGAGGTGACGCGGGAAGCCGTCGGCCTCACCGCGGCCGGTCATCCAGCCGCTGATCGCGGCGTCGTAGGCGGACGTGTGCGCAAACACTTTGCCCGCCAGGCGCTCGCGCGTGGGGCGACTCACTTCGCCGTTCTGCTCGATTTCGGCGAGCACACCCGCGTAGTCATTCGGATCGCAGAGCACGGTCACACGCGCGTGATTCTTGGCGGCTGAGCGCAGCATGCTCGGCCCGCCGATATCGATGTTCTCGATCAGCTCTTCGGCCGTCGCGCCCGGCTTCACCAGCGTTTGCTCGAACGGGTACAAGTTGACCACGACCAGATCGATGGGCTGAGCGCCGAGGCGGGCCATGTCTGCGTCGTCCGTGCCTTCACGCGACAAGAGGCCGCCGTGCACGCGCGGATGGAGCGTTTTCACGCGGCCATCCATCACCTCCGGCGAGCCGGTGTAGCTCTCGACCGTTTCTACCGGAATGCCGGCCTTCTGCAGCGCGGCGAAGGTCCCGCCCGTCGACAGCAGCGTGACGTTGCGCGCGGCCAGGGCGCGCGCAAACTCGACCAGACCAGTTTTGTCGGAAACGGACAGTAAAGCGCGGCGGATGGGGCTAGGCATTCACTGGCGCGGTATCCCCTAGGGCTTCTGCCGTCAATCGAATCCGCCACCCCGCCGCCCGGCTGCGGGAGCGGCCGAAATGCTGTATAGAACGGGCTGTCATGCGGAGTTTTCTTGTGCAACTGAACCACGCTCG
>JBDTJC010000079.1:0-15079 GCA_039936055.1 Polyangiaceae bacterium | reverse complement strand
CCACCACGCATTCCTTCAAAGCCGAAGTCAGCCAAGTCCTGCATTTGGTCGTCAACTCCCTGTACAGCCACAAGGAGGTGTTCCTGCGTGAGCTCGTGTCCAACGCTTCGGACGCGCTCGACAAGCGCCGTTTCGAGTCGGTTACGCACGCAGAGCTGAGCGCCGAAAGTGAGCTGAAGATCCAGATCAGCGCCGACCCGGCCGCCGCCACCCTGACTATTTCCGACAACGGGATCGGCATGAACGCCACAGAGCTAGAGCAAAACCTGGGCACCATCGCCCGCTCCGGCACGAAGGAGTTCCTGAACAAGATCGCCAAAGCACGTGAAGCGAGCGATCAGGGCCTACAGCTGATCGGCCAGTTCGGCGTCGGCTTCTACAGCGCGTACCTCGTCGCAGACCGCGTGGACGTGATCACGCGCCGCGCCGGTGAAGAGGCCGCACAGCGCTGGAGCTCGGACGCGCAAGAGTCGTTCACCATCGAACCGGCAACGCGCGCAGAGGCGGGAACGACGCTCGTCTTGCACCTCAAGGAGGACCAAAAAGAGTTCCTCAACGCCGGCCGTCTGCGCGAACTCGTGCGCCGCTACTCGGACTACATCGGTCACCCGATCGAAATCGGCATGCCGGCTAAGGAGCTGAAAGAGGGCGACCCGAAAGAGGGGGAACCAAACGACGCGAGCGCGCTCAGCTTTGAGCGAGTGAATCAAGCCAGCGCACTCTGGCAGCGCTCCCCAAGCGAGGTAACGGAACCGCAATACACGGAGTTCTACAAGCACCTGACACACGACTACGAGGCGCCGCTCGCGCACCGTCATTTCAAGGTCGAAGGCACGCAGCTCTTTGCTGGCTTGGTGTTCCTGCCCCAGCGCGCCCCGTTTGATTTGTACGACCCGGCCGCCAAGCACGGCATCCGCCTGCACGTTCGCCGCGTGTTCGTGATGGACGACTGCGCCGAGCTCTTGCCGACCTTCCTGCGCTTCGTGCGCGGCGTGGTAGACAGCGAGGATCTACCGCTCAACGTCTCGCGCGAGATCTTGCAGGACTCGAAGCTCGTGCGCGTGATCAGGAAGCAAGTCGTGAATCACAGCCTGTCGATGATCGAGGATCTTGCGGGCAAGGACGCAGAAATGTTCGCCAAGTTCTGGAAGGACTTCGGCGCAGTGATCAAGGAGGGGCTGCACTTCGAGAGCGAGCACCGCGATCGCATCGCCAAGATTGTGCGTTACGAGTCCTCCACGCAGGTCGGCCTGGTCAGCCTGGGTGAGTACGTGACGCGCATGAAGGACGGCCAAACGGCCATCTACTACGCCACCGGCACGTCACGCGCGCTGTTGGACTCGAGCCCACACCTAGAAGCCCTCAAGAAGCGCGGCTACGAAGTCCTGTTCATGACGGACGGCGTCGACCCGTTCGCGGTCACCAGCTTGCAGGAGTTCGAAGGCAAGCCGCTCGTCTCCGCCATGGACGAGAATCTGAACCTCGGCGAAGAGGAGCTGAGCGACGAGCAAAAGGCGGCCGAGGCCGAGCAGAAGAAGCAGGCCGAGCCGTTGGTGGAGCGCTTCAAGGCCGTGCTCGCGAGCAAGGTCGGGGAAGTGCGGCTCTCGACCCGGCTCACGGATTCCCCGGTCTGCTTGGTGATTCCGGACGGCGGCATCGCTCCGCACATCGAACGTTTAATGATGGCCCGCCAGATGGGCATGCCGGCACAGAAGCGGATCCTGGAACTGAATCCCGGTCACCCGCTGATCCAAAATTTGGAGCGCCGCGACCGGGTAGATCCGAGCAACGTGTCTTCGTGGATTGAGCTGCTCTACGATCAAGCGTTGATCGCCGAAGGCTCGCCGCTGGAGAACCCGGCAGCATTTGCGCAGCGGCTCACCTCGCTGCTGACTAGCGCAAGCGGCTCGACCTGAACGGCGCACGCAACGCGAAACGCGCGGCCACGCGCCCCTAAAAGCGCGCGTTGAATAAATACTCAAGGCGCGCTTACAGCCACAGCGGAGCCGCGCGGGTCGCCCATCCTACATCCGGCAGTCACCCGCGTGAGTGACGCTCTATTCGGGCGACGCCAGCAAGGATGCGCATAAATGAGCCGGCTGGAACAGGCGGGCGCATCCGCGCGCCGGAAGTGCGCTGCCACTCACCTACAAGCGCGTCCCCATTCCTTGCTAAAGACGCCGTGTCGCCGCGACGCATCGGACGCGGTGGGAGCGGCACATTCGACAATGGCGCAGGCGCAGCTACAGTCCACGCTCCTCGGGTCTCGACTACATGGCACGAAAAGTCAAAGGCATGGTTCACTTGGCGGGAGTTACGTACCGTATCGTGCGTATCGCCGCTGGCTCGTACACTGTCGTGCGCATTAGCGACGACCGCGACGTCGGCGGGTTCAGCTTAGCGCCCGCGCTCAGCCTGGAATCCCGCGGCCTCGCCCAGGATGTGCTGCGCGAAGTCGCGCGGCTCGCCATCCACACCGCAAAGACCAGCTACGTTGACTTCCCGCGTCCGGACGTCAAGGCCATCGACGCGGGCATGGCAGCGGTCAACGCCAACGCCAACGCCAACGCCAACGCCAACGCCAACGCCAACGCCGGTGCGCCCGCGCCCGCCGCAGCGGCAGCCGGCGCGGGAGTTCGCGCTCCGAGCAGCGGGCCGCCCGCTCTTCCTCGCACGACTTGAGCGTCCATGCCGATCTGCGGGCCGCCACGCCGATTCGAACGTCGGCGTTGCGGAACTGAAGGCGCGGCTCGCGTCGGGAGGCGTGTTCGTGCTGCGCGGGTGCTTCTCACGCGGTGCCCCGACGCGCCCTCGTGGCCGTTTCGGATCAAATTCCGTACTGGTCGGCAGCTTTATCGCGGACCGGGCCGGTCTTGAGCGCCGCGTGCGGACGGGCCGCGGGAATGGCCGGCTTGGACGCCGCGCCGTTGGCGCGAGGTTTCCCCGCACGAACGTCCGAGGGCGGCGGCGCGGCGCTGGCAATTGCTTCGACGGCCGGTGCTGGAGCCTCGGAGGCAAGCGGGGCGAGTGGCGGAAGCGCGCTGGGCGAATTGCTCGGCTGCGGGATCAACTGCAACGCGACACCGCGGGGCGCGCCGCTAGCTGCGGCATTCTCCGCCTTCGAGTGACGATTCAACGCGCCCCAACCGAGGGCCGCAAACAACGACAACAAGGCAGCGAACCACAAGTACCGCGCACGGGAAGACCGCCTCGGTAGCGACACGGATGGTTCGAAAGTCGCAGGATCGCCGCGCACGGCGTGGTCAGCGCGCGCCTCGCGTTCGGCGCGCACTTCACGCTCCTCGCGCGGCAGCGCCGGCGAAACGAGCGCCGACAGGCTCGAGTTGTGGCTCTTGGCCAGGCCCGGCGCTGCAGGCGGCAACATCGAAGCGCATTCGCGCGAGCTGAAGAGCTCGGCCACGTCTTCGTGCGACGCGACGTGCGCGGCAACGACGTCTTCGATCGCCGCGGCGAGTTCAGCGCAATCACTGAAGCGTTGTCCGGGGTCCACCGCGAGTGCGCACATCGCGACGGACTTGAGCGGAGCAGCCCAGCTGATTTCAGGTGGAAGCTCGGGCAGCTGCACTTTTCCGCCCATCAACCGCATCACGATCGAGTCGACCGACTCGTTTTCGAAGAGGCGTCCGCCCGCCAGCGCTTCCCAGAGCAGGACACCGCAACTGAATACGTCAGCGCGCTGATCGATAACGTCACCCAGCAAGCGTTCCGGCGCGAGGTGTCCTTGGCGCTCGGGCGCAGCGGGCACGCCCGCTTCTAGGCGATGCCAAGGAGCGAGCGGCACCAAGCGACCGACGCCCTGACGGTCGACGCGGAGCATTGCCGGGACGACCTCACCGTGCACGAACCCCGTGCCAGCTTCGGTCTTGGTGTCGTGCAGCGCCGCGAGGCCGGACAGAACATCTAGCAAGATGCGCAGCGCGCGCGCCAAGCCGTATCCGGCGAAGCCGCGCTGCGCTGGCAAATCGAACCAGGCGCGCGTGACTTCGGCGTCCAGCATATAGCCGCCGGGCACGGGCTTCACGGGCGCGAGCCGCGGATGCAGCTGCGCCAACGCGAGCTGCGCGGTGAACGCTTGCGCGTGTGGCGCACGCGAAGCTTTCGGAGGTGGGGTTACGGCAAAACGGACCAAGCCTCGAGAAATACGACCGGCGCCGGGAAATCTTTCGCGCGCGACGGCGGTCTTGGTCCTTTAGGGGTGTGCGGGGTGTTCGCGCACGTTGGCGCCGACGTAGGTCCACAGCACCGACGGATTTTTCGCAAATTTTCGCGCTTTTTTTTGCGCGGCGTACCACCCGGTCACACACGCGCGCCACGAACTCGCGCAGCCAGGGCTGTGCGGGGAGGACGGTTTGTCTTGCGCTCGCCTATTGGAAAGCAATCACGGCAGCCACGACGGTCGCGACGCTCAGCAGCAATAGAGCCGCGCCGACTCGGGGCATCTTGGCCAGCGCGGGGCCGCCATCGGCCTCGCGGGCCCGCTTGCGCAGCACCTGGCTGTAGCCGAGCACGCCGCTCAAGATCACGACCAGGGTCAGCTTGGCGTGAAACGCGGGACCGCCCGCGGCCATCACGGTTGCCGGTCCACGCATGAAGAACATGCCAAGACCGCTCACAATCAGCAGCCCCAGCCCGATGCTGCCGTTCTTTGACAGCGCGCCACCAGCGCCGAGCGTGAGCTTGGCGCGCTCATCCGGTGGCAGCGCACGGGCGTACAGCCTCAAAGCCAAGATTGCGAAGCTCGCGCCGACGCCGAGTGACAGGCCGATGAAGTGAAACATCTTGAGCGCGAGATACAGCGGCGGCATGGGCGGGATTCATAGCCCGCGTGCCCAAGCAGAGCAATCGCGCCGGCGCTTGAGCCACTATTGCGACGCGCCCACGGTTACATCCGCGGGGGGGTGCGTGCCTTCGGGCCAATCATCCGCCAGTGCGTAAGCGGCGTCGCGTCGGATCAGGCCCACGCCGCCGCCCAGATTCATTTCCCGCCAGGTGCGACCTGGCGGCGACGCATCCAGCCAATGAAAGCTGCGCTCGCGATCGTCGAGGTGCACGAAGCTGGTCCTCGGGTGCGTGTAGATGCCCACGCCAACGCGGGGCAGCGTGCGCAAGTACGCCGCGAGCAGCTGCGCCTTCACGCCCGGCAGCTTGAAGTCGATCGCCTTGCCGGTCGCGTGTAAGCCTTCACGCCTGCGCCCCGGTTTGCGATACGCGGACACCACCAGCACCTGGGTCGCATTGAAGTGCAGCGCGGCACGCACGGTGAGTTGCAGCGTGCGCCGATCGAGCAGGATGGTGGCAAGCGCCTTCGGATCGCGCGAATCGCAGAGCAGGTCATCAAGGCGGGCGGCCTCGGCTCCGTTGACGTGGCCCGTGTCGTCGTACAACCGCACGGAGAGGCTTCGGTCCGTGCTCGCGTTCGTGAAACGAAGTGCGGGCAGGCGACTGAATGTGACGACCGGCTCCGAACTGGCTTGTGCAGCAGAGCCGGGAAGCGCGAGCGCAGCCGCGAATAGCATTGCGTTGATGGACACCCAGCGCGGCACCCCAAAACCAAAGCATGTTTCCGGCGTCGGAGCGACTCAGGCGCGCCGACGCGCAGGTTAGCTGCGCTTTCCGATTCGACTTGGCGCGTTGGAATGCTGAGGAAACGGCGACAACGCCTCGGTCACTCGGGCGATGAAGAGCGCGCGGATGTCCGAGGCATATTCGGACGCATGCTCGTTCACCTGTGGCGCATCGACGCCGCTCTCGGGATGACGGTCCAGTTCGAGATCGATCGCCTGCTCCTCAGACACATGTTCGAGTCGTGACGAAAGCGGCTCGACCTCCTCCCCCGGCGCTCGGTCGGAATGCTGCGTCAAGGCGCGCGGGCGACGGAGCCATGAGAAAGCGACATAACCGACCAGCAACGCGGCTCCGCTGAGCAGGGGAACGGCAACACTCTTGAACGCCATAGTCCGCGTCGTTGCAAAGCCCGGGCCCGCTCGAAATAGCGCCTGCGGCAATCGGGATAACCTGTACAACGGAATGGGATTGAGGAAGTGATCAAAGCTCCGCCTGAGCCAAAATTGTACGTTCGGCGACCATGAGCGGACCTCGTCGAGTTGGACCGCAAGTTGCGTCGGAGGTGCCGATGCCGCTGGACGTGGCGCCAGCACCGAGGGAGGCGCCAGCGCCGGAGAAGGCACTCAGCTCCGCAATGCAACACGGGCAACTGCCTGTTTCAGTGCCAAAGCCCGGCCGATCCCCTGAACTGCGGGACGTGCGGCAAAAACTGCCCAGGCAAGCGAGCCTGCACGCTCGGCTTGTGCCTGCTTTAACGTGGCAAGAACGCAGAGTCGTGACGATTTGCGACCCGCAAAACGGGCTACATAAGCGCATTTCTGCGCTGTTTCCGGAGGCTACGCGCTCGGCACGGGATGTGCTCTAGGCCCGGAGTCACTCACCTCAGGAGGCTTTTTATGATTCGCTCTTCCATCATTGTCTGCGGTTTCGGTGCGGTTCTGGCTTTGGGCGCTGGCTGCAACAAAGCTGCTGACGAACAGCAGAAGGCTACCAACGCACAGGTCGAAGCCAACCAGAAGATCGTCGAAGCCAATCAGGAAGCCGATAAGAAGGCGAACAACGCTCAGGCCGAGGCGGACCAAAAGATCGCTGCCGCCCAGGCTGACTTCCTCAAGATGCGCGAAAACTACCGCCACGACACGACGGCCAACTTGGTCGATCTCGACAAGAAGATCGCCGATCTGGAAGCCAAGTCGAAGACCGCGACGGGCAAGAAGAAGGCGGACTTGGACGCGGAGCTCACCGGGATTCGCTCGCAGCGTGAAGCGTTCGCCACCGATTGGAAGCAGATCGAAACCGCTTCCGCGACCACCTGGGACGCAACCAAGAGCCGGCTCGACAAAGAGTGGACGGACCTGAAGTCGGCCGTCGACAAGGCCGCCTAAGTCAGGCTTCAGATCAAGAAAAAGCCCTCGAACGCGCGGCGCGCGTCGAGGGCTTTTTCTTCTCTGCGGCTCGAGCTCAAACGCCGAGTTTCTTCAGACTGGCGAGCAGCACGCACACCGTGACGACTTCCATCGCCGTTTTCACCTGGGCAAGCGGCGGCATCGAAGGGGCGATGCGAATGTTGCGATCGCGCGGGTCTTTGCCGTGGGGGAACGTGGCGCCAGCCGCGGTCAGCTTCACGCCCGCCGCCTCGGCCAGGCGCACAACTTCGGCGGCGCAGCCGTCGAGGGTGTCCAGGCTGACGAAGTAGCCGCCGTGCGGCTTCGTCCAGGTGGCAACGCCCTTGCCGCCGAGTTCGCTCTCGAACGCGGACACGACGGCTTCGAACTTGGGACGCAGCAGCTCGGCGTGCTTTTGCATGTGCGCGACCACGCCCGCAAAGTCCTTAAAGAAGCGCACATGACGCAGCTGGTTAATTTTGTCCGGACCGATGGTCTGGATGGCGCTGTGCTTCTTCACGTCCGCGATGTTTGCGGGGCTGGAAGCCAAAGCGGCAACGCCAGCGCCAGCGAACGAAATCTTGGACGTCGACCCAAACACGATCGCGCGGTCCGGGTTACCGGCTTCCGCGCATGCGCTCAGGATGTTGGCGAGCTTGTCACCCTGGGCGTACAGGTCATGCACAGCGTAGGCATTGTCCCAGAACAGGCGAAAATCAGCCGCCGCGGTCTTCATGCCGGCCAAGCGCTTGACCACGGCATCGCTGTACGTGGTGCCGGTGGGATTGCTGTATTTCGGCACACACCACATGCCCTTGATCGCGTCGTCACTGGCGACGAGGCGCTCGACCTCTGCCATGTCCGGACCGTCATCGTTGAGGGCGACAGTCAGCATCTCGATGCCATGATGCTCGCAGATCGCGAAGTGGCGGTCGTAACCCGGCGCCGGGCAGATGAATTTCACCTTTCCGCGACTCCACGGCTCTTTGCTGCCCGGCACACCGTGCAGCAGCGCGCGTACCACGGTGTCGTGCATCATGGTCAGGCTGGAAGCGCCGCCGACGACTACCTGCGCCGCCGGAGCGCCCAGCATGTCCGCGAAGATCAGCTTCAGCTCGGGCAGACCGTCGAGCCCGCCGTAGTTGCGGCCATCCGTGCCGTCGCTGCCCTTGTAGTCCTTCTCACCCAGCACGACCGTGAGCTTCGAAGCCAGGTCCAGCTGCTCGGACGAGGGCTTGCCGCGGGTCATGTCCAACTTGAGGCCCTGCGCCCTGAAGCCGTTGTAACGCAGCTCCAGTTGCTGTGAGAGTGCGGCGCGATCAGAAGCGGAGAGTTTCGCGAGCTCGGTCATAGTGATGGCCTCCTAACGAAATCTTGGGGCGAGCGCCAGTGCTGCGCGGGCAAATGCGGGATAGCGCGAAGATCCCGCGGATCTCGGCCGGTTCCTGGGCCGCGCTCGGTGGCTCGAGCGGCCCGGCAGCCGGCAGGCCGGCGCAACATCCTCGAAGTGAGGACGCGCGGGGTTAAAAATCCTGGCGCGCCGGGCGTAGCTGCCCGTGTGCAAAAGCGTCTGCTCACCGGGTCTGTCTCCGTCGTCCTCGCGCTGCTCGGGCAAACCGCCCACGCCTTGCCGGGCACCCATGCTCCGGCGATTTCCACGTATGACACGCGCGCTTCCAGCGTCGTGCTCGCGTATCGCCACGGCTCGAGTGACGCTGGCCCATTCAATACCTACAGCTACAACGCGAACTTCAGTTCCACGACTGGCAAGCTGAGCGCGCAGTTCGGCATTCACTACGTCAACTTCGCCTCGAAAGAGAACAGCTCGACGGCGCACGGCGTCGGCGCAAGCGGCGTGGCATTGTTCGTGTTTCCAGTGGCCGGGCGCTGGCTGGACGGCGTGCCGAAAGCGGCGATCGCGCTGGATGTCGGCGCGGTGCCCACGGCGTACGTGAGCGGTCAGCGCAACTACCTGACGTTACCGGTGGTGCTCGGTTTCGGGGTACCGCTCTCGCCGGACCGACACATCACGTTCACGCCCTGGTTCGAGGTCGCGCCGAGCGCGAATCTCGACACGGTGTTCAAACCGGCGGAAGTGCAGATCGGCAGCAACGTGGTCAATCAGTCGCCCGAGTGTTCGTCGATGGACCCCGCGGTGCTGGCCACCTGCAAAGTGACGCTGAATCAAGGCGCCATCGAGGATGCCGTGAAGAAAGGCGTCACCGTGAACCTGAGCGCGAGCGTGCCCATGCGCGCGGGCCTCAACGGTGAGATTCATCTCGGTGAGTCGGTGGACCTCAACGCGTACAGCGGCGTTTCCACGTTGGGCGGCGGGTTCAAGGGCTCCTCCGTGCTCACGGCGGGCGTTGGCATCACGTTTCGCTGGGACGACATCGTGCCGGCCGTGTTGCCCGTCGAACGTCGCCTCGAACGCGAGAGCTGCGACGCCGTCGAGGGGCGCTTCCGCAGTTGCCCCAATTCGCGCAAGTGGCTCTCGCCCGAGCAGCGCGCCCGTTTGCCCGAGCCGCCGCCAAACGCGAGCAAGCTGACGCCCGCGCAAAGCTTGCCTCCGTCACGCCCCGTGCCCATGGTGGCGCCGCCCGCGACACCCGAGCCAGTCCCAACCGGCGCCGCACCCGCGGCACCGGCCGTGGCCCCGGCGCCTGCGGCACCACCGAGCACCAGTACGCCGCAGGGGTCGAACGAGGCGGGCACTCCGCCGATCGCCGGGTTTCCGAACTGAGCTACGCCGAGACGCTCACCAGCGAAGCGTCTTCGAGACGGTGACCGGCTCGCCCTCGAAGGGCGAGATGCGCGCACGCGCTATCGCGTTCAGCACGCACGAGCGTAACGCCGCAGGCGGCGCGCCAGCACCGAAATGAATGGCGCGAGCGACGCCGGAGGGCGCAAAAGTAGCCACCATTTGCGTGTTCACCGGGCCCGGACCGCAGCTTTGCGCGGCGACCGAGGCATTGCTCAAAGCACGAGCGAGTTGAGCGCGCATGCCGCTCGCATGCGGCGCAGCAACGCCGGCAGTCGCTGCACCGCGCAGCCCGCGCTGGCCTTCCACGGGCAAGTCCCGAACGGCCACCACGGGGATCGCAGCGCCTGGACCAAAGCGGGCTGCTGCTGGGGAGTCCACAACCGGGGTTGACTGGAGGGCCATGCGGTCGTGGCTCGTGCGTGCGCTTTTCAAGGCGTGGCCACGGTGCATGAGCAGGCTTGTGCTCCAGGTGAGGAGCACGGCCGCGCCAGCCACCAGCGCCAACTCTGCAGGCCGCGCGTGGCGCACCAGCGAAGCGAAGCTCATCATCTTCGCCCGGGGCAGCCGGGACAGCGGGGGCAGCGGGCGCAACGGGGGCAGCGGGCCGTTCATCGGGGCAGGCGCGACGCGCGGCATCACCAGGGGGCGGAACGTTTGCGTGAACTCCGCCGCGGACTCGCGCTTGACGACCGCAGGCGGAGGCGGCGCGACCGAAACCGGCTTCTTCACTGGGCGACGAGCGAGTGTGATCAGGCCCCGGCCCGCAGCCAGGGCGGTGCGCAGCTCCGGAGTAGTGACCAACGGCCGCCACTCGTGAGTGCCTTGTCGGCAAACCTCCGCGCCGCGGGCCAACCCCTGCTTGTAAACCAGCGCTATCTCCGCGGGGGCCAACGAAAGCTGCACCTTCCAGCGCGCGTTCGGGCCAGAATCGGCGCGCACGGCGAACACGCGGTTCTTGGCCACGCGCCTGTCGGATACGCTTGGATTACTCGGTCGAGACGTGCTTGGCTGACTATCGATCACGACAACCTCCCTCGCTGACGAGCAGGCACATAGCACGACCGGGCCGCGGCTCGTGCAGTGAATGCAGCGTTTGCGGCCGAATTCTCAGGGGATTGGACGCAACTTGTTCTACTAAGCCGAGAACTTTGCGATATCAGGCGCGGCCAGAGCCGAATGTGTGGGGCAGGAACATTTACTAGGCTTGCTCCCACTCGCGATGTGGAAATTGGTCCCAGCTCGGATTGAGAGTGGCCCCTTCAGCAAGCGCAGCAAGCGCAGGCAGATTGAGGCGCAGCATCCGTGGACGGGCAGCTATCGTGGCGCTTTGGTTCGGCCGCGGTCCGCGCTATAGCGGCGCGAAGCATTTTCCCATGACCGAGACGCGATCACCGGACCTTTCACGCAACGAGCTGCGGCCCCGCCTCAAACGCATCCTGCAGGGCGCATTGGCACTCACGGCACTCTTGGCCTTGGCTGATTGCCGACCCACGCAACAAGACGACAGCGCGGGCGGGTTTCCGCGGGCTGAAACGTTCTACGTGGCCGGCTGGCAGTGGGGAGAACCCGCATCGTTCAATCCGCTCCTGAGCAATCCGGATTGGCCGGTCAGCATGAACCTCGTGTACGAGCCGCTGCTCCTGTACAACTCGATCACCGGCAAGATGGAGCCGCTCCTGGCCGAGTCGTACGCCGCGCACGACGACAGTGTGGAGGTCACACTGAACGCTGCCGCGCGCTGGAACGACGGCAAGCCCGTCACCGCGTGGGACGTGCTCTACACCTACGAGCTCGGTCAAAAATACAAGAGCCTGGATATCGCGCCGATTTGGCAATACCTGAGCGCTATCCGCGCGTTCAATGAAGACGGCTCCGAGGCGGCAAAAGAGCCCACGGCCGGCGCCCAATACCCGCGCCGGGTGGTGTTCGAGCTGAACAAGGAAAAGAAGAACCCGCTGGTCGTGCTGGATGCGCTGCAAGGGCGCCGCATCCTCCCGCGGCACATCATCGAACCCATGCTCCTGCGGCTGCACGGCAGCTTGGAGGCGTTCGACAAGCTCAAGTTCGACAAGAACGTCGTGAGCTCCGGGCCGTACAAGTTGATCTCGTACAGCAGCGAGAAAATCGCGGTCGTACGAGACGACAACTACTGGGGCAACGACGCGCTGCACGGTGGCAAGAAGGCCGCCGTGAAATATTTGGTGCACCCGATTTACAAGAGCAACGACCACTTCAGCGTCGCGCTTCAGCAAGGGCGGTTGGATGCCTCCAGCACGTTCGTGCCACGCATCTGGTTGAAGGCGAAGAAGGGCGTCCGCAGCTGGCTGGACGAACCGCCCTACTTTCTCAGCAGCTCCATCCCCATGCTGCTCATCAACCACAAGCACCCGCCGTTGGATGACGTGCACATGCGGCGCGCGATGGGCTTCGCCATCAACTACAAGGACATCCGCGAGCTGGCGGTGTCCGGCTACAGCGAACCGCTCAAGCCCGGGCTGATCCTGCCCTTCGGTTTGGAGCAGAAGTTCTTCTCCGACGAAGACACGAAGAAATACGGCACTTCATTCGACCCCGAACAAGCCAAGGCCGAGCTGAAGGCGGGCGGCTACAAGCCGGTATTCGGCCCGGATGGAGAGCTTGTCGAGACGCGCAACAAGGACGGCCAAAGGGTGCCCACGGTGTACGTGAAGTCGCCGACGGGTTGGAGTGACTGGGAGTCCATCGTGCGCATCGCCGTGAAGAGCATGCGCGCCGTCGGCATCGACGCGCGCGAGCGCTTCGTGGACGCGAGCTTGTTCTGGCCCGCGCTGTTCGAGGGTGACTTCGACCTGATCATGAATACGCCGAGCTCGGCGCCTTCGCCGTCCAAGCCGTGGTCACGCTTCGAAACGCTGATGACGACTCAAGATTTCGCGCCGTTGGGCGAGAAAATGTACAAGAATATGGGCCGTTTCAACGACCCCAAGGCCCCGAACTATGTCCCGCGCGTCGACGAACTGCTCGCGCAAATCCCGACCATCAAGGACGACGCCGCGCTGATCGCCGCGTACCACGAGCTGAACGTGCTGTTCCTGCAGCTCCAGCCGGATTTGCCGCTAGTTTACCGCCCCGACGCCTTCTATGAGTTCAGCACGCGGCATTGGTCCAACATGCCCAGCGCCAAGAACCCTTACTTGCCGCCGCTCACACCTGGTGACCGTTTGGGCACCAACATGCTGTGGGCCATCAAACCGGTGACGAATTGAAACATGCTCCATGGTTCAGGCACCTTGAGGCATCAATCTTCCGGAGCCTGGCCGGTCAAGCCGGCGCGCCTCTTGCGCGCAGTGGGCCAGCATGCCCCGGTCCCGCCGGTTGCTCTCGTTGGCCAGTGGCCGCTCGCGCCGATCGTGATCTGATCGTGTCAAGACTGATCAAGTAGTCCCATGCTTAAGAACTACCCCACCCTCTCGCACATCCTCGGCCGCGCCGGCTGGTACTTCGTCACGTTCCTGGTTGCCGTGACGATCAACTTCTTCCTGCCTCGCTTGGGCGACGCGAACCCGGTCGACGCGATGATGGCAAAGGCCAGTGCGGGCTTGGACAGCGCGTCCGCGAAGGAGAAAGAGGAGGCGTACCTCAAAGAGTTCGGGCTAGTGCAGGTGGACGACGCCGGCCACGTGAAACGGAACGCGCAGGGCAAGCCCATGCGCACCTCGCTCGGCTCGCAGTTCATCAACTACCTCGGGATGAGCCTACGCGGCGACCTCGGCGGTTCGATCTTGCAGCACCCCAAGCGGGTGAGCGAGATCATCAAGACCGCCTTGCCGTGGACGCTCGCGTTGCAACTGCCGACCATCATTTTCGGCTGGTTCTTGGGGAACGTGCTCGGCGCACTCGCCGCGTACAAACGCGGCGTGTTCGATAAGGTGATGTACCCGTTGGCGTTGCTCGCGAGCGCGATTCCGGCGTTCTGCTTCGGCATCTTGTTGGTCTATTTTTTCGGCATTCGCCTGGAGTGGTTTCCGGCCTCCGGCGGCTACGACGAAGGCCTGACTCCGGCGCTCAACGGCGCATTCATCCTAAGCGCCAGCTACTATTACATCCTGCCGTTCCTGTCCGTGTTCCTGATCGTCGTCGGCGGGCAGGCCATCGGCATGCGCTCGATGTGCATCTACGAGCTCGGCACGGACTACGTGAAGTACGCGAAGTTGCTCGGTGTGAAAGAGAACAGGATCCTCTTTTACATGTTCCGCAACGCGATGCTCCCGCAGCTGACGGGCCTCGCGCTGGCGCTCGGTACCATGGTCGGCGGCGCGCTGATCACGGAGATGATCTTCAGTTACCCCGGCCTAGGCATGGCGATCCTGACCGCCATCGAAGGCAACGACTACCCGCTCATCACGGGCTGCACGTTGCTCGTGACTGTGACGGTGCTGATTGCGAACTTCGGCGTGGACATCCTCGTCGGCATCCTGGACCCACGCATCAAAGCCGCGCAACAGACGGGCAAGTGACATGAAGCTGCTCAAGAATCTGCTGAAGACTCCGTCATTCGTGTTCGGAATGGGCCTATTTTTGGCCACGCTGCTGCTCGCGCTGTTCGGCCCGCTGTTCATGCATATGGACGTGAACACGCGCGTCGGGCTCGCCTTCACCCCACCCTCGAGTGAGCACTGGCTGGGCACGGATCATTTGGGCATCGACATGATCCCCCTGCTCGTCGCCGGGCTTCGCTCGTCCCTCTACGTCGGCTTCCTCGCGGGCACGGTGGCGACGATCGTCGGCACGCTGATCGGTCTGTACGGCGGCTACAAGGGCGGCTTGATCGACGACATCCTCACCGTCGGCACGAACCTGTTCTTGGTGATTCCGAGCTTGATCGTGCTGATCTTACTCAGCTCGAGCATCGAGAATGGTCGCAGCTTGACGCTGATTGCGCTGATCATCGGCTGCACCACGTGGACGTGGAGCGCGCGCGCCGTCCGCGCTCAAGCCTCCAGCCTGCGCGGACGGGACCACGTGGCGCTAGCCCGCATCAACGGCTACGGCACGATGGGCATCGTGCTGCTGCACATCATGCCCTACCTGCTGTCGTACATCTTCATGGTGTTCATCTTGCAAACGGCGACGGGCATCCTGTCGGAGGCGAGCATTTCGATGCTCGGCCTCGGGCCCTATGACTCGATTTCGCTCGGCAAAATCCTGAACGAGGCGATCCGCAATGAAGCGCTGTCGGACGGCGCGTGGTGGGCATTCGCGCCGGCAATGGTGTTGATCACCGTGATCGTGTTCGCCCTGTACATCATCAACACGTCGCTCGAAGGCGTGTTCAACCCGCGTTTGAGGAAGTGATGAGCACGCC
>JBDTJC010000078.1:0-14832 GCA_039936055.1 Polyangiaceae bacterium | reverse complement strand
GGATGGGGTTTGCCGAGCCACAACCGTTACCGGCTGCGCGGTGGGCTCTTACCCCACCTTTTCACCCTTACCCGAGGCGCCGAAGCGGCCCGGGCGGTCTAATTTTCTGTGGCACTTTCCTCGAGGTTTCCCTCACCGGGCGTTACCCGGCATCCTGCCCTGCGGAGCCCGGACTTTCCTCGCGGCCCTCGGTAAAGAGAACCGCGCGATCGCCTGAGATGCTGTGGCGGGCGCAGCCTATGCACGACTCCGTGACGGTGGGTAGCGAAAGTGTGCGTGGGGCGCGTGACTCCGCGCGCGGCGGCTCACTGCGCGGCGAACACAAACGGGACGTTGACTGTCGTGCTATCGCCGGAAGGCGGGAACTGCCAACCGCGCACTCGGCTGGAAATGCACTGCGACAGGCCGCGATAGCCTTTCGGATCGGCGCCCACCGCGGCGTTCGAAACGCTGCCACTCGGCATGACAGTGATGGCGACATTCACGCGCGCGGTGGTCGGCGCATCCTTGTCGCGCGTGTCGAGAGCCGGCTGCCAGCAAGCACGCTTCACGCTGCCAGTGTAGCGCGCAACAGTGCTCTGGATCTGGCTCCCGTCCAGCTGTCCCGTACCTTGCACCACGCCCGAGGGCCCGGAAACGTCTGGACCCGCTTTGGGCCCGAGCGAGTTCAAGCCGGAGAGGCCCTTGAGACCGCTGAGGCCTTTATCCGGCTCTGCAGCGCCGGAAGCGCCCGGGGCGGTGCCCTTCGCGGCACCGGACACATGCTTGGCGGCCTTCGGATCGCCAGCAACGTTCGATTCATCCAACGCGGTGACTTTGTCGTCGGCGGCGGCCGCAACGCCACTGGCAGCGCCGGGCACCGGGCGATCCACGTATCTGACGATCTCGCGCGGCTGGCCTTGACCTTTGTTGAACAGCACGAAGCCGATCGTGAGCCCGAACAACAGCGCGATGCCGACCGCGATCCACGCGGCGGGCGACGAGCCGGTGCGCCGGGGAATGCCAGCCGCCTCCAGATCATCCGTAATGACAGCAGCACCCGTGACGCCGGAGACGGCGGGTGACGCGAAAGGATCGGGCGTCATCGCGCCTGGAACCGAGAACGCCGCGCCGTTCGACGCCGCGGCTGCCATCGCCGCGGGCCCCAATGCGGTGGCCACGGAAGGCGTGAACGGCGTGAGCGAAGCGCGCGCGCTCGACACGCCTTCGTCCACAATCGCGAGCAGCTCAGGGAACGTCTTCAACGGACGCCAATCCTCGAAGCCGTCGCGCCACACGAGTGATTCCGGACTCACCGACCCCGAGGCAGCCTTCGAGCGCAGTTCACTCAAGCGGATCGGACCGACCGGCACGCCGTTGATGCCGACGAACCACTCGTCGGCGGGCATGATCGCCGACTCAGGACCGGGCTCTGCGCCGCCGCCAACAGCGAGCGAGAACGCGCCGGCGAGCGCGCCAGCATCAGCGATGCGCGTGGATTCGTCTTCGTCCCCGATGTCTGCGAGCGCGCTCGCCAGCGGGATCGCGAGCGAGCTGGCAGGCTTTGCCGCGGGCTCGGGCTTCGGTGCCACGGCGGGCAGCGGTGCGGTCAGCGGTGCGGTCACGCCACCTTGAATCGTGCGCTTGTCGCTCCTCAGCGGAAGCGGACTCGTGGTCGCTGGAACCGCCGGGGCAGGTTTGATCGGTGACGACTTTGGCGGGGGGGCCTTGGGCGCCGGCAGCGGCGCCTTCGCGACCGGGTTGGCTCCGGTTGCCGCGCGCACGATGGACGGCGACGGACGTGCCGGCGGCGGCTTCTTGATGCCGCCCGGCAATGACGCGGAAGACGCCATCGGCGCGCGTGGCCGCGGAGGCGGCTCCGGCAGCTCGGGTGCGGCCGGCGCGGCCGGCGCGGCCGGCGCGGCCGTCGCATCGCTCAGTACGTCCATCGCCATGTTGCCAGGCGGTGGCTCACTGCCGGGCAATGCATCGCCGAGGCCCGCGACGCTCGAGACCTGGATCACGTAACCGCACTTGCGGCACTTCATGCGAACAGAGCGCCCGGCGACCTTCTCGTCGGCAATCTGGTATTTCGCTTTACAGCTGGGGCAAAGGAACTTCATTCAGCTGCGCGCCGCATCAAACAAACGGTCCGAGGTCTAAGGAGATTAACCCGAGCAATGCCCAAGCGTGAAAGCTCTTTCACAACAGGTTCAACAAGTGTTCTTTGATTGAAGCCCGGGTCGGGTCGTCCGACGCAAGGGTTAGCGCCCGCTGCCACGTTTCCACTGCTTTGTTTCGGAACCCAGCCTTCTGATACAGGATTGCCAGGTTCTTGACGGCGGCGAACTGCTGCGAGTTGATTTTGACCGCAGTTTCCAGCTCACTGATGGCGTCGTACACCTGCCCTTTCTTGCCGTACAGTAGCCCCAGATGGAAGTGTAGACGGTAGGCCAGCGGGTCGATACCGATCCCGCGCGACAGGTGAGCAATGGCTTCGTCCAGCCGACCGGCTTTGTAGGCCGCCACGCCAGCGTTCAACGCTTCCTCAGCCTCCCCGGAAACGTCCGGCCGCTCCGCCTTTCCCTTACCCGGGCTCAGGCACTCCTCCACGAGTTGCACGATCTCCGCGATGCGAAACGGCTTCTCGATGAAGTGATCGACACCGCACGACTGCTTCAAGTCCTCCGCGTAGCGCCAGCCGCGATACACCGCGCTGACCATGATGATCGGGATGTGCCCGTAGCGCTGGCTGCCCTTGATGCGTCGCGCGATCTCGAAGCCGTGCACCTCGGGCAGCATCGCATCCAGCACGATCAGATCGGGCGCGTGCTCTTTGACCATACGCAAGGCTTGATTCCCGCGCTCGGCCTGGAGCACGCGATGCCCGTTGTGTGTGAGCAGCAGGCTGAGCATTTTGCGAATCTCGGCTTCGTCGTCGACGATCAAAACCGTCTTCGCGTTGGCGTCCAGATTGTTGCCTAGAGCTGGAGTCATCGACGGAGCGCTCTCGCCTGGTAGCTCTGCGACGACGCTCAGCTCTCGCGACGTATCACCGAAATCACTCTCCTCGATGTCTTCGGCGCGCGAAATCTCTGAAGCCGCGTCGTCCACCACCAAACCGGGGGCGTCTTGCCGATGATTGGCCTGCCGCTGCAAGCCTCCGAAATCCAAGGGGCCCGATGGCTCGCCCGCTTCGATCGGCGAACCGTCCGAATCGAGATTCATCTTCGTCAGCATCTCGGCCGGGCAATTGCGGCCCACATAATACGAGTCACCGCGCGCCTTGCGGCCGTACGCCTCGTCGATCACGTGCGCGAGCACCGCATCGAGAGCGACGTACGGATACACCTTTTTGCCGGTGACAAACTCCAGCTCGTCGATCACCTTTATCTCGCGCGGGTTGGCCATCGCGATGAACAAGCGATCGTCACGCACCAGCACGGGCAGAATCAGGTGCTTCTCCGCGATCTCCCGGGGCAAGAGCTCAAGATCGTCGAGCTTGAGGCAGATCTGACTCAGATCGATGCCGGGGATACCGTGTTGTTCGCTGAGCGCCTTGAGCGCTGCGACGTCACTGATGGTGCCATCGGCGGCGAGCCGCGAAGCGAGGCGGCCACCCGTGGACACGGCAAGCGCGCGATCGAGCTGCTCTGGACTGAGCGCACGCTGCCGCAGCAGGATTTTGCCGATCTGCTTCTTGTCGCCCATCCGAAACTTTGATTATCCACGAGATCGTAGCGATATTCACGAAAATCCCTTCAGAATTCGGCCACGCGTCTGGTTTCGCGGCGGCGCTTCAGGAAAGAGCCTGATTCGCTGAATCGGGGCCGGCAGAATCCGCCCAGACGGCCAGCTTTGCGGCCGACCAAGCAGCAAAATCACCCCGTGCGATGGCGGCGCGCGCCCCAGCCATCAACCTGCCGTAGAAATGTAGGTTGTGGTCACTGAGCATGCTCAGAACCAATGTCTCGCCCTGCAAGTACAAGTGGCGCAGGTACGCGCGCGAATAACCGCCGCGACACGCGGAGCAGCCACACTCTTCCTCGAGCGGGCGCGCGTCGGCGCGATGGCGCGCGTTCTTGATCGTGACTTTGCCCTCCCAAGTGAAGACCTGCCCGTTGCGTGCGTTGCGCGTCGGGATCACGCAATCGAACATATCGATACCGTGACCCACCGCGGTCAAGATGTCGCTCGGCATACCGACTCCCATCAGGTAGCGCGGGCGATCGGCGGGCATCGCCGGAGCAACGACCGCCAGCGCGCGATACATGTCCGGAATCGGCTCGCCGACACTGAAGCCGCCCAACGCGAGGCCATCGAACGGCAGCTTGGCCAATTGCTCGATGTGCGACAACCGCAACTCGACGTCCGTGCCACCTTGCACAATGCCGAACACGCCTTGCTTCGGGGCACGCGCCGCGAGGCAGCGCGCGGCCCAGCGCGTCGTGCGTTCCACCGCTGCCACGAGATCAGGGCGCGGCGAACCGCCGGGCGGGCAGATATCGAGCTGCATGGCGATGTCCGAACCCAACAGGCCCTGCACGCGCATCGCTTCCTCGGGCGTGAGCAGCATTTTTTTGCCGTCTAAATGCGAAGCGAACTGGAAGCCGTGCTCTGTGGTCGTGAGGTTGTGCGCCAGCGAAAAGGCCTGGAATCCCCCTGAATCCGTGACGATGGTGTGCGGCCAACGCGCGAACCCATGCAACCCACCAAAGTCCGCAATCAGCTCTGGGCCTGGGCGCACCCACAGGTGGTATGTGTTCATGATTTGCATGCGCGCGCCCGTCGCTTGCACCTCTTCTGACGACACGCCTTTGACCACCGCTTGCGTGCCGACGGGCATGAAGGCGGGCGTGGGCACGTCGCCATGCGAGCTGGTGAGCACGCCGCTGCGCGCTTCGCCAGACGTTGCGCTGACGCGGAATGAGATCACGCGCTTCTCCTCGGGATCCACATGGCGTCCCCGTAAGACAGAAAGCGGTAGCGCGCTGCCACCGCATGACGATAGGCCGACATCACCACAGCGTAGCCCGCGAACGCCGAAACCAGCGCCAGGAGCGTGCTCTGCGGCACGTGAAAATTGGTGAGCAAAGCATCCACCACCGAGAAGCGATAGCCGGGTTGAATCAGGAGCCGCGTCTCGCCGCGCGTGACCCGCACTCGCCCGGGTTGCTCCGCGTCGGCTGCGCTCTCCAACGCGCGCACGACCGTGGTACCCACAGCGACGACTGGTTTTTTTCTTTCGCGCGCTCGGGCCACCGCGGACACCAGATCTGGGCCAATATCGATGATTTCGGCGTGCATCGGGTGCTCGTCCAAGTCCTCGACCTGCACCGGCCGAAACGTACCGAGGCCGACTTCCAACTCCAATTGCGCCACTTCCACGGAGCGAGCGGCAAGGCGCTCGAACAACTGTGGCGTCAGATGCAAGCCCGCCGTCGGCGCCGCCGCGGAGGCGGTACGCCGTGCGTATACGGTTTGATAACGCTCCAAGTCGGTGAGTTCATCTCCGCGGCGCATGTACGGCGGCAGCGGCAAGTGTCCACGCTGAGCCAAAATTTCCTCAAAATCCGCGCCGCCGGTGCGCACGCGGACGAGCAGCGTGGCATCCTCTGCGCGCCCTAGAATCTCAAAACGGATCTCGTCCCAGTCAATCAGCGTGCCCACGCGAATGGCTTTGCTGGAACGGCCAATCGCTTCCCACTGTTCGCCCGTCTCACCATGGCCGCTGTTGATTGGCGAAACGCGGCGAATGAACAAGAGCTCGACCCGCCCGCCGCTCTGTTTCGTGCCGAAAACCCGGGCGCGCCGCACGCGCGTGTCGTTCACTACCAACAGCGCTCCCTCCGGGATCAGCTCCGCCAAGCTGTCGACCATCGCGTCACGCAGCTCGGAACCGTCGACCACGAGCAAGCGCGCGCCATCACGGCGTTCAGTCGGGTGCGCCGCAATCAGCGCCTCCGGGAGCTCATAGTCGAACGCTGCCGTCTTCACGCGCGAAAGGAATCAGATTTGCGCACACCGCGCCAGCGAATGTGCTCGCGAATGCACCCGACGCCGCCTCCCCGGCTGTGCCCGCGCCCCAGCACGCGCCAAACACCCCAGCCCCCGCCCCGCGTTGCGCCCGCACCCCCCGCCACGCCCAGCACGCGCCAAGCAGCCCGTCCGAATGCCCCTCTCACTCCCCGGTGCGCGCGCAGCGCCGCACGCCACGCCCCAGCGTGCGCCAAACACCCCAGCCGCGCGCTCCTCTCGCTCTCCGGTGCGCGAGCAGCGCCGCACGCCACGCCCCAGCGTGCGCCAAGCAGCACAGCCGCGCGCCCGGAACTAAAATGAGCGATAAGTCTTGGAAGACCAGATCACGATCGGCGAACAACGCGCAGACCTACGAGAGCCGGCGAAACCGGAGAACTACTGTTCTAACCGCTCGCGACAGTCGCCACGCGCCACAGTCGATCCCAACCCAAAAGGCTTTGGGTCGGCCTCACCGCTGTAGTCACACCACCACGCCCCTACCGATTTTCGAACGTGATGCCGAGGCGTGTCATCTTACGCCAGAGCGTCGTCGGGCTGATGTCCAGGGCTTCGGCGGCGCGCTCGCGGCTGCCGTCGGAGGCCCGCAGGGCGGCCCCGAGCGCCTGGCGCTCGGATTCATCCACGATGTCCGCCAGGGTTTTGCCCGGGGCGCGGCCGGCCTTGCGCGGCACTTCCGGCAACACGTCGTCCACCGTAATCACACCGCCCGAACAAAGCGCCACGGATTGCTCGATCAAATTCTCGAGTTCGCGCACGTTGCCCGGAAAATCATAGGTCGTGAGCTTGTCCATGACGCCTTCCGCGGGACGGGCGCGTGCGTTCATCTTGCGATTGTATTTATCCAAGAAGAACTCCGCCAATAGCGGGATGTCCTCACGCCGCTCACGTAGTGGCGGGAGATGAAAGCGCGCCACGTTCAAGCGGTAATACAAGTCTTGTCGGAAGCGACGCTCCTCCACAGCCAAACTCAAATCCACATTCGTGGCGGCCACGACGCGGATGTCGATGGTGATGGGCTTGTTCTCGCCCACGCGCCACACTTCGCCCTCTTGAATCGCTCGCAGCAGCTTGGCTTGGAAGCTGGGCGTGGTCTCCGCGATTTCGTCGAAGAAAAACGTACCGCCATCAGCCTCTTCGAACAAACCTTTGCGTGCGGACACTGCGCCCGTGAACGCGCCACGCGCATGCCCGAACAGCTCGCTCTCCAAGAGCGTCTCGCTGATCGCCGCGCAGTTAACGGTCACGAACGGGCGATGAGCACGCTTGCTGTTGGCGTGCACGGCCCGCGCGACGAGTTCCTTGCCCGTGCCGCTTTCGCCAGTGATGAGCACAATCGCATCCGTCGGCGCGATCTTCACTACGCGCGTCAACACGTCACGAATGGACTGCGAACGGCCGATGATCTTCTCGAGGTGATAACGCTCTTTGAACTCTTGTGCGAAGAGCTGCACTTGACCGTGCAGCCGCCGACTCTCGAACGCCTTCGACACCTTGACGATCAGCTCTTGCTCGCTGAACGGCTTTTGAATGTAGTCGAACGCGCCCACGCGCATCGCCTCGACGGCGCTCTCGATCGTGCCGTACGCGGTCATCACGATCACCTCGGTCATCGGTTGCGCTTCTTTCGTGGCGCGCAGCACGTCGATGCCGTCGAACTCCCCCATGCGCAGATCCGTGATCACGACGTCGTACGCGCCAGTGGCGCCGAGCTCGCGGCCTTGCGCGCCGTCCGCGGCTTCATCGACCTCATAGCCGCCGCCACGCAGCATCATTGCTAGCGTAGTGCGCATATTGCGTTGGTCGTCGACGACGAGGAGCTTGCCCATGATTCTAGGAACGGACGAAAGACCGCTCGACTCTAGCGCACGCACTCGAGGAAGCACACCGGACGAACTTGCGACCGGCTCTCTGGAATTGCGAATTGCGCCCGACCCTCCCCGCATGAGACGCCCCACATCTCGATCAGATACGGACATACTGACTTTCGCGACGAACGGCCCGCCGGCTTGGTTCGTCGCGAAAGACGTCGCGATTCAGCGCATGAATAGCAGCACGAACAACGCGATCGCGAGCCCGGCCAGGCCGATCGCGTAGCCCAGTACACTGGCAGTGCTCAGCCGCGGGCGCGACGCGCTCCGGCTTTGCAGCCCCGGTCGGCTGTTTTCCGACGGAGATTTCTGGACTGCGCTGGACGAAGTGCCGGGTGAGCTGAGGCCGCTCAACCCACTCAAGCCCGTGCCCGTGATGGTGCTGATCCCGCTGACGGTGATGCGATCCTTGCCCGTCGGCGTGAACGCCGGGTCGTTGAGCAGCAATTGCGCGGTAGGCGCCGCGCCACTGCTCAACGCCTTGAGCGAGGCCCGTACCGCTTTGCGGCGCTGCTCGATGCGATCCCCGAGTACGCGCTTGAGGATAGCCGCCACGCCGCTTTGCGGCACGATCAAACGCTCCGCACTGAGGAAAGCGCGCAAGTCGTGTTCAAACTCGGCCGCTGTTTGGTAGCGAGCGGAAACGTCTCGCTCGAGCGCCTTGATCACGATGCGCTCGAGATCGGGCGGGTACTTGGGGTCGATCTGCGTGGGATTCGGGATCGCGCCGGAGATCACCAAGCGCAAGGTCTCGATGTCGTGTTCGCCGCGGAACAGACGGCGACTGGTCGTCAGCTCGAACAAGACGATGCCGAGCGAGAAAATGTCGCTCCGGCGATCCACCCCTTTACCGAGCGCTTGCTCAGGGGACATGTAGCCAAACTTACCCTTGAGCTGCCCCGCGCGAGTCGCCTCACTGATGCGCCCCAGGGCCTTCGCCACCCCGAAGTCCACCAGCTTTACCGCGCCGTTGGTGCCGATCAGGATGTTGTGCGGCGAGATGTCCCGGTGCACGACGCCGCGCAGGCTGCCGTCCAGGTCCCGCAATTCATGGGCGGCGTGCACACCGGCCGCGGCGTCCGCAATGATGCGCACCGCGAGCTCCGGTGGGATCGCGCGGCGTTTGCCGGCCTCCGCGATCACGGTGTGCAGGGATTCACCCTCCACCCATTCCATCGCCATCCACATCATCCCGTCGTGTTCGCCGACGTCGTACACATCAACCACGTTCGGGTGGCGGATGCTGCGGACGAGCCGAACCTCGTCCAAGAACATCTTGATGAACTCGCTCTCGTCAGCGAGCTCGGTGAGCATCACCTTCACGGCCACGAGCCGGTCGTCTTTGTTGCTCGCCGCGCGCTCACGAGCGACCCAGACGGTTGCCATTCCGCCCCGCCCGACTCTCAGTATCAGCTCGTAATCCCCGAGCTTGGAGCCTTGCTTGAGGTCTTCGGTCATCCTGAAACGCGAGCGTCTGACTCGACTATTGGGGCATTTGCAAGAAAGGAGCGCGGCTAGTCGCGTCCGAGCCCCGTCTTCCATTAGGCCCAACCCGCCGGGCTTCAGTCAAGTAGCTCCGGACATTACTATCCTCCTCATCGGCATCGTGCGCGGTCCGAATTTTCCGGGGCTGTGCCGCGCCGCGCCGCGCGGTATATAGCCCCTGCCGCCTACATCAGCGGCAGGGACAGTGAGAAAGTCAGGGAAATATGCCGAGCCTACGTGAACAGATTGGATCCGGAGACAAGCGGGAGGCCGTGATCACGGACGCCTGCACCGTGCTGGACGAAGAAGTGGCCGACAAAGGTGGTTTGAGTGGCATCGCCATCAAGGGCGCCTACAAGATTGTACAAGGAATTCGCCCTGGCTTCGTGCGCCTCACCGTCAACAATCTGCTCGATGACTTCTTGGAGGCGGTGGACCCCATCTACCAAGAGGCCGCCCAGAAGAAGACGCCGGCCGGCGCCTACCTCAAGCAGAACACAGCGCGCGTGGCCCAAGCGCTGCTCGCCGTCACTGACGCGCGCGCCGCGCGCGCCGACGGCCAGGCGGTGAAGAAGACGTACGAGAAGCTGCGCCCGATGGCACAAAAGCAGGTCGAGGGCGCCGCGCCACGCCTGGCGACGCTACTCGAAAAACACGCCGCTCCGACCGCCTGATTCACTCCGCGACCATTGAAAATTCGGGGATTTCAGGCCCCGACACTGACTCATGCCGCGAGCTTTGCGCCGACCACCCGCCCGCCAAGCCCGCTAACCCCGAGGGACTGCGCGATTTAGTCGCGACAGGCCCGAAAACCTCTGCTAGAGAGCGCCACCATCATGGGAAGCCCGCAAGATCCTCGCACCAGCCGCCGCAAGCGCGAACGCCGCGCCAAGAAGAACGCCGAATGGGAGCTGAAGCGCGCCCGCGAAAATGCAGCCGCCGCTGCACCGAAGACGCCCGCGAAGACCGCGACCTGAGTTTTTCTCGCGTTTTCTAGGTTTCGTTTCTCGGTCAGGGGATTCCCCCCTCCCCGCTTAAGATCGGGGCCCCTCCCCCGAGTTTGGGCCCCGGGCCTAAACGGTGCGCTGGAATGTTCGACGGCGGTGTGTTTCCGCCGTCGCCCCTGCACACCCCTCAATGCGCTCGCGGGCCGGAAGCCGCCGTACCCCCTCGACATTTGAGGTGAGCGTGCTCAGATTCACCGGGATCATTTCATGCCGCCTAACGAGCGAGTGAACCCGGAACGTGATGACGGCCTTGCCATCGCGGAACGGCCTAAGACCAAGAAGCCACGTAAGTACGTCGTAGTGTTCCACAACGACGACTACACGACGATGGAGTTCGTGGTGCACGTCTTGATGAAATTTTTTCATCTCGACGAGACCGCGTCCACGAGCGTGATGCTCAACATCCATCGCAAGGGCTACGGCGTCGCGGGCGTCTTCAGTCGCGACATCGCCGAAACGAAAGCGTCGTTGGTGATGGACTACGCGAAAGAGCACGGTCACCCGCTCAAGTGCACTGCAGAGCCGGAAGGCTTCGGAGGGTCCGACGAGTGAAAGTCAGCGCTGAAGTCGAAGCTGCCTGCGCATTCGCGCAAAGTGAAGCCATTAGGCGTCGTCATGACGTCATGACCGTGGAGCACCTGCTCTACGGCCTACTGCAAGATCCGGCCACCGCCCGCGTCGCCAAGATGGCCGGTGGGGACGTGGATAAGTTGAAGCGCTCCTTGGATCGCTTCCTGGAGGAGGAAGTGAGCCGCGTGCCAGAACCCGGAGAACTCGATCTGAGCGCTTCGCGCGGCTTTCAGCGCGTGCTGAGTCGCGCCGCGATCAACGTGCAGAACAGCGGCAAAGAAGAGCTCAAAGGGCACAATGTCCTGATCGCGATCTTCAGCGAGTTGGATTCGGCCGCTGTGGCCGCGCTCAATGAGGCCGGCCTCACGCGTTATGATTTGGTGAATTTCGTCTCGCACGGTGTGAGCAAGGATGGCGACGACGAAGACGCGCTGACCTCCGGCGAACGTGCTTCGAGCACCGAGGAAGAGGACGGCGCGCCGCCCGCGGACGCGCTGGCCAAGTTTGCGATCAACCTGAACGAACAAGCCAAAGCGGGCAACATCGAGCCGCTCGTGGGTCGTGAAAAGGAGCTACGCCGCGCCATTCAGGTACTGTGCCGCCGCCGCAAGAACAACCCGATGTTCGTCGGTGACGCCGGCGTCGGCAAGACCGCGATCGTCGAAGGCCTCGCCGCGAAGATCGTTGCCAAGGACATCCCCAAGCCGCTGGCTGACGTGGTGATCTACTCGTTGGATATGGGCGCGCTCGTCGCCGGCACGCGCTTCCGCGGTGATTTCGAAAATCGCGTCAAAGCCGTGCTCAAGCAGATCGAAAGCCTGCCGCACGCCGTGCTGTTCGTAGACGAGATCCACACCATGGTCGGCGCGGGTGCGGCCAGCGGCGGCACTTTGGACGCCGCGAACTTGCTCAAACCCGCGCTCGCCAACGGGAAGCTGCGCTGTATCGGCGCGACCACGTTCGAGGAGTACCGTTCACACTTCGAGAAGGATCGTGCGTTGGCGCGCCGCTTCCAGAAGATTGACGTGCTCGAGCCGAGCCTGAGCGAAACGATCCAGATTTTGCAGGGTCTCAAGCCGCGTTACGAGGAGTTCCACGGCGTGACGTACACGACCGAGGCCATCGAAGCCGCCGCAACGCTCGCTGACCGCCACCTGCGCGACAAGAAAATGCCCGACAAAGCGATTGATTTGATGGATGAAGGCGGCGCAGACGCGAAGCTAGAAGCCGCCGAAGGTGCCGAAGGTGCCGAAGGCACGGTGGTGGATGTACCTCGCATCGAAGCCGTGCTGTCGCGCATGGCGCAAATCCCGTCGCGCCATGTCACCGCCGACGCGAAGTCCGCCCTCAAGAGCCTCGAGTCGGATCTGCAAAAGGCGGTCTTCGGCCAGGATCGAGCCCTCGCGGAGTTGGCTGCGGCAATCAAGCTGTCGCGTGCCGGCTTGCGCCCGAAGGAAAAGCCGATTGGCTCGTACTTGTTCACCGGTCCGACGGGCGTCGGCAAGACCGAGGCCGCGCGGCAGCTCGCCAAAACGCTGGGCATAGAGCTGATTCGCTTCGACATGAGCGAGTACATGGAGCGGCACACCGTCTCGCGCTTGATTGGCGCGCCCCCCGGCTACGTCGGCTACGACCGCGGTGGCTTGCTCACCGAAGCTGTGGCTAAGACGCCGCACGCCGTGCTGCTACTGGACGAAATCGAAAAAGCGCACCCGGACGTGTTCAACGTGCTGCTGCAGGTGATGGACCACGGCACGCTGACCGACAACAACGGAAAACAGGGTGATTTCCGGCACGTCGTGCTGATCATGACCAGCAACGTCGGGGCGCAGGACATGGCGCGCGGCCTGGTCGGCTTCGGCAATCGTGATTCGCAGAACACGGATTCGTTGGCCCTGCGCAACACGTTCAGTCCGGAGTTCCGCAATCGGTTGGATGCACGCATTGCCTTCGATGCGCTGTCACCTGCGGTGATGAGCCGCGTCGTCGACAAGTTCATGCGCGAACTTGGTGACCAACTAGCCGATCGTGACGTCACCATCGAGCTGGCGGAATCCGCACGCTTGTACCTAGCCGAGAAGGGCTACGACAAGGCCAACGGCGCGCGTCCCCTCGCCCGCTTGATCCAAGACGAGATCAAGAAACCGCTAGGTGACGAACTCCTCTTCGGGCAGCTCGAGCACGGCGGGCACGTGATTGTGCGCGCCGAAAACGGCTCGATCACCTTCGACTTGCGCGGGGTGGACGCGCAAGGTGTGCCGCACCCGCGCCTACTGAACTAACGGTGGTTCGGTCCGGCGCCGGTTTGGACTCCTTCATCGATCGCGGCGCTGCCTCCGCAGCTGCCCTGTGCCTCGGTGATCACGGGGCGCCTCGGGGGCTACGCCTCGAAACGCTTCGCTGACGCGGCTAACGCGAGTAGCACTAGTCTCGAGTTGGGCGTTTTTCTAGAGGGGGTGCCCACCCCGCGCCATGCTCGGCGGCTACGCCGCCTGCGCGTGCCGCCGCCCCTCCCCAGCGTCGCGCTTCGCGCGCCGCTGGAGGTCACCTTCAGCGATATGCTGGCAACGCTGCGCCGCGAATCCTGGCAAAAAAGACTTCTTGATCCAGCCGCAAGCGTTAGTGACTTACGTAAATCTCTCCGCCCTCTCGTCGACTATGTCGCCAGCGCAGCCTAGCCGCCCTCCCCCTGAGCCCGCTCCTGCGGGCGATTTGGGGGAGGCCACCGCCCGCAGCGCGAAGCGCGAGGACGGATGGGGTGGGGGCATCCACCACAAATCTCGCTCGTGATTTTCGCCCAACTCGAGACTAGTGCGTCGGTGGCTCGTTCTTCGACAGGGCGTCTTTGACCGACAGCGCCAACGCGCAGCTGTTGGTCTGACGCTGCTCCGCCGCCAGCGTGGCCGGGTTCTGCACGACGCGGTCACCGACCGGCACGAACTCACCGTTGGCGTCGGCCTTGAGCCGCAAAAGCGCGGTTTGGGTCTTCAAATCCCAAATGCCGATGCGCGCGGCGTGCGGTTCGCGCTGCACGCGCTCGTCGTTCGTTTCGCCGGCATCAGGCGCCTCCGGCGGCACGCCTCCCGCGGGGTCTTCATCTAGCACCAGCGTGAAGTAGCGCGAGCGCGACAGGACCTCGATCGCGACCGGCACATCTCGCTTGGCAACGCTGTCCAAATCCCGATCGTACGCATTGAGCCCGAGTTCGGTGTCCGCTTCGTGGACCTCGTCCGTCCAATCACTCGACAGCACGCGCAAGGCCCGATACGCGAGGCGCATGTTGTACGGGCGTGGCGGCTCCGAGCAGGCGTTCCACTCATTGCACAGGAGCCCAGAAACGCAGTCTGCCGTCACGCGGCACGCGAGGCCCTTAGTCGGGTCCGGCGCGTTGACGCGGACGAACAGGCACGACGTGAAGCCGTCGTGCAGCGACGCGCGCGCGCCCGCTCGAATCGCCTTCACCGAGCCGGTATTCGCCATGCGCAGCCGGAAGTACACCCCCGGGCTCGTACTGATCTTCTCGAGCGAGGCGCTTGGGTCGACGAAGTCACCCGGCCAACCCGCGGAAAGCTCACGCACCCAGCCTTCGACCTGGGCACGGAACGGGATGATTTTCGGCCCCAAGGTCATCGCGATTGCGCGCTGCTTGGCCATCACCTGGCTGCGCCGCGTCTCGATCTGACCCTGCGAGATGCGCCAATAGATCACGCTGAAGGCGCCGAGCGCGACCGCCGTCCACAGCCAAAATTGCGGAGGGATCGAGGCCATGCGCACGCGCCCGAGCGCGATGGCTCGACGCCGCTCGGCCCGCGCCTCGTTCAACGAGGGCAGGCCCGAATCAGTAACTGCTTTGCGCTTCGACAGGGCCACAGCGTATCGAGCCT
>JBDTJC010000077.1:0-2763 GCA_039936055.1 Polyangiaceae bacterium | reverse complement strand
CATTGCCGGTCGAGCCGTCGATCGTAATCGTGTCGCCCTGGACGACCGTTGCAACGATCGCGCCGTTGGCTGAATGGATGGTCATTTTGCGTGCAACATGGTCAACGTTGAGTGCAGCGCAGCCGGACACACACGGCCGTCCCATGCCGCGGGCGACGACCGCGGCGTGGCTCGTGGCGCCGCCGCGCGCGGTGAGGATGCCCTTAGCCGCCTTCATCCCGCTCAGATCCTCGGGTGAAGTCTCGGCGCGCACCAAGATCACCGACTCGTTCTGTGCAGCGAACGTCTGCGCTTCGTCCGCGCTGAACACCGCGCGCCCGGTGACCGCTCCGGGTGATGCTGCAATGCCCTTCGCCAGAGGTACTGCCGCGGAGCGAGGATCGATGGCGGGAAACAACAGGTCTTGCAGGCGCTCCGGATCGACGCGCAGGATGGCCTCATCCGGGTGGAGCAAACCCTCACCCACCATCTCGACCGCGATACGCACCGAGGCACGTGCCGAGCGCTTGCCGTTGCGAGTTTGCAGCAAGTACAGCTTGCCGGCCTCGATCGTAAACTCGATGTCTTGCATGTCACGGAACCGCTGCTCAAGCTTGGCCTGGATGGCAAACAGCTCTCGGTAGCTTTCCGGCATGAGCTCCTCGAGCGATGAGCCGCCGCTGTCCGCGGCCTTGGCGAGCGCGAGTGGCGTGCGCACCCCCGCTACTACGTCTTCGCCTTGGGCGTTCGGCAGCCATTCACCGAAAAAGCGTCGTTCACCGGTGCTCGGGTCACGGGTGAATGCCACGCCGGTTGCGCTAGTGTCCCCCAGATTTCCGAAGACCATGGCTTGCACGTTGACGGCCGTGCCCCAGTCATCGGGAATGTGGTGCATGGCGCGGTACAGCTTGGCGCGCGGGTTGTTCCAACTCCGAAATACTGCGGCGATGGTCGCTTCGAGTTGCTCGTGGGGGCTTTCCGGGAACGCTTCGTGCGCATGGGACCGGATGATCGCCTTGTAGCTTTCCACCACCTCACGGAGCTCGGCGACGCCGAGCAACGTGTCCGGAACCAAGCGAGCCAGTGCCTCCTCGTCCGCCGGCAAGGGCAGGTCACGCTGACCAGCGATGCGGCGGCGTGCTTCATGCAGCGGCGGGTCGAACAGACTGCGCTCAACCCCGAGCACCACGTCGGCGAACATCGCTAGCAGGCGACGGTAGGCGTCGAAGGCGAAGCGTTCGGAATGGCTGTGCTGCGCGAGCGCCAGCACCGTGCGGTCATTGAGGCCCAGGTTGAGCACCGTATCCATCATGCCGGGCATCGAGGTTTGTGCGCCTGAGCGCACGCTGACAAGCAGTGGATTATCCTTGCTTCCGAAGCCTTTGAGCGTGCTTTGCTCGAGCCAAGCTAGGCTTTCACGCACGCTCTCGAACAACCCCGCCGGGATCGCCGAATTCCGCAGGTAGTCCACGCAAGCTTCCGTCGTGATCGTGAAGCCAGGGGGAACGGGAATACCCATTTGGGCCATTTCCGCGAGGTTCGCCCCTTTGCCCCCGAGTAGCTCCTTCCACTCAGCTCTGCCCTCTGCATCGCCGACGCCGAACCGATAAATGAGCCTGCGTGTCATGCTGGGAGCGCTGCAAGGGTCGTGCCTTGCGGCGTGCGCCGTGTGCCGCAACGGCTGGGACACGCTCGATCGACGTCACACTTCCAAGCTCAAAAACTCCTTGCCGCGCTCGCAGCAGATCGTTCCGTGCAGCTAGCCAGTGGCAGCTTGGGCATGCGTCGCAGCCCCCGCTTCAAGCGACAGCCCCGGCTGCAAAGCCAAGTGACGTTTCGTTACAGCCAGCCCAGGGCGCTGGCAGAGGCTCGCGATCTGCTCGCGAAGCCAGGCGTGTGCGTGGTCATCGTCCTGGCTGTTCCGCCAGATCTGCGAGTAGCGATAGGTCGGCAGTGACAGGGGGACGTCGACAATCCGCAAACGAGCCATCTTCACCAGCAGGTTCGCGGCGCGCGCGGACAGCGTGGCAACGTGCTCGGTTTGTTCGAGAATATGCGGCACGAGAGCATAGTACGGCACACGAAGAGGCACCTTTCGGCTTCTGCCGATGGCTGCGAGCGCGCGATCGATTTGCAGCCCCGGTATAGCGTCCGCAGTGGCGCCGAACTCAAGGTGTGGGAGATTGCAGTACGTTTCGAGGTCGAGTCGTTCTGCGACCTGCTCGTGGTTTGCGCGCACGACGCAAACGGGCGGGTCGTCGTACAGAGACTGCTGGTTGATGCCCAAAGGCACGTCTTCGAAGGTGCCGAGCGCCAGATCCACACCGGCCGAAAGAACCGCCTCTTTCGACACGCCCGCGACCGCGCGAAGCTCGAGCTCTACGTTCGGCGCTTCGCTCTGCAATTTGCGAACCAGCTCGGGGACGACGAGCATGCCCAACAAATCGGAACAGGCGATGACGAACCGGTGGGACGACGTGGCCGCATCGAAGCTCGGCCGATCCGCGAAGACATCGCTCAGCGCAAGCGTCGCACTTGCGACCACTAACGCTAGTTTTTCGGCCCTAGCCGTTAGATAGTATTTGCGTCCGTTCAGGAGCAGCAGCTCGTCCTTGAAGTGTTCTCTCAGGCGCGCAAGCGCATGGCTGACGGCAGGTTGCCCGACCCCGAGCCGTCGCGCGGCGCGCGTCACGCTCTTTTCGCATAGCAGCGCATCCAGCGCCGCGAGCAGATTTGCATCAATTCCGGCCAGCTTCATGGCCGCAGCGTCGTCCTGTCGGCTCG
>JBDTJC010000076.1:0-20931 GCA_039936055.1 Polyangiaceae bacterium | reverse complement strand
CCGGCTTGGAAGGCCTTCTGCCAAGAAGCCGACCTGGCCCTCAGCCCCCGATTGGTGATCGAGTGATGCGTCCGTTTTCCTACGCCGCTGCCTGGGCTGTCAGCCTCGCGCTCATGGGCGGCTGCGCTGCGAGCGCCGGCACGGCCAAATCCGAAGGCGTCGAATCCCTGCGAAAAGGCGGGGAGGCGAGCGCTGACTCCGCGTATGTCGGGCGCTGGCTGTTAGCAGAGTTGATCGGTCCGGGGGGCAGCGCCGAGCGCGCCGCGCGCGCCAAGAGCCGGCTTTTGAAGCTGGGCGCGAAGGACATGGTCGGGCATTTCGCGCTCGGGCTGGAAGCCTCGAGCCATGGTCAGTTCAGCGTCGTCTCGGAGCACTTCTTGGAAGCGCTCAAGGCCGCGCGTGAGTCGGACGACCCACGCGCGCCGTTCGTAGCCTGGTACGCGGCACACCAAGCCGTGGCCTTCCGGCACAACGGCAAGGACCTATGGCAGCGCTGGAAGCCGTTCGTGGAAAGCACGCTCAAGGACCCGCGCAACATTGGTTGGCGCGCACGCGAAGAGTTGGTGGATTGGTGGCGCGTCGAGGCGTACCAAGAAGCTCAGAAGGGCTTCGATGACTCGGCTGCGGACCTACATGGCTGCGCCAAGAAATTGCGCGTCGCTGGCCCCTTCGGACGCAACGTCGCGAGTGACTCATTGCGCTCTTTTCCGGCAGAGTTGCCCGGTCCTTGGCCCAGTCGTTGGGACCCGGATCCGAGCGTCGGGGAGTCGCCACGCATCCTGACGTCGAAGCGCACCGGCTGCGGTTTCAGCGTCGATGAACCGGTCGGCGCGGGCGTGTACTACGCAGAAACATACTTGGATCTCCCGGACGAAGAAGAGGTCCTGATTGCGCCGCTGAACACGTTCGCAATCTGGGTCGATGACCATTTGGTGCAGCGCAAGGATCCGCGCGTTTGGGGCGTGTGGACGCAGCTCGGGGTACGCCTGAAGTTGGTTCAGGGTCGGCATCGCATCTTGCTACAGGTGGGTGAGCCGCAGGTCGCCGTGCGCTTCTTGCATCCGGATGGGCGCCCGCTGGGCATCGCAACCTCGGATGATCCGACGAGCCCTTACTCAGTGGTGGCGCCGCAGGTACTGCCGCATGCCAACGTCTTCGATCCTTGGATCAAGGGGGGCGTGCTGATCGATCCGCAGGATGATTTGCTGCGCTTTTCTGGGGCATTTCTGGCCAATCTGGAAGGTCAGGCGGACGTCGCTTCAGTCTTGCTCGCACCCCTGCTCAAGGATCCATCGCGCGCCACCGGCGTCGTTCTGGGCGCGGCCGCCAGCTTCACCGCGGGCGATCCGCTCTTCGCGCAAAGCCAGCGCCGCGATCTGGCGCGTGAGTTGCGCGAGCAAGCCGTAAAGAAGGACGCGCGATTGTGGAATTCACACCTCGCCCTAGCGCTCTGGGAGGCCGAGAAGAGCGGCATGACCGAGGGCGTGCGGCGGATCGCAGTGCTCGTGGACGCCTTTCCGGAGGTGCCGGACGTACTCACCGCTCAGGCGGGCATGTACAACGACCTGGGTTGGACGTCCGAAAACTCCAGCACTGTGCGCGAGTTGGCCAAACGCTTCCCGGACGATCCGGACGTGCTCACGGCTGCCGTCAGCGCTTTCGACAGCGTCGGTGACGCGAAAACCGCCGACAGCTTGGTCGAGCGCATCAGGAAGCTCGACCCCGACAGCGAAGTCGTGCTGAGCCGCGCCCTCGCCGAACAGGACTACCCGACCGCGCTAGCCGAACTGAAGCGCATCGGAGCGCGCCGCCCGGAGCGCAAGGACATCACCCAGCGCATCTACGACGTGATGGTGCGCGCCGGCAACGAGAAGGAGAGCTGGAACAAGCTCGAAGCCGCAATCAAGCAAGAACCACGGAACGAGCGAGCGCGCGTGGATCTGGCAGACGCCCGCTACGCCAGTGGCTCGCACGATGCACTGGTGCGCGCTTTGGTGGATGCAGTGCAAAGCGGCGCGCCGACCACGATGCTCGAACAAGCCCTGGACCTCGTGGAAGGCGTCAGCGAGCTCGAACCGTACCGCCTCAAGACGCAGCCGTTGATCGACGAGTACGAGAAATCCGGCACCGTACTCCCGGGCACCGCAGCCCGCGTGCTGGACTACGCCGCATTCTGGGTCCATGCCGACGGTTCGAGTCGCATGCTCGAACACGAGCTGATCAAAGTGCAGAGCGCGGAGGCCATCAGTACGATGGCCGAACAGCAGCTGCAAGGCGGCCTGATCCTGCACCTGCGCGTGATCAAGAAGAACGGGCAGGTGCTGGAGCCCGAGCTGATCGAAGGCAAGCAGACGGTCACGATGCCGCACCTCGAGGTCGGTGACTACATCGAGACCGAGCGCATCGAGAGCAATCCGGGCGACGGACAACGCGGGCTCAGCTACTCAGGGCCGCGCTGGTTCTTCCGCGAAGAGAACATTGCTTACGCCCGCAGTGAATTGGTCGTGATTTCGCCCAAGAGCAAGCCGCTCTTGATCGAAACGAAAAACGAAGTTCCGCCGCCAAAAGTGACGGAAAATGGGCCGCTCGTGGTGCGCCGTTGGCGCGTCGACAATAGCCCTGCTGCGCCGGTCGAGCCGTTCGGCGCGCCGGTAACGGAGTTCTTGCCCAGCGTGCAGCTCGGCTGGGGCGTGAGCTTGAGCGAGAGCCTGCGCTCGATGAGCGACGCCGTCGCCGACTTGACGCCCATCGATCCGCGCATCGTGCTGATCGCTCAGCACATCGTGGAAGGGGTGCCAGAGACGTCGCGCACGGAACGCGCCAAGCGGCTGTATCGCTGGATCGTCGCCAATGTGCAGGAGGGCGACGAGAGCGACGGCCGCCGCGTCATTGTGGGCAAGAACGGCAATCAGTGGCGTGGCTACATCGCGCTGTGCCGGGCGTTGAACATCCGGATTAACTACGCGATCGCGCAAAATCGGCTCAGTTTGCCGCCTAGCGGGCCATTTTCGGAGGCCACGTTATTCACCGCGCCGCTCTTGCGCGTCACTGCCGACAAGGAGCCGATCTGGCTGAGCTTCGGCGGCAAGTACACGCCGTTCGGGTACGTTTCCGCCGAGACGCGCGGCATGCCGGCATACGTATTGTCCGACGACAAGCCGGTAGCGGCCAAGGTCCCGACGGCAGGCGCGCTAGACAACGTACGCTACGAAGGCACGATCCACCTGAACCTGGACGGCTCCGCAGATCTGGACCTCCAACAAAGCTTCTTTGGAAAATACGCGATGGGCTTGCGCACCGCGCTGGCCGAGATCCCCGAGGAGCAACTGCGCGATGTGCTCGAGTCACGCCTGCTCGGCCCGGAGCTGCGCGGCCTGGAACTGCAAAGCTACGCGCTCGACCACTTCGACGACTTGGACAGCCCGCTCGTGATTCGCGCCAAGGCCAAAATTCCAGGCTTTGCGCAGCGTTCGGGGGACATGCTGCTGATCGCGCCGCCGTTCGGACCGCGCGTGAGTCAGCTCGCGGCGCTGCCGCAACGGCAAACTCCGTTGCTCATGGCCGAAGCCACGCATCGCGAGGTCAACCTGCGCATCGTGCTACCCAAGGGCGCAGAACTCGTCAGCGACCCCATCCAAGCCAAACTTTCCGACGGCGATCGCTCGGTGCTAGTGGCGGACACCCAGAAGCCCTCTGAGCTCAGCCTGATCCGCACCGTGAATCTGCCTGCCGGTCGCGTGCAGCCCAAGGACTACCCGCAATTTCTCGACTTTGCGCGGCGCGCGGACGACGCGATGTCACAAAGCGTGCGCGTGCGCGTGCACTGAGTAGCGCGCTGAAACGGCGCGCTACTTGGAACTCTTACGCATGGCTTCGTCCGCCGCCTGAGTGCGCTTCTCGATGCGCGCCTTCACGGCGGCCGCGTCCGCGCTGGTCGTTTTCCAGGCCTCAAGCGCGCGTTTGCGTTCGATAGCGGTTGCCGGAAAGCCTCGGGCTTCCTTCTGCTCCGTAGTCAGGGTCTGGTACTCCGCCCAGCGATCGTTGGCTTTGTCGTACGCCTTCTGACGTTCGTGCAAATCCGCCAACCCGAAGGTGAGCTTGGCTTTGAGCGGCGCATCCGAACCCACGAGGCGCAGCCCAGCGATGAACGCAGCTTCAGCGCCGCCCAAGTCACCCGAGGCGATCTGCGCCTCACCCATGCGGTAGTGCCCGAGCCCGTTCTTCGGTTCGTGGCTGACAGCTTCGGTGTACGCAGCGATCGCACCTTCGAAGTCATGGGCCACGAACAAGTCGTCACCCTTCTTGATGGCTTCCTGGAAGGGACTGATGCCCTTGACGCCCTGCACATCTGTGCGCACTGGACCATTGCCGTGTGGTGCAGCAGCGGCGCTCAGCGGAGCCAGCAGCAACGAAGCCAGGACCCACGAACTCGAGCGGCTCAGCATCGGTTCAGGTTATCACGCGCCCAAACGCAGAGGCGCCGCGCCGGTCAGACCCTCCACAGGGCTGTGTGGGGCCTGTGGAAAACGCGCTAACCATCCGTACTTGTTAAATTAGTTATGCAGTGTTCGATGGCGCTGGGCGGGCGCTGAGTGCGGGTTACCATCGGCGCCCGATGAGCCAGCCCCGCCCCACGCCCTACCCGTGGAACGCCCTCGAGAGCGTCTCGCGTACGGGTGCACGGCGTGCCGCGCGCGCCCGCCGCCAGGTGCAGGCTGTGCTGGACGTGCCGCGGTTACGCGCAGCGTTGGCCGCGCTCACCGAGAGCGAAGCGTCGCTCGTGGTGCGGCGCGTCGGCACAGAAGCACCTCGTCGGCGCCCTTTGACCGAGCTCGGCTTCGAGCTCGGCGCGGGCACGGTCTGCGCCCTATCGGTCGAACCCGAATTGGCAACGAATGCGTTGAGTCGGGTGCTACGTCGCCCGGTCACGCTCTCGAGCCACGAGGCGTTGGATGATTCACTCAGCGGCGCGTTGACGGCGCTAGTGCTGGAGTTCGCGCGCCGTGCCGGGGCTCAGGAAACGCTCAGCGTGCTTGAACCGGGCGAGGCGCGCGCCCGCGCGACGGATGTATTCGTCGAAGCGACCGTGCTCTTGGACGATACGCCGTACCAGGTGCTCGTCGCACTCGGTTTGCCCGAAGTCACACAGGACGCGACGCCGCCGCTCAGCGTGCTGGGTGAACTCGCGATCGAGCTGCCGCTGGTGGTCGGCTGCGGTCTCGCCGAGCGCGCGACCTTGGCTGATTTCACCCCGGGAAACGCCTGGTTTCCAGGCACTGGGCTGTGGCTGGATGCGCACCTCGAAGGTCAGATTGTGCTCGCCGCTGCCAGCCACGATCGCGGCCTCTCGGGCACGCTGTCGCGCAACGGTAAAATCGTGTTACGGGGCGAGAGCGTCCAGCTCTTGCCAGATGCAGGTGAGCTCATGTCAGATCCCGGAAAACCCGAAGCGTCGTTGTCTGATGCCGTGCTCGATTCGCCCGTGGTGGTGCGTGTCGAAGTGGGCGCTGTCACCCTGACCGCGCGCGAGTGGGCCGAGCTCGGCCCCGGTGATGTGATCGAAACGGGACGGCGCATCGCAGAGCCGGTGATCCTGCGCGTCGCCGGTCGTGAAGTGGCTCGCGGAGAGCTGGTCAACCTGGAAGGCGAAATCGGCGTGCGGATTCGAGAGCTGGTGCGTTCATGAGCGGGGTTTGGATGCGTAGCTCAGCCTGGCTCGGCGCGTGTACCGCGCTCGCCGTCGGCGCTTGCAAAGGCCACCCGAGCGATGCGGGACCGGTGGCGTCCACGTCCGTCGCTAGCGCAGCGCCCAGCGCGAGCATCCCAGCGCCCCAGGCAAAACCCTGGTTTTCTGGGAGTTTTTCCGCAGAATATCAAGCGAAGCTCGCGCCGGTCGAGATCAAGACCGGCGCGGTCAAAGAGTGGGCCGCGGACGACGGCAAGGCCTCGAGCGGCGCCGGCAAGCTCAGCCTGCAAATCGACGACGACGGGATGGTCGACGGCTCCGGAGAAGGCGCGCTCGGCCCGAGCCACGCCACGGGCAAAGTCGAAGATGACACGCTACGCGTGTCGCTGACACCCAGCGATGCCACTGGCCTGCACGGCACGCTGGTCGCTAGCCGTGATGGGGACGGTTTCAAGGGGACCCTTGAGGCCTCAAGCGGTGACAGCTTGCGCGTGCGCAGCGCCGCGGTCGAACTCAAGAAACAACCCAACTGAGGCGCGTGTGACGGACATCGCCTCTGGCTTGTCTCGGGTGCACGCGCAGGTGGCGGAAGCCACGTCGCGCGCGGGGCGGCCTCCAGACTCCGTACGTTTGATCGCGGTCTCCAAGTTTCAGCCAGCGTCCGCGATACGAGCCGCTTACGCGGCGGGCCAGCGCGATTTCGGCGAGAACTACGTGCAAGAACTGCAGCAAAAGGCGACCGAATTGGCCGACCTCACCGAGCTGCGCTGGCACATGATTGGGCACCTGCAGCGTAACAAGGCGCGCGTGGTAGCGCCCATCGTCTCATTACTGCACACCGTGCATTCGGTCGAAGTGGTGCGTGAGTTGGACAAGCGCGCACAAGGGTTAGCCGTGTTGATCGAGGTCAACGTGGGCGGGGAAGCTCAGAAGAGCGGCTGTGCTCCGGAGGTGCTGCCGGAAATATTGGGCGCCCTCGGTGAAGCCAAGAATCTCGCGCTGCGCGGGTTGATGTGCGTGCCTCCGCACACCGAGGACCCGAGCGGGGCACGGCCGTACTTCGACGAGCTGCTGCGGCTACGCGAGCTTCATGGCGGCGCCGCGCGCTTGCCCGAGCTAAGCATGGGCATGACAGCGGACTTGGCATACGCCGTCGCCGCGGGCGCGACCATGGTCCGCGTAGGCACGGCCATTTTCGGGGCGCGGCCGAAAGCGGGTCAATAACGTGGCCACCCGGCGCGGAGCCCGCCCGCCCGAGCCCACGTTACTCGAAGCCGCGGCACGCCGCGGTCACCTCGCGGCTCCTCCGCCCCCGCTTGCCGAACGCATGCGCCCGCGCGCGTTGGAAGACGTGTTGGGACAAGACGCGCTCCTGCGCGAGGGGCGACTGCTGCGCGAGGCCATCGCGCGAGACCGCGTGCCGTCTTTGATTTTGTGGGGCCCGCCTGGGTCGGGGAAAACGTCACTGGCCCACGTCATCTCGCGTTTGACGAAGACGGAGTTCGTCGCGTTCAGCGCGGTGTTGGGTGGGGTGCAGGAGCTGCGCGTGATCATCGACGCTGCGCGCGAGCGACGCGCGTATCAGGGCCGCGGCACGACGCTGTTCGTGGACGAAATCCATCGCTTCAACCGCAGCCAGCAAGACGCTTTTCTGCCGCACGTCGAGAATGGGACTGTGACGCTGATCGGCGCGACCACGGAGAATCCGTCGTTCGCCGTCAACGCGGCCGTGCTCTCTCGTTGCCGCGTATTTCACCTCGAAGGCCTAAAAGAGGCGGACATCGTCGTCCTGCTCGAGCGCGCTCTGCGAGACTCCGAACGCGGCTTGGGTGAACGCGGGGTGCACGCCGAAGCCGAGGCGCTGAACGCGATCGCCAAAGTGTCGGGCGGTGACGCGCGCCGCGCGCTCGGCCTGCTCGAAGTCGCAGTGTCGCTGCTAGCTGAGGGCACCGCGACGCTCGACTCGGCCACCGTAGAACGCGCCGGTGAAGCGCGCACGCTGCTGTACGACAAATCCGGCGAAGAGCACTACAACGTTGCCAGCGCGTTGATCAAATCGATGCGCGGGAGCGATCCAGACGCTGCGTTATACTGGCTTTTTCGGATGCTGGACGCCGGCGACGACCCGCTGTTCCTGCTGCGCCGGTTGATGATCTTCGCTAGCGAAGACGTCGGCAACGCAGATCCGCGCGCCCTCGAAGTTGCGGTAAACGCGGACAGCGCGTTCCGACGCATGGGCATGCCGGAAGGCATTTATCCGCTGTCACACGCGTGCCTGTACTTGGCGAGCTGCCCAAAATCGAACGCGGTCAAGCGCGCGATCGGTGCGACGCGCGCCGCCATTGAGGAGCGCGGCGCGCTGCCCGTACCGAAGAAGCTGCGCAACGCGGTGACGCGCTTGATGAAGGACGAAGGCTACGGCCAGGGCTACCAATACCCGCCGGAGCGCGACGGTAGCTTCGTACCCGGCGAAACCTACTTGCCGGATGAACTCAGCGGGGCGCGCTTCTACGAGCCGACGAACCAAGGCCTAGAAAAAGCGATCGGCGAGCGGTTGCGACGAATGCGCGGTTTGGATGAGCCCGCAACGGCAAGCCCAAGCGCGCGCGAGGCGGAGCCCAAGCCGAGCGACCGCGAGTGAGCGTGGCGGTCTGGCGCATGTGCTCCTTGAGGAAGTCGATGGCTCGCCTCCAATTGCACGATCGTGGGCGAGGATCGCTGCGAGACAGCGCGCTCCCTTAGTCGCAATGAACGGGCGTCGCTGAACCTGGGCCATTATAAAACGGCCCGTAACAGACGCTCGCTCCGGAGCTGGGGCAGATACAGGAGCAGGCCTCGTCGTTCGTGTCGAAGCACAGGCCTGCATCCGTGAGCCAATTGCAGGCTAACCCTGGGTTATCGGCGCGAGCGAAACCCGGCTTGCACGCGCCCAACTCATGCGACGGGAGAGGATCGGTGGAGCCTCCGGACTTGCCGCTGCCGCCGCTCGCGCTCGAAGACGCTGGGACCGGGTCGCCCGAACTTCCAGACGTGGGGTCCTCCACCCGCCCGCCGCAGGCCAAGAGCCCGCTGAGCACCGCACACAGAACGACCTTGTTCATGGCTCGTGCCGATACAAAGCAAATAACGGGCCACGCGAATTTCGCGAGATCGGCGAGCTCTTCGTTGCCATCCGCGTTGGCAGGCACCGGTTGCACGCCTACTCGGTTGGCGCACGCACGCTCACGACGCGGCGGTATGCGCTGGATCGAGCACGCCCAGAAAGCGCAGGTTGCGATAGCGCTCTGCGTAATCCAAACCGTATCCGACCACGAACACATCGTCGATCGTGAAACCCAGGTAGTCGATCTCGACTTCGCGCTCGATGCGCGCGGGCTTGTGCAGCAGCGCAGCAACCTTGATCGACGCGGGATTGCGCGAACGCAGCTGCTCGCGCAGGTACGTGAGCGTGAGCCCGGTATCGACGATGTCTTCGACCAACAGCACGTCCTCGCCCTCCACCGGCCGCGTCAAGTCTTGAGTGATCTGCACGACCCCGCTCGACTTGGTGTCGGCGCCGTAGCTGCGCACGCCCAGAAATTCGATGCGCACGGGAAGCGCGATCGCGCGCGCCAAGTCAGCCGCAAACACGAAGCTGCCTTTGAGCACGCACAACAGGACCAGCGAGCGCCCCGCGTATTCGCGGCCGATCTGCGCGGCGAGTTCGGAAACGCGTTCGGCGATCCGCTGCTCGCTGATCAACTCGCGGACTTCGGGTGGTGAAAAAGCACTCACGCCGCGTAGTGTCGCGTAGACCCTGACGCACGGCAAGGGCTCACAGCGGCAGCCGCGCGGCGCGTGCCGATAGCGACTGACCATCGGTCGTGACCACGACCGAGCCACTGCGGTCCAACCGTAGCGTGCGTACGCCGTGCGCCGCGAGTCGTTCCACGGTCGGCAAGTGGGGGTGGCCAAAGCGGTTTCGCACGCCGCACGAGAGTGTGGCCAGGGCCGGCGCGACGAGCGACAGGAAGGCTTCACTCGTCGAGGTTCGGCTGCCGTGGTGGCCGACCTTGAGGTAGTCCGCGCGCAGATCCGCAGCGTGGCTTTGCAGCAGCTCGGCTTCTTCTTCGTGCTCGGCGTCGCCGGTGAACAGGAAACGCCGCGCGCCGTACGCTATCGATACCACGATCGAATTGTCGTTGGCACCGCGGTGTGGGGTGAACGCGGGGCACGGGGCGAGCACGCGCAGCACAGCACCTCCAATCACGCGCGGCGCGCCGCACAACTCCGCTAGATGGCGGATTGGCACGCCCCGCGCGCGCAGCGCGCGCAATAGTTCGGCGTACAGCGGTCCCGCGCCTTCTGCCTCACCTTGGCCGGTGTCCCAAAATTCGCCGATATCCAACTCCGGCAACGCGCTCGCCAGGCCGGTGAAGTGATCCGGATGCGGGTGGCTCAACACGACGATGTCGAGGCGCGTACGCCGGCGCGCACGCAGCACTGGCAAGACCACGGCCTTTCCCGGATCCACCGGGCTGCCGACAAAGCCGCCGCCGTCGATCAACAGCGCGGCTCCGTTCGGCAGATCGATCAAGTTCGAGTCGCCCTGCCCGACGTCGAGCGCGCTCGCGCGGAGCACGCCGTGCGGCTTGCCGGCGCGGCGCGCTGCGATCTCGAGCGTGCAGAAACCGAGCGCGGCGGCGCAGCACCAGGCGAGGCTCAGGCGTTGGCGTCGGCGAGCGCCCAGGTCGGCGAAGCCAGCGCCGCGTAGAGCAACCCAACCCAAAACGAACACCGCCAGCAGGGTCAGCTGAAAGCGGCCCGGTTCAGGGAGCGGCAGCGCGAGGTAGCTCGCGTCCGCGCTGGCATGCGCAATGCGTTTGACGATCAGCAGAGCGCCGGAGGCCACGAGCGCCGCCCCGCGTTCAAGCCAAGGCAGCGGCCCGAGCAGCAGGTGCGACAGGCACAGGGGCAGTGCCACTGTTTCCCCGAGCGGCGCGGCGAGCACGTTCGCGACGAGGCCTGCGAGGGTCACCCCTGATGCCAAGAGCGCGAGCAGCGGCGCGCACGGAATGGTCGCTGACAGCGTGGTTGCGAAACTTGCGGCGAGAAAGCGCAGCGGCCGCGAGCTGATGCGCTCGCAGCGGGTCGCCAGTGGACGCCCCAGCCAAATCAAGCCGGACGTAGCGGCGACGGAGAGCATGAACGACAGATCGAACGCGCACAGTGGGTCGAGCGCGGCGAAAACCAGCGTCGAAAGTCCAAAAGTCCGCACGGTGAGCGGCTTTCTTCCGAGCCCGCGCACAAAAAACGCGACCGAAAGCATGAACGCCGCGCGCCACGCTGAACCGCCGCCGCCTGCGAAATCCGCATACACCAGGGACAGCAGCACGCCGCTCAGGTTGGCGAAACGCGCTACCACCCAGCGCGCCGACAACGCCTCGATGCGCACGAGCACGAAGGTGAGCCCTTCCACCAAGGCAACCACTGCGAACACCAAGTGGGTGCCGCTGACCGCCAGCATGTGCGAGAGGCCGCTCTTCTGAAAGGCGAGCGCGTCTTCCGGCAGCAGATCGCTCTCACCGAGCACCAACGCGCGCGCCATTGCCGCGGCGGACGGCGCGAACGTGGCTACGATGCGCTGTCGAGCGTGCGCCCGCGCGCGATCCAGCAGCGTGCGCAAACCGAAATGACGCTCGAGCAAGTCGAGCGTCAGCACGCCGCCAGTGAGCACGATGCCTTGTCGCGCGGCCGCGGGCGTTGGGTCAGCGGTGTCCAGGTTCCGAAACAGCTGTACGGGGGCGAGATCCGCGATCGCATGCACGCGGTCTTGGCGCGCCAGGCTGTCCGGACCGCCGTGCAGCCGGGCGCTGAACGGCACTGGGAGCAGGTGGTCCCCACACTCTGCGCGCGTGACCTGGGCCACGAAGCTCGCCGTGCCGTCCGCCCACACCGGTGAGCTGACAACGAGCGCCGTCAGATCACAGCGGCTCGGCGGACCAATGGCGTCACGTGCCTCGATGCGAGCGGTTTCGAAGGCGCGGACCTGCTGCGCCCCTCGGGCCGCCCCAAGCGCGAATACGAGCACCGCGCACAGCGCCGCGCGGCGCGACACCTCGTTCCGAAGTGCGCACAAGCCGAACAGCGTGCAGAACAGCGCGGGGCCGGGATAGACCGAAGCCAAGCCGCCTGCGACCGCCGCGGCAGCGCACAGCAACACCCCATCGACGCGCATCTAGAGTACCGGTGCACGTCGCGCGCCGCACTGAAAAGCCGCGCCAAGCCCGCGCCCGGGCTTGGCGATCGTCAGCTATTGGCCGGCGCTTCCGCCAGCCAGGGTCAGTCGAAGTAGTACAGCGCCGCGATGTTGCCGGTGAAAATATCCCAGGGATTTCCGGCCAGCGAGGTGCCGAACGAGGTACGGCTCTGCACCGTTGCATCGCCAGCGGCCGGCGTGGCTTTGACTCGGTCATAAGTCAGCGCGACGCCCACACCGGCTTGCAGGGAAAGTTCGGGAATGCCGATAAACCCAAATTGGACTTCGCCGCCCGCGCGCGCGCCGAGATCCAAGTGAAAGCCGCTCAGCTTGTCGCCGCCGCCCGCGCGCTGCGAACTCGAAAAACCGATGTTTGCTTCCGGCACGACCTGGAAGCTGAAGTGCTTGGAGCCCGCGAGCGCGAGCGGCACGCCGCCGTGCAAGATGAACACGGTGTAGCCCTGGCTGTCGGTGCTGGCGTTGCCGACTTTGTTCGAGCCCGCGCTGAGCAACATGCCCAAGCCTGCGTCGATGCCGATCATCGGATCGAGCCAGTAGCGCGCACCGATCACCGGCGCATCCACCGACACCGGCTCAGGCATGCCGATGTCCGTCACGATGGCGCGCCGCCCCATGTAACCCACGGCGAAGTGACCCACGACGCTCGCGTGGTCGGTCGCGTCGACCGCCGGATCCGGGGTGGCACCCGGCAGTGTCATTCCACCCTGAGCGGGAGCGGGAGGCGCGTTCGCTGGGGCAGGGGCTGCAACAGAGGTCTTGGTGGTGGTGGTGGTCGTGGTCGCCGCCGCCTGGGCGGAGGCCAGTCCGGAAAACGTGAGCCCGAAACCTGCCAGGCCGACGCAACCGATCAATTCACGAAACCTGCCGTATTTTGCGCTCTTCATGCGCGCCATCCTGGCTTGGATTGTTTCCGAATTGCAAACTTCCTGTGACGCGGCGCGTCGAAGCAAGGCCGTTCTCGCGGTGACTCCCGCGCTAGGGTCCGCGGGTGCCTGCCAAGCGTCGCATCGACCTCTTGCTCGTGGAGCGCGAACTCGCTCCCACGCGCGCCCGCGCGCAAGCACTCGTGCTCGCGGGCAAAGTGTTCGTGGGTGACCGACGCATCGAGAAGGCCGGCGCGGAGCTCGACCCGAATAGCGAGATCACCGTGCGCGAAGCGGAGCGCTTCGTCTCGCGCGGCGGCCACAAGCTCGAAGGCGCGCTCGACGCACTCGGGTGCGTCGTTACGGGGGCGGTGTGCGCGGACGTCGGCGCATCGACGGGCGGCTTCACTGATTGCCTATTGCAACGCGGCGCGCGCAAAATTTACGCGATCGACGTAGGCCACGGCCAACTCGCGCACAAGCTAGCGACGGACGAGCGGGTGCTGGTGATGGACCGCGTGAATGCACGGCACGTGGCGGTCGAAGTGTTCGCCGAGCGGCTGGACTGGGTGGTCGTGGACGCTTCGTTCATCAGCCTGGAAAAGCTTCTGCCGGCGATCACGTCTTGGCTCACGCCGGGCGCGCGCTTGTTGGCGATGATCAAGCCGCAATTCGAAGTCGGGCGCGATGAAGCGCGCCGCACGCGCGGCGTGATCCGTGATCCTGGTGTGCGCGGCGCGGCCATCGAACACGTGCTCGGCGCAATCCGCGACAGCGGGTACAACGTGCTGGGCGGCGCCGATTCCAACGTGGCCGGGCCAAAGGGCAACGTGGAATACTTCGTGCTGGCGGAGCGCGTGTGAACGAGCGGACTTAGAACACCAAGACCCACGCGTCGTAAATGGTGTGCGTCCAGACCGCAGGCGCAAAGCCTCGGAAAGCGTAGATCACCGTGAACGCGAAGCCGCACACCGCGCGAAACACGAACGAGCGCCACTCGAACGTTTCGCCGTATTCACCCATGTAGTGCCAGCCGCTGAAAATCAGCGCGCCGAGCACCGCCCAGCCGCTGCTGACGAGGAACCGTTTCAAGCGCGCCATGGGTCCGAGCAAACTGAACAGGGCACGCAAGCCGAGCCCGAACAAGCCAACTCGAAATGCGATCTCTTCGTAGAAGCCGGCGCCGAGCGACATCACGATCGAACTGAATTGGCCTTCTGGCGCGGGCGCGGCCATGAGCGCGAGTTTGCTCACGACGTATTGCCCCGCGAGGCGCATGGCCACGGCGTAGACGACGCCTTCGACGGCCACGAACGCGAAGCGCGAAGCGCGCATCGTGTGCCCGCGCCCGAGCATGATCAGCACGCCGGCAAACACCAAGCCGATGCCCAGCGTGAGCCCGAGGTATGCGGTCAGGCTGTTTTGAGCCAGCTCGGTCAGCTCGCGCGTCACGATGTCGGCGGCATTCCGCACCGGCAGGAAGACCACGCCCAGGTGGTAGCCGATGAACAAAGGCAGCGTCAGGGCCAGGTCCGCCCAGGGGCCGCTTCCTTCGCGCAAGAAGCGCTCCGCCTCGCTTTGAGCAAGTTCGGGTTTGGCTGGCATCGGGCGCTGGGACAGTAGAATAAGTTTGCGATACGGGCACGAAAACTGAGGCGGGCGCGAGCCTTCTTTGGCAAATTCCGGCGCGTGTCCAGCATCGCCAGAAGCGCCGCCAAAAAGCGTCACGACGCGCTGGTCGAAGAGGTCCGCGCGCACGACTACCGCTACTACGTGCTCGATGACCCGACGCTCAGCGACCGCGAGTACGACGCCTTGTACGCCGAATTGCGCGGGCTCGAGCAGCAGCACCCCGAGCTAAAAAGCACGAGCTCGCCAACGCAGCGCGTGGGCGATGAGCTGCGCAGCGATCTGCGGACGGTACCGCATGTGGTGCCGATGATGTCACTCGACAACACCTACAACGATGACGAACTGGCCGAGTTCGAGCGACGTGTGCTCGGAGGCTTGCCGGCGGGCGCGCTGGCCGAGTTCTGCGTGGAGCCGAAACTCGACGGAGCGAGCGTCGAGATCCTGTATCGAGGCGGCAAATTGATCGGGGGGGCGACGCGCGGAGATGGCCTGAGCGGCGAAGACATCTCCCCCAACTTGAAGACGATGCGCTCGCTGCCGCTCACGATCCCGTACTTGAAGCCGCTCACGTTGCGCGCAGAAGTCGTGATTTTCCGGCGTGATTTGGCCAAGATCAACAGCGTGCGCGCGGAGACAGGCGAAGCGCCATTTGCGAATCCGAGGAACGCAGCCTCCGGCAGTTTGCGCATGATCGATCCGCGTGTCGTCGCGCAGCGTCCCCTTCGGGTGATGGTTTGGCAGGTCGTCGAAGGCCCAGAACTGTCGCAGACGCACGCCGGCGCGTTGGCGAAACTCGCGGAGTTCGGCTTGCCGACACATCGTTTGGAGCGTGTGTGCAAGACGCCGGAGGAAGTGCGCGCATCCGTCGCCGAGATTGATGCGGCTCGTCGTGAGTACCCGTACGAGACAGACGGCGCGGTCGTCAAAGTGAACAGCTTCTCCGCGCAAGACATCCTGGGCGCAACCGCGAAGTTCCCACGCTGGGCGATCGCCTACAAATTCGGCGCAGAACGCGCAAGTACGCGCGTGCTCAGCATCATCGTGCAAGTCGGGCGCACGGGGGCACTGACGCCAGTCGCCAATCTGGAGCCGGTGCAACTAGCGGGCACCGTCGTCTCGCGCGCCTCGCTACACAACGCGGAGATCATCGAGCACCTCGATATTCGCGTGGGTGACTTGGTGAGCATCGAGAAGGCGGGAGAGATCATCCCGCAGGTGATAGCGGTCGACCCGAGCGTGCGCACCGGGGCGGAAGTGCCCTGGCAAATGCCGGACGTGTGCCCGAGCTGCGGCACGAAGGTCGTCTCCAACGAGGAAGAAGTCGCAATTCGTTGCCCGAACCCAACTTGCCCGGACAAACTGAAAGGCGCGATCTTCCATTTTTCCCGTCGTTTCGCGATGGACATCGATCACCTGGGCGAGGTGCTGATCGAGCAGCTGATCGCCAGCAAGCTCGTGAAAGACGTCTCGGACTTGTATGCGCTCACCGTGCCGCAGCTCGAATCGCTCGAACGCATGGGCAAGAAGAGCGCAGAGAACGTCGTCCACTCGATCGCCGCATCGCGCGCTCAACCATTGGAACGCTTGCTTACGGGGCTCGGCATCGAGCACGTGGGCCAGGTCGCGGCGAAGCAATTGGCCGAGGCGGCAGAGTCATTGCCGAACTTGTTGTCGTGGGGCTCGGAGGATGTACTCGAGCATGTCGCGCAAATCTCGGGTTTTGGGCCCAAGATGGTGGACAGCGTGCGGCGTTACTTGGAGAACGAAGAAAACCGCCAATTACTCGATAGATTGGCGGGTTTCTCGGTTTCTACGCCGCAGCCGAAGGAGCGCGCGGCCGCGACCGGGCCGCTCTCCGGGTTCTCTTTTTGCGTGACCGGGGTGCTGTCGCGTAAGCGCGAAGACGTGCACGCCGGCATTCGCGGCGCCGGCGGGGAAGTGCAGGACAAGGTCAAGAAGGGCACGAGCTATTTGGTCATCGGTGAGAAGGTCGGCAAGGCGAAGACGGATTCGGCGAAGAAGTTCGGTGCGCGCGTGATCGACGAGGCCACGCTCGAGCGCATGGCCCTAGGCGAGCCGCCACCTGCAGAAACCGAGGCGGCAACTTGAACCGGGCGCGGCGCGCCGCCTGGTGCGGCTTGGGAGTCGCTTTAGGCGCATGCCATGCGCGCCCGGACTCCCGCGCGAACCCCCAAAATCAAGCCTCAGCCGCGGCTATGTCAAGCGTTCCCGCGCTGCCGAGTGCCACCCCGGTCGTCGTCCCGAGCGCGACGCCGCAAGCGAGCGCGTGCTCGGCGCTCGCCGCCGCGCTCACCCATCCGCCGCGCCCGCGAACGCTCAAGGTGGTGAAGGCGGTCCCGAGCGCGCTGTCCGCGCACCTCGGGCTGTGGCTCGCGGACGAGCAGCACGCAATCTTGAGCGCGACGCCGCAGGCGACATGGGCGACCGGCATACCGAGCTTCCTCGGACACAACACGGCGGTCCGCAGCGTGGTCATGGCACGTTTGCCCAAGCCGCTGCGCGCTTGGCTGGGTCGCCCCGTTCGTGTGCTTGGCGCAAACGGCGCAGTGTGTGAAACACGACTGCAGCGTTTTTCGCTCCGCGCGCAGGTGACCCCTGACCCGGCACAGGCAGAAATTTGGGATGGCTGCGGCGACGCCCCCACCCCGTCGGCCACGATCGCGCAGCAGATTTGGGATCTTGCGGGGAACTCGGGGCGGCAATTGGTGGCTGAGTTCTCGGCCCCGTGCCAAGGCGCACTGCTGGCGGTCGACCCGGACTTGCCCGCTCCAGCGATCTCGGCGCCCGAGCCAGCCTCCGCCGAACTCGGCGAACGCGCGCAGAGCGAGTTTCGAAAGCTACCCGCCTACGCGGAGGTCCAAGCACGCTTCAAAACGGAACACCCGGGTGCCGAAGGCGCCTGGGACGATCACGAGGCGAAGCGCAGTGTCTGGTCGCTGAACCTGCCCGCGCACACACCGCTCGTGTTCGTGTCCGTGGAAGTCGGCTCAGGGTGCACGACTCCACCGACTGGTTTTTCCGCCAGTTTGAGCGCCGTTTGGGCAGCAGACGGCTCCGCGCCGCTTGTCTTGCTGGCCGTGCCCGGAGCGCTGGACGATCGCCGGCTCACGCCCCGTGCGGTGCTGGATCTCGAAGCTGACGGCAGCACTCAGGTGCTGCTCGGACCTGATGGCCAATTCGCTGCTCGCGCCGTGTTGGGCCGATCAAAGACCGCCGCTTTCGCCAAAGTATTGCTGAGCAGCGTGCCGTTTTTCATCGGCCCCTGCTGATCCGAGCCCGCCTTTCGCGTACGCTGCGCGGCTCCGACGTGCCGAAGATCCGCCTCACGCGCATCAACTACGCCCTAGCCGCTGGGGTGGGCGTGTTGGCCTCGATCGCGATCATCGTGCGCTTTGCGCAAGCCGAGCGCCGCGTGCCCGCGCGCTGTCCCGCAGGTTTGGACGCGCAGGACGCGCGTTGCTGCGGCGCGGGCCAAGGGCTCACCGCCACCGGACAATGCGCGGGCAATGCGACAGCGTGCGCCGTCCGCATGCAGCGTGACGATGGTGGCGCCTGTGTATTACCCGACGAGCGAGTGCACATCGCCGGCGGGACGAGTCATTTTGGCGCGGCAGACTGGGAGAGCCCGGCGCAGCTGCCGCGCGACATGAGCGTGGCCGCCTTCGAGATCGACCGCGCCGAGGTCACCGTCGCGCGCTTCCGGCTGTGCGCCGCCGCCAATGAGTGCCCGAAAGTTTCCGAAGAATCCGAGCCTGGTCGACCGGTGCGCAACATCAACCCGGCTGAAGCGGCTCGCTTCTGCGCGTACGCCGGCGGGCGCTTGCCCACTTCCGATGAATGGTTGTTCGCCGCCGCGGGCAGCGCGTGGCGTCGCTTCCCGTGGGGTAACACTGGCCTCGTGTGCCGGCGCGCAACGTTCGGCTTGGTCGTCGGCCCGTGCGGGCGCGCAGGTTCGGGGCCGGACTTCGCCGGCGCGCGCCCCGACGGCGCAACGCCCGAAGGCGTGTTGGACCTTGCAGGCAACGTCGCCGAATGGACGCGTGAAGCGGACGGGAGCTTCGTGGCGCGCGGTGGTTCCTATCGCTCAGAGCTCGCCGGTGATCTGAAGACCTGGGCCGTGGAGGTGCGCCAAACTCGTGCGCCGCACATCGGCTTTCGCTGCGCCTACCCGAGCTCGGATCCCTCGAAGTAACGGGACAGCCGGCGAGGCATGGTATCTATGCTGCCATGTCCGCCGCGGTATTGTGCATTGGAACCGAGCTCACGCGCGGTGAGCTTCTGAACAGCAACGCGACCTGGCTCGCCGAAGCGTTGACGGCCATCGGCTTCGAGGTAATGGCGGTCGATTGCGTCGACGACGATCGCGCGCGCATCGAAGCCGCGTTGACTCGACTCTCACTCGCCCACGATGTCGTGGTGTGCACCGGCGGTCTCGGGCCGACCACGGACGACATCACCACCGAGTGCGCCGCGCGCTTGGCCAGCGTGGACTTGGTGCGCGACGAACCGTCGCTGCAGGCGATCCGGGAGCGGCTCGCGCGCTTCAATCGGGAGATGGCGCTCTCGAACGCAAAACAAGCTGATTTTCCGCGTGGCTCGCGGATTCTACCGAACCCGAACGGTACCGCGCCGGGCTTTGAGCTCAAGTTACAACGCGCGCTCGCCTATTTCATGCCCGGCGTGCCCTTCGAAATGAAGGCGATGTTCGAGTCCTTCGTGGAGCCTGCGCTGACTCCGCTGCTGAGTGATCGGCACTTCCAGGTCTTGCTGCGCACGTTTGGGCTCCCGGAAAGCGAAGTGAATGATCGCTTGACCGGCATCGAGGCCGAGTTCGAGGTGATCATCGGCTATCGCGCAACGATGCCGGAAATCGAAGTCAAAGTGCTGGCCCGCGCGAACAGTGTGGACGCGGCGCGCGTGGTCGCGGAGCGCGCGGCGCTCGAGGTACGCGAGCGGCTCGGCGCCGAGGTCGTGTTCGGCGAGGGCAAGGCTCGCTTTCCTGAGGCGCTGTGCCAGCTGCTGGAGGCCAAGGGGCGAACATTGTCGCTCGCCGAGTCGTGCACCGGCGGCCTTGTTTCCGAACTAATCACCGCGCACGCGGGGGCCAGCGCGGTGTTTCGCGGCAGCGCCGTGGTCTATGCAAATGACGCGAAAATAGGGATTTTGGGGGTGCCCGGGGAGCTGATTGCGCGCTTCGGCGCGGTCAGCGCGGAGGTGGCGCGCGCGATGGCGGACGGCGCGCGCCACGCGTTCGCCAGTGACTACGCGCTTTCACTGACCGGCATTGCCGGCCCAAGCGGCGGCTCGACAGAGAAACCGGTGGGCACGGTGCACTACGCCGTCGCCAACGCCGACGGCATCAGCGATCGGCGTGTGGTGTTTCCAGGTAATCGCGAGCAAGTGCGGCGCCGCGCCGCTTTTGCCGGGCTGTCGTTGCTCCGCAGCGTGCTGCAGCGCGGCCACGGCAGCTGAGCGAGCCGCCGCCAACGACCCAAGCGGCCGGTAGGGCTGCTAGTTCAGGCGGGCGTCCGTATTGCGTTGCGGCTCGGGCGCCGGCTCACCCTTGGCTCGACTGACGAAGGTCAGACCGGTTGTGGCGTCGTAATCCGCGTAGATCACCTCACCGGGCGCGAATGCACCCTCCAGCACCCGGCGCGCGAGCGCGTCCTCCACGTTCTTTTGGATCGCGCGTTTCAAGGGGCGCGCGCCAAATTGTGGGTCCCAACCGGCCTCTGCCAAAAACTCCTTCGCGGCCTCGCTGATCTGGAAGCCCAAATCCCGCTTGGCCAAACGCGCAATCAAATAGCCGAGTTGGATCTCGACGATGTGCCGCAGCTCACTGCGATCCAACCGGTGGTAGAGCACCACTTCGTCCAACCGGTTCAAGAACTCCGGACGGAAGTGCGCCTGAAGGGCGGCCTGTACCGTCTTTTGGCTGAGCGCCTGACGCTCCTCGGCGCTCAATTCAGTGCGTTCTTCGATGGCCGCGAGCTCGCTCGTACCGATGTTGCTGGTCAAGATCACGACCGTGTTCTTGAAGTCGACCGTACGCCCTTGACCATCCGTGAGGCGTCCGTCGTCGAGTACCTGCAGGAGTGTGTTGAACACGTCCGGGTGGGCTTTCTCGACTTCGTCGAACAAGACCACGGAGTACGGGCGGCGCCGCACGGGCTCCGTCAGTTGCCCGCCTTCGTCGTAGCCCACGTAGCCAGGCGGAGCGCCAATTAGCCGCGAAACCGCATGGCGCTCCATGTATTCGCTCATGTCGATGCGAATCATGGCGCGTTCGTCGTCGAACAAGAACTCCGCCAAAGCGCGCGCGGTTTCCGTTTTTCCGACGCCCGTCGGCCCGAGGAACAGAAACGAGCCGATGGGGCGGCGGTCGTCGCCCAAGCCGGCGCGCGAGCGGCGCACCGCGTTGGACACTGCCACGAGCGCCGTCTCCTGGCCGATGACACGCCGCCGGAGGC
>JBDTJC010000075.1:0-3793 GCA_039936055.1 Polyangiaceae bacterium | reverse complement strand
GAGAAAGCTCTGCCAGCTCGGTGAGGTTTGTCAAACTGGTGGTTCGAATCAGCCGCTGGTCCGTCGTGACTTGGATCACGTCGACGAGCTTGCCCGTTGCATCGACCAGCGGTCGCACCCCGGTATCCACGACCCCGCACGCCCAGTGAGAGGATGCATCGCGAATGCTCCCAACGTTTCACGTTACCCGAGTGGAGCGAGACGGCGCACTGCGCCGAAATCATTAGGGCGGTAATGTGGGCGCCTCTGCCACGCTCGCGCGCGGGCCGGATTAGGCTTAGAAGCGAACCTCAACCCCCTGTGCGTTCTCGAAGAGCGCAGTGGGCGGGGGCGGGGCCGCCGTGGGCGCTGGTTCGATGTCGATGCGCGTGTCGTTGGCTCGCAGCACGCCGTTGCCGACAAAGGCCAGCGCGAGGCCGGCGGCACCCGCCATGAACAGCACGGTAGCGTTTCGAGCGCAGCTGCCGTTGCCCGGGGTGTCTGCGCTGCCTCCGATGCAGTTCAGCACGCTTGCGGGGCCCGCTATCAGGCCTGACGCCGCCAGCACGCCGACGGCCGTTTCGGTCGCGCCGGCCGCGGCGCCGACGCTGTTGCCGATTCGAACGCGGATCTTGGTTGGGTCGCGCAAATCCAGATGTGCTCGCTGGTTCGGGCCTTCGCCGGTTACGCGCGGGTCGTAGCGCCCCGGCGGCAGCGCGATCTCACAGTCCGCATCGCAATGCGCGACGGTTGGACCACCGCGCGGCACGAGCACGTCCAGCTGCGCCCCAGGCCTGCTGAAGCGCACCGTGACCGGTACGGGGAGCTTCGGGCCTTGCCCCGTGTGCAGCGGCGGCCCGCCTTGCTGCGCGCAACCGAGTGCCACGAAGACTATCGAGAGCCAACCGAGCGACCCCTCAGCCGGCATCGACGAGTTCGCCTTCTGATACGATTATGTCCACTCGATAGCGTTTGGACGCCCTCACCCCGTCGACGGGGTGTGGCTCTACCAGCACCCGCTCGGAGAGTCGGTGCTGCGCGAGCTGCGCGAGCTGCGCGAGGTGACGCGGTGAGCTTGGCGCGACGGTTGGAGTGGTTGCGTAGGTCGGGCATCGTGGCCGAAGACGGCGGGGTGCACGCTTTCCTCGACGAGCAGACGGGGAGCGCGCCTACCAATACAGCGAAATCACCGGCTACTTCCTCACGCTCACCGCGAAGCTCGCGCGCGTTCAGGGCGCCGGCGACTGGGCGCCATGGGCGAGGCGCGCGGGGCAATGGCTCCTCCGGGAGGCCGTACAACCGAACGGGGCGGTGCTGTGTCGAAAGTATGCCACCGTTGACCAGGGCGAGAGTGACCCGTTCTCGTTCGTCCACGGCCGCACCTGCCTCTTCGACCTTGCGGTCGTCGGTCGCGGGCTGCTCTCCGCAGGTCTCGTGTATGACGAGCCCGCGTTCGTTGCCGCCGCGCGACGGATCGGCTCGTCTACCGCGGAGTGCTGGAGCCGCGTCCCGCGCGCGAATGGCCAGCGGTGGTTCGGGCTGTTGACGGCGAGCCCGTGGAGCTTGACCCGGGCTGGTCGCGGCGCTTTGGCGCCTATCAGCTGAAGGGCGTGCTCTTCTTGCGCGGTCTCGGAGACGCCGAGCACCTCGAGGATCGCTTGCTGGAGTCTACCCGTGCGCTGCCCTTCGAGCACGAGCTCCACCCGCACCTCTACGCGACAGAAGGGCTGCTCACGCTGGCCGCATCGCGGGCATCGACCGCGCTCTTCTACGAGTGCCATGACGCGCTGACGTACGCATTCGAGCACCTGACGCTCGATCGCGCCGACGTCCTGGCCCAAGTGCTCCGCGCCCATGGCCTGCTTCAGTGCCTCGCTCCGCGCGTGCCCGATCGCAATGCCTTTCGGATACCACACCTGCAAGCCGCCCTGGAAACGTGGGCGCTGCCTTCGGGTGGGACGGCCTACGGGACGGAGCATCCCCAGCACGCCAACGCGTGGGCGCACTTCTTCGCTATCGACGAGCTCTTGTCGCGGCAACACCTGCGGCGCTCGCCGCTGGAGATTGTGTAGATGCGCGTGATGGTCGTATACGGGACGCGGCCCGAAGCGCTCAAGCTCGCGCCCGTCGTGCAACGACTTCGCGGCTCCCGAACCCTCGAGCCCGTGGTGTGCACGACGGGGCAACATCTCGAGCTGGTCTCCGCCGTGCACGCGCTGTTCGGAATTCGTGCCGATCTCGAGCTGCCGCTGGTCGAGCCCTCGCGAGAGCTCACTTTGACCGACGGTGCGGCGCGCATCGTGGCCGGAATTGGCGAGCACTTGCGTGCGGCGAGGCCCGCCGCGGTGATCGTGCAGGGTGGCGCCCGCGCGGTGCGAGGCGCGCATTGAGGGAACCGGCGCTTGCTGCGCGATGCTCTGGTGGGCTTGTTCGCCGCGTAAATGTCCACGATCATCCGGCGGACCACGATGGTAGCCAGCACAACCCTGGCGACGTGGCTGTCACTGCAAAACGCGCGCATGAGCTCGCGCTGTCGTATTTACGAGCTCGATTTCCTAGAGCGGCGCGAAACCGTCGCCGAGGGCGCTTTCTGCCATACCTACCAATGCGTAGTGTCGGGGCAGGTACCACGGGAGCGCGCGCATCACGCTGTGGTACAGGTCGGGGCTCGGGAACGTCTCCGGCGTGAAGTTGAAGACCAAGCTCTGGCGGGCGCCGCTCGGGCTCTGTCGTATGATGAGCGCGGCCTTGGGCGTGGCGATGCCATGGGCCTGCAAGAGCTGAGCGAGGAGCTTGCGCGTCGGCGCGGGCAGGATCGCCTCCGAAGGTTGACCCACGAGCACCTGCTCGTCTTCGGCGGTCACTTCGTCCGCTTGGGCGGTGCTGAACGCGCTGTGCTCGGTGTAAAATTCTCGGTTCACGTGTAGGTTGACGATGTCGCCGTGTGACAAGACCCAGTCTGGTCCACTCTCACGCGCATTGATCACGATGCCGAAGCCGTTTTGCAGCAGAAAGTCGGCCTTCATTTGCTCGATCACGAAGCACTGGAACTCCATGCCGGGCTCCGGTAGGAGCAGCTGAAAATACGGGAAGCCGTCCGGACCGCGAACCACCTGCGGGGTCCCACAGCGAAAGCTGGCCTGCGGCAGCGCCTCCAAGAACTGCGATCGCCAGGCGTCGTTCCGCTCCGCCGGTGAAACTCGTATCAAACCGAACAGGATGTTCGTCTTGTTTAGATCGCCCAGGTACGGAGCATCCGGCATGTCCCGCCCGAGCGTAGCAGAACTCGGCGTGCTGTTTGGTCTTTTCGAACTCAAGCTCAAGCTGCGTCGCGTCGACGCGCTCGGCCTTGGCGATGAACGCTTGCCAAAGAAAATGAACAACGCGCCGCTGCGCGCGTCGTAACCGATGCGGTCGAGTGCTGCGCCAGCAAGCCGATCGCACGACCCCCTCATGTCGACTGGCTCGAGCGCCACGAACACCTGCACGCCGCTCGGGATCATCGCGCACCTCCCTGCGCGTGTACGACGTCTCGTAGCAGCGCCTGATCAAAGCCGCGCCGCACGGAAACCCGTGCACCAGCAATCTCGAACACCAAGTCCTCGGCGACCACCGCCCTGGCCGGACGTCGAACGACCTCCGCGATTCTGATCTTTTGCTTCGGCTCCACACGAGCCCGGCCTTCGCGTGGCTTTGCCTTGCTCCGAGTGCGTTGGCGCAGTTGCGACGCCGCCCACGACAGAGTCCCGCCCGTGTACGGCTTACCCTCGGCAAATTCCGTCGCGGATTGCCCGCTTCGTCCCCATTCTTCGAT
>JBDTJC010000074.1:0-29479 GCA_039936055.1 Polyangiaceae bacterium | reverse complement strand
TGCTCTGAGGATCCTGGAGGAAGTAGGTCCCGCCGTTGAAGACCCAAGAGAAGTACGGCCACTCCCTGAACCGGCTCAACGCCGTGTACATGATGTCGCCGTGGGTCTGGCTGATGTACCAGTCACCCCCGTCACTGTGGAGGGCGACCCAGAAGAGGAGCGCGCCTGTGATAAGCGCAGCGACCCCAATCCAGTTACGCCGCCAGTTAAGTTGTCGCTCAACCATTGCGGGAAACGGAGCCATAGCACGCTCCCGCCGGGCCCAGCACGTCAATTTTGGCCGATTGCCAGCGTGGCTGCACGATGCTAGCTGGTCGCCGTCGCGGCTTCGCTCGACCCTTAACTTTGGAGTTTTTCCGCGTGAACGACGCTCTTCGACTGTCCCTACTGAGCTATCCCTACCACGCGTCGAAGCACACCGGCAGGGGTCATGACCGCTACGTCGCGGAGGTGGTGGATAACACCATCCGCGAGTGCCCAAACGTCGCGTTGACTGTCGTGGACACCGGCTTCGCGAAAAACACGCTTCATGGGTTGCTCAGGCTGCCGCAGCAGGCCGTCGATATGCTCCGCAGCAAGGCGGACGTATACCACGCGATCTCACCGGTGGGCGGCGCGCCCGCAGCGCTGCTCGGTCGCAGGCCACTCGTCGTGACCATTCATGACTTGGTGCCGTTCCAGGTGTCCGGGTACGAAAGCGGCCTAAAACATCGACTGATGCGGCAATGTTTCCATATCTGCATCAAGCTCGCTGACGCCATCATCGTCCCCTATCAGGTAACCAAGGACGAGCTGGTGTCACGCCTGCACGCCGACCCGGCGAAGATCCACGTGGTCAACTACGGCGTCGACCATGACAGCTATTTCCCACGACCGCAGATCGAGCGTGCGCCGCGAACCATTCTGTACGTGGGCGCGGTCAGCCGCTCGAAAGGCGTGGAGGTGCTGATCCGCGCATTCGCGCGCGTCAAAGCCACGGTGCCGGACGCGAAGCTCATCATCGGTGGCAAGAGCACGGTGGATCAGCCCATGCTGGAGAGCCTGGGCCAGAGCCTCGGGCTGAGCGGGCTCAGCTTCGAGGGCTTCATCGCCGAGGCGGATCTCGCCGATCACTACGCCAAAGCGACGGTGATGGTATTTCCGTCTCACTACGGCTTTGGGCTGTCGACGCTGGAAGCAATGGCCTGTGCCACCCCCGTCGTTGGAGTACGCGCCCTCGATGCCCCGGAGTTCTTCGCGGATTCCGGCATTTTGGCCGAGCCGGACGACGAAGAGGATTTAGCCGCCTGCCTGACCCGCGTGCTCGTTTCCGAAGACGTGCAGCGCGAACAAGCGAAAAAATCAGTGGCACGCGCGGCGCTGTTCTCATGGGCGCGCACCGCGCGCGAGAACGTCGCGGTGTGTGAGCGGGTCGCAAAGCGTCGTCGCTAGGCCTGCGCGCGCTTCGCGGCGGCGAGTGACTGCAGCAGCTTGAGCGCAACCACGCCCAGCGCGATGTCGACGAACATGTTCATCATGCGCGACGCCACTGGCAACACTAGGGGCAACGAGCCCGTGCCGGTACTCGCGCCGCCGAGCAACTCGTACATCAGCGCCTCGCGCACACCCAGCCCGCCCGGCACGATGATCGCCAGGAAGCCCACCACGTCCGCAACCAGTGAAGACCCGATCACGAGCAGTGCGCGCGCGAAATCGATCCGGTAGCCAATCGCAAAGCTGAACAGGTAGGCGCTGAGCCCCGAACATACGCCTGCCCCGAAATGAATCACATGCAGTTTGGCAAGCAGCGACTTCTTCACGTCGAAGTACGAAAAGTTCCGTTTCAGCAGCTTGTTGATCAGCAGGATCAAACCGTTCAACAAGGCATGGTTGAAGAGCACACTGCACGCGTCCAAGACCAACAACCCAAGCAGCGCGAACAGCACGGGCGCGAGCGGGAAGTTACCGTGCGCGAACAGCAGGCACAAAAGCCCCAAGATGAGCGAGGTGCCGAGCGAGATCAGCAGATTGATCAGGTTCACATACACGATCAACGCTTTCGAGAAGCCTAGCCCGTCCAACCAATACATCTGCAACGCGTAGGACCAGATTTTCCCGGGAATGTATTTGGTCAAACCGCTGGCGTTGACAGCGGCCACGCTCTGCCGAAAATCAATCCGCGCTTTGTCGCGTGAGAGCGCGTTCATCGCGCTGTACCACCCGAACGTCCCGAGCAGGCAAGTGGCGACCGCGGCCAGCATCGCGCCCGCCAAAAACAGCGGCGCGATGTGGAACTCGTGCGCCTTAACCTCTGCCCAATTGCGGCGAAAAGCCCGAAAAAAGAAGTAGCCAGTGGCGAGAACGATAGCCACCGAGAGCAACGGTTTTACTAAGCGACGGCTATTCATCGAACGGAACTGGTTTTCTGGGGGGCTCGACCGTTGGACGCACCGCGCGCGCTCAGGGCGCCGCCGGACCCTACCACTCAGGAGCAAGGAACGGGCTCCGGAAGGAGTTTGACGCTCCCGGAGGCGCGTGATACCCGCATCGAAATGTCAGCAGATGCGGCCAAGCGCGCGCTCGTCACGGGGATCACGGGTCAGGACGGCTCTTACTTGCTCGAGCTCCTCGTGAGCAAGGGCTACGAGGTCCACGGCGTGGTGCGCCGTTCCAGCTCGTTCAACCGTGGCCGCATCGACGCCGTGCACTCTAAACCGGAGTACAAAGATCGCTTCTTTTTGCACTACGGCGACATGCTCGACACGAACAACCTGAACCGGCTCGTGGCCAAGATCCAGCCAACGGAAGTGTACAACTTGGCGGCGCAGAGCCACGTCAAGGTGTCATTCGAAATGCCGGAGTACACCGCACAGGTGGATGCAGTGGGCACCCTGCGCCTGCTTGACGCCGTTCGCGAGAGCGGCGCGAACGCGCGCTTCTACCAAGCGTCCACGAGTGAGCTGTTCGGCAAGGTGCAAGCCGTGCCACAAAATGAAACGACGCCGTTCTACCCGCGCAGCCCGTACGGCGTTGCTAAGCTGTACTCCTACTGGCTGACCGTGAACTACCGCGAGGCGTACAACCTGTACGCAGTGAATGGCATCTTGTTCAATCACGAGTCCCCGCGTCGCGGTGAAAGCTTCGTGACCCGCAAGATCACCCTTAGCGCCGCCCGCGTGAAGCTCGGCCTGCTAGACAAAGTGGAGCTCGGCAATCTGGACGCCAAGCGTGACTGGGGTTACGCCGCCGAGTACGTCGAAGGCATGTGGCTGGCCCTGCAACAGCCGGAACCGGACGACTACGTGCTCGCCACCGGTGAGTGCCACACCGTACGTGAGTTCTGTGAGCTCACGTTCAAGGCGCTGGATATCGAGCTGCGCTGGGAAGGCAAAGCCGAAGACGAGCGCGGCATCGACGTGAAAACCGGCATCGTGCGCGTCGCCGTTGACCCCGCGTACTACCGCCCCACCGAGGTGGATTTGCTGCTCGGTGACGCCACCAAAGCCAAAGAAAAGCTCGGTTGGGTGCCCAAGACTACGTTCAAAGAGCTGGTCACCATGATGGCCATCTCCGACTTCGAAGCCATCCGCGACGACGCGAAGACGCCCAAAATGTTCTATTGAGCGGCCGTGCTCGCGCGCACCTGCAACGTGTGCGGGCTAGTACGACGGCCCGGAACTCGGTTCCGGGTTTGTCGTACGTCGAGACAGACAGAGTACAGAGGATCCGAACCGAAGTACTACTGCAGCGCAAGTGGGTTGAAGTGCGCGGCGCGCCCGTCTCGGCTGAAAATTGCCACGAAATCATGCTGACTCAGTGACGCAGCTCAGTCGCGCGCGCCCTCCGGCCAGAGCGTGACGCCCCGCTGCATGCGGTACACGCCGTGGGGTACGTTGACCGGGACCAACACGAACTGATTTTTGCCGAGCATTGCGCTCAAACGGTGATGCGACGGACTCTGGAACTTCGGGTCCAGCATAAACACGTTGAAGCCGGCGTCGAAAGCGCGGGCCATAGAGGACGCGCTCAGACGCAAATCATCAATCGTCCCGAGCGGCCACGCTGACCAGATGATCTTGTCCGAGGTGACAGTGTACACCATCGAGTGTTCAGGGATTTCAGCTCTGAGCTCATCCAGCAGCGTTTGCTTTTGCGGAACGTAGTCGTGCAAGTACTGAAATGACGAGGGCTGGCGCACGCCAATCTCGTACAGCGCGGCGCTTGCGACGGCCAGGGTAACGACGAGGCCGGGGAAGAAGAGCGCGCGACGACAACGGCCTAGGAACAAGATCGGGGGAACTGCGGCGATCAAGTACGCGGGCGTGAGGTAGCGAGGCACACTGTGTTCGGCCCAGCCGAAGCGCACGTTGCCGCCAAACACGTCGTCATGAAGGCGCGTGAAGATGAAGAATGCGCACCAAAAGAAGAGCGCGCCGTACAGCGTGCGCGCCAGCCAGGATTTGTTGCGTAAGAGCGGGATAATGGTGAGCTGCCCGACCAGCACCATCGCGATCGGGCCCATTCTTACCCAGTATTTGAGGAACGCTTTGACGGCGACGTGCGGCACGGGCCAGCCCATGGGCACGAGCAGCATCTTCAATATCCCGAGTCCAGGGATCTTAGTAGCTCCGGCATCCTGTGGCCCCCATTGGCGCTCCAACGCTACCTGATAGGCAGCCTGCAGCGGGTGCCCGGTCAGCAGCTTGTTCAAGAACAGGTTGCTGCCAAGTGCCAGCACGCCGGCGACTGAAAACAAGATGAACGTGCGCTTCCACTGGGGAGGGCTGGCTGCGAGGCTGGCGAGCAGAGCCGCAAGAAGCAGAAATCCCGCATAGTCCGGGCGCACCGCTGCAGCCACGCCGATGCACAACGCGGACAAGGAAAGGTCACGTAGACCGTCAAAGCGACGCCAACGCGCCCAGAAGAAAAACGACCACGTCACACCCGCCAGCATCGGCGAGTGATTCGCCCACGGGCGAACCAGCCAATAAAAAGCCGGGAACGCCAGCAGCGGCGCAAAGAACGCCAGCCACCGGCGCCCGGGTGGCAGCAAGTGCGCAGTGCCCGCCGCGAAGGCCCCTACCGCTGTTGCAGGCAACACCATGATCAAAAACAGGCCGAATTGCCCGAGCCGCATCAAGTATCCAAAGGCATACAGGGATGCGGGTGCGTAGGTGGGAACCGCGCTACTGCCGAGCGTCACCCAGCTACGCGGATGAGCGAGGTCCTCCGGGTCATCGAAATGCAACGGCAAGATCGGGGACCCGTGCTCACCGATGAGCTGCGCAGAGTAACGAACCACGGCCTCATCCGGCGATGGGAATACGAGCGGGTTCAGACCCCACATCCACATCACCAAGCCGAACGTGAGCACGAACCAGACACCACCGACGACCGCAGGCATCCCAGGGCGCGTGGTCACAGCAGCCTTGAGACCGTCGCGCATGGCGCACCACCGCCCGCTTACACCACTGGCTTGGCTCGCTTCGTCGCTCTGCACACGCCGTTCCAAGAGGGCGGACGCTGTCACGAGGTCTGGGAATCGTCAACCTCGACGGCTCCCGAAATCAAGCCTTCCGTGCGGGTTTGCTTCCCCTATTGAGGATGCGACCCGCAAACCTTCAGCGCTGCGGTTGCGTCGAGCCGCCGTTGCTCGCGCACATGAGCGCGCGCAACTCCGCGCCGCGCGGGTCGCAGTACGACGAGAGACAAGGCTCGTGCATTGGGCTCAGCGCTGCGGCACAACCGCCCGCAACCGCGCCGGGAACGGCCAGGCCCAGGGCTGGGCTGATGAGACCGGATCACGCCGAAATGGTGTATACGAAGCGCTTTCCGAATCGGACACCGACCATGAGCGCATCCCACGACCCCACCGACAGCTTCCGCAAAGCAGACCGCGTACGCGGGCTGTTGATCGTGGGTCTGACCTTCGCGCTGTGTTTGGTCATTTCGGTCTGGGTGCGGCGTCTCGCTACCCCAGTTTTCACCACGGCGCCCGCCGCCCCCTCGAAGGAGGGCGTGGTCGGCTTTCCGAATCACGTCGACGTCGTGCGGACACTCCCCCGCGCGCGTAGAGTGACGCCGCGAGATCAGCTGCGCGGCATCGTCGCCGAAGACGTCAGTAGTGACGGTACGGTAGACCTCACAGATGACACCTCGCGTGTTCGATATAGCTTCGCAAGCGCGCAAGGCGAGGGGCCCCAACCAGTGCGAGCGCCAGGAACTCTCGCACGTCGGCCGTCGTGTGGACGGCAGAGTGTGGCAGTGCGCACTGAGGGCCTCGTCGCCGAGAAGGATGCGGCCGAAGCTGTATGTAATCGCCATCCAACCGACCCGTTGCCAGACCCGGGCTGTAGCATGACTGAGGTCTGGGCCCATGCGCTTGGCCAGGGCGTGCCCAAGGATCAGCGAGCGCGCATTGAATACTACCGAGCCAATGCCGGCCCCGCGTGGCGCTTCGAAACGCAACGCCCGCTCGTGCGCTTCTTCTTGTCCGCTGACTGTAAGCGTGAACTCGAAGGCCGCGACTCGTTGAGCATCGGCAACTGAAGCGAAGCCAGTGGCTCTAACCGGGCTAACGGAGGGCGTTGCCCGTGCTCAGCCCGCTCTGACGTTAGTCTTCGTGTTCGGTATTGCTATCGACGAGGGGCGCCAAGCGCAGGTGCCCTTCGCGCTCTTCTTTCACCATGGTCAAGGCCTCGCTCGCTAGGCGAACCAAGAGCGGTCCGAAAAGCAGTCCCCAGCCGCCAAAGACTACGATGCCGCCAAGCATGGACACGAAAAGGACGACCGAGTGCATCCGCAGCTTGGCGTAACGCGCGAGCAGGGGGCGCACGACGTTATCCGCGGTGGACAGCACGCAGCCGATAACGAGCATGCCGACTGCTGCGCTGGTTCGCCCGCTCACGAATAGGCCCACCGTGACCGGCATCCAGATCAAGGCCGCGCCGACGGTGGGGATGAGAGCGGCGCAGATGGTCACCAAGCCGAGAACCAAGGGCTGCGGTACCCCCGTGACAAAGTACCCCACCGTGGCAAGCCCGCCCTGCAGCACGGCTGTGAGCCCGGTACCAATCAGGATGCCGCGCCCGACCTCCGCAAACACATTCGCCAGGCGTTGGGTGTGCCCGCGCCCCAACGGAGAGCGGTCGACGAACCAGTCGCGCGCCCGCGCGCCTTCGATGAGCAAGCTGTAGAAACCGACCAAGAAGACCACGATGCCGATCACCGCCGCGGATATGGCGCCGAAAAATATCCGGCCAGCACCGAGCGCCCGTGCGCCATGCTCTCGGGCCAGTGCCACGACGCGTTGCAGATCCAAATGCCGCGCATCGAAGCCTCCGCCGCTGCTCGTCGACAGCTCCTTGAGGCCTTCGGCGGCGGTTTTAGACTGCAAGATACGATGCGCAAGGTCGACCGCGGCCGACGAAAGTGACAGCGCGGCGACGCTGACCGGCACCAAAAAGGCGATCACGACCAACACCGTGAGCACGGCCGCCGCCCCGATGCGGTTATGCAAAAGGCGCGCAACCCGCAGCTGAAGCGGCCAAGCAATCAACGCCGCCCAAACAGCCAAGACGAGCGGAGCAACCAGCGGGATTACCGCGATAAACGCCGCTATTGCCAGGCCATAGGCGACCCAGGTCAACACGCGATAGTCCGCAGCGGGGTTCGTCTGCGGACGTGGCACCGAAGGCTCGATTTTGCTCACGGGCTCGTCTTTGTGATTCACCGCGCTACTCGAGCAGGAATCGTGCCTGAGTTCTTAAGCGTCAGCGCAGGCGCGCCCGGATGGTTACGTGTGGAAGCGCTCCTCGAGCTCAGGGACGCAGCGCGAGCAGTGCGTTGCTGATACGCGCGATCTGCTCGTCCGTCAGGCCGGAGCCTGAGGGCAGGTACAAGCCAGTGCGCGAAAGCTCGTCCGTCACCGGATATTGACCGGAGACGTCACAGCCGTACTTCGCGAGCGCCGGCTGGCGGTGCATGGACACGAAGAACGAGCGTGTTTCGATGCCAGCGGCCTTGAGGCCCAACATCACGGCATCTCGGCTGACGCCGAAATCATCACCGATGAGGATGCTGTACATCCAGTACGAGCTCACGGTCCACGGTAGCTCCGGCGGGATGGTGATCCCGCGTTGGCCGCCGAGCAACTTGTTGTAGCGGAGCGCGTTCGCGCGGCGCGCCTCCAAGTACACGTCTACACGCTCGATTTGCGCGAGCCCGATGGCGGCAAGCACGTTCGGCATGCGAAAATTAAAGCCGATTTCGTCGTGCACGTAGCGGCGTGAGCCGTCCAGCGGGAAGCACAGGTTCTTGTAGTAGCGCAGCTTCTCGATGAAACGGTCGTCGCGCGCGATGACCATGCCGCCTTCGCCCGTCGTGATCAGCTTGTTGGCGAACAAGCTGAAGCAATTGACGTCGCCAATCGCGCCGCACTTACGGCCCTTGTAGAGCGAGCCCAGCGCCTCGGCCGCATCTTCGATGACCAGCAGGCCGTGCTTGTCCGCAATCTTTTGCAGCGCGTCCATGTCACAACTGTGGCCGTACACGTGCACGGGCATGATGGCCTTGGTCCGCGGCGTGATTTTGGCTTCGACCAGGGCAGGGTCGATGTTCCAGTTCGTGACGTCCGCATCCACGAACACCGGCTTTGCGCCCGTGTAACAGACGGCGAACGCGGAGGCGATCATCGTGAACGCCGGAATGATCACTTCATCACCCGGGCCGATGCCGGCCGCGACCAACGCCAAATGCAGCGCCGTCGTGCCGTTGGTGGTGGTCACCGCGTACGGCACACCCAAGTACTTCGCGAACGCGCGCTCGAACTCACCCACGTAGCTGCCACCCGACGAGATCCAACCGCCGGAGACAGCCTTCGTCACGTACTCGAGCTCACGCCCGCCCAGGAGCGGCTCACAGACTGGAATGAAATCAGCGCTCATGACCCGAACACCACCTTGTCTTTGGTCTTTCCGTCGTACGGGCCGAGCTTGATCTCGACGATCTTCGTGTCCGCTTGGACATCCAGGCCATGACCGCCCGCGAGCAGCAGCACCATGTCACCGGTCTCCAGCTGGCGCCCCGTGAACTCACTTTGGTCAGCGGCGTCGTACAAACGCAGGAACGCGCGGCCCGCACCAATCAACAGGAACTCCTGCACCACTGCGTTGCTCTCGACCTTCTTCTCCAGGTGGTAATGGGCCTTGATGACTTCCCCCGCCTTGTAGAAGTTCATGCCCAACTGCAGCGGGTTCTGCTCCCCGGTGAGGAAGTTGTACTTCGCGTCACTGGCGGCATCGCCACGGATGATCATGGCGTACGCCAAGCCCCCGTGGTTCACGGTCTCGACTCCGGTCATCGTCATCGGGCAATCCCCTGAAGGGTAAGAGAAGCGCACATAGCTAGCAGTGTGCGGTACCTACCACCGTCTTGGGCTTACGGCGGCCAGAATCAGCCACATTCCAGCTGCCCTGAAACCAAGCCTGCGATTGACGCTCGAACAAACTAATCTCTGCCGGCGCTCGAGCGCTCGTTGCTCGGCAGCCTGCGCGTGGTCACGGTTCCAGCTCAGGCTCACGGGCTGGTTTGGAGAGCCCTGCGCGGCGCGTGCGCCGAGGCAACGGCGCTGGCCGGTACAGCTCCACTCTGGCGCCGCACGTTCAAGCTGCTGTTTCACAAAGCTGCGGCCACCGCTCGCGGCGCACGCTCATCGCCGCGCATCTCGCGAGCCCGCACGTGCTGACGCTGCGCGCTTCCTCACGCAGCCCTGAGCGCTGTCTCAGCCCAGCGCTTTCAATGCCTCGATGAGCTCGGCGGCGTGCCCGTCCGGATTCACGTTCGGGAACACCTTGCGCACCTTGCCAGCGCCGTCGATGACAAACGTCACGCGCTTGGCGTGACCCGAATTGACCGGCACCCCGAACGCATTCACCAGCGCGTGGCTACTATCATCCAGCAGTTCGAACGGCAGATTGAACTTATCCGCGAACGCTTTGTGGGATTCCGAAGTGTCTGTCGACACACCGAGCACCACCGCAAGCTTGTTCAGCTCCGCGTACTGATCGCGAATGCCCTTGGCTTCGATGGTGCACCCGGGAGTGTCATCCTTCGGGTAGAAGTACACGACCACGGGTTTGCCCTTCAGCGCGCGTAGCTTCACGGTCTTGCCGTCTTGCGCGAGCGCCGACACGTCCGGCACGTCTGCGCCTTCGGCGAGCAGCGCGGCAGCGCCGTCAGCCGCGGGAGCACTCAGCCGCGCAGCGGCTGTCGGCGCAGCCACCGCGGCTGCGGGCGCGGAGCCCGTCGAAACCGGCGCGGGATTCGACTCGTTCGCCGCCCGACTGCAGCCGAATGCCCAGATTGCCCAAGAAATTACCGCAAAATGTCGAATCATCGGCGCCCAAGCTAGCACGTCATCTGGCAGAAGAACTGAGCGCGCTGCGGGCGACCCACGCCGGCTCAGTTCGCGATGCGTGCGGCGGCGTTGCGCGCTTCGTTTTGCGGGTGGTAGCCGAACAAGCCGCGCTTGCGGATCACTTCAGCAATGGGCGGCGGCACCATGTCTTGCCACGTCGGGTCACCCGCCTTGATGCGCTTCAGCGCGTCACGCGAAAAGATGTGCAAGATCGAACGATCGAAATTCTCCAGCTGCACGATGCATTCGCGGTCCACGAGGTGACCAAACAATTTCCGCAAGTCAGCAGCAACGGCCAGGTTCTCGACCGTGGTCAGGGTGTTCGTCGCGGCGTCTAGCAGTGGGTAAACGTAAACCTTGAGGTCATTCTTGAACAGGCGACCGAAGGATTCGAGGATGCCACCTTCGAGGTGCGCGTAATATTTTTCGTCGAACAGCTCCAGCAAGCTGCCGGCGCCCATCGCGATACCGATGCGCTGATTGGTGTAGCGGCGCAGGTACGAAGCCAGCCGGTAATACTCAAAATAGTCAGAAATGAGCACGATTTTCCCGGTCGCAGCCATCATGTCGGCGCGCGCCAGAAAATCCCGATAGTCGATCTCGCCGCTCGCCATCAGGTTGCGCATCGTGATTTCGAGTAGCTGCACTGGCTCTTTTGCGCCTTCGCTATCCGGAGTTGCGGTCAAAGACTTGCTGAACGCTTCGTGCGCGGAGCTCAGCATATCCATGTTCACGCGCGTCACGGGGCGGAAGCTGCCGCGCTCCACCAGCACTGGGTGACGGTGCAGCACCTCGGAAGGCTGAAGCACCTCCCCATGCGCGCCGAACATAGCGGCGCCGGACAGCCCGAGCTGCACCAGCTTCAGGCTCATCACGCGGTTGTCCACGCTGCGGAACTCGATGCCCGAGAACTCGATCATGTCGATCTCGATGCGCGCAGTGGTCAGGTTGTGAATTAGAGATTCGACCAGGCGCTCCGGGTCATGGTGCAAGAAAAACGCGCCGTACAGCAAGTTCACGCCCACGACCCCGAGCGCTTCTTGCTGCAGTTGGTTCTCGTTATCCAGCATGCGCACGTGAATGATGATCTGGCTGTCCTGATCACGGGGGTGCGCCTGGAACTTGACGCCTATCCAACCGTGGCAATCATTGGTGCCCGCAAAATTGCGCGCGGAAACAGTGTCGGAGAACGCGAAAAACGCGGTGGTGTCGCCACGCGCATCGCGCAAGCGCTCCAGGTTCAGCTGGTGTTCGTGATCCAGCATCGCCTGCAGCCGCTTGCGAGCCACGTAGCGCTCGGTGTGCCCGTAGATGGCGTCACTGACGGCCATGTCATAGGCGGAAATGCTTTTGGCAATAGTGCCCGCCGCACCGCCTACGCGGAAGAACCAACGCACCACCTCTTGCCCGGCGCCGATCTCGGCGAAGGTGCCATAGCGCCTCGGGTCCAGGTTGATGGCGAGCGCTTTGCGATGCGTGTCGAGTAAACCGTCCGTGACGAGCGAGGTTCGAGGTGCCATGAGCGAACCAGATTGTATGTCCCGAGCTCGCGCGTGTCAGGTCGAACGGCGCTCACAGCGCAATTTTTCAATTGTTTCGGGGGTTCGCGTGACGAAACAGCGGCGTTCAGTGGCGGTCCAGATCCAGTCCTGCGGCAAGACTGATTGGCTCACTCACACCATTGCCAAGCCGAAGTGGCCGCGCAGGCCGGCTACAGCGACGAGCCGCCCCTGCTCCGGGAATGCCGGGCGCTCGCCCGGTCTGACGCCGAAAGCGCTGGGCCGGGAATGTGATGTCGGATTCGTCCAAGGCCCAGAGCTCGTGTTGGGCTAGTCAACGGTCACCCATGAAGCTCACGAAACTGACGACGCTCCTCGTTGTCGACGCGATCGAACCCTGCCTCAACACCTGGCAAGCGCTCGGCTACGCCATCACCGTGCGCGTCCCGGAGGAAGGCCCACTCGGCTTCACCATCCTGTCGGGCCCCGCCGGCGAACTCATGCTGCAAACGCGCTCCAGCCTAGCCGAGGACCTACCCGCGGTGCATGCGAAGCAGCCGAGCCACCTGCTGTACGGCGACGTCGCATCCTTGGAGACCGCCACAAAAGCGGCCCTCGCAAGCAACGCGAAGGTGCTCGTCCCGCAACGCAAAACCTTTTACGGCGCGGACGAGATCTGGTTCGAGCTAACAGACGGTATGATTTTGGGTCTCGCCGAACACACGAGCTGAGTGAGAGCCCATCCCGGTAGGCCACCCGAGGAGGCAGCCGAGACCGAAGTGGATGTCGAGCCAGATCGTCGTTCGGCGCGCGGAGGCCTAGCAGAGCTAGGCCGAGCACGACGGGCGGCGAGGTGGCCGACAGACACGAGAGATCGGCTGCCGACGGCCAGGCCTGCCGGGATGGGCTCTCAAGCACCGGACCTAGCGGCTCAAAATACGAACCAGCGTCGCGAGGCGCGGCGTGAGCGTCGCGTCTGTAGCGATCAGCTCGAGTGGATCACCACTCAAGGTACGCCGAATGTTACGGCCGTAACCGTGCATGGTCAGGAACAGGCGCGTGGTGTCTTCGCGGAATTCGGGATTCATCACCATCAACTGTGAGAGCGCACGGCATAGCCGTGTTTTCTCGGCGCTGGACAAGCGCGGCGCAACGCCAAGCGGTGAGAGTTCGAGCGCGCGCTCAAGCACGCTCCGCGGCAAGCGTTCGACGAAGAAGTTGTTCTGCAAGAACGCGACCAAAATCAGCCACACCATCAACGGCAAGCCGAGCCGCGCCACGAATTCACCCACGGCCTTTTTTCCAGGCGTGCGGTGACGGTAGGAGTTGATCGAAAATAGCCAGTCGTGCAGCGGACCGGAGACCGCACACGCCGCAAAATACTCGGTTGTCATCGCGTACGCCTCGCCGAGCACCACGCGCACCAACGCGGAGGGCTCGGCAATTGCCGCGGCGACGTCACGCGGGCGCCCGAACAACTCGTGAAACGCAACGGCATGTGCCGACTCGTGCAGCACATAGTTCGGCAAAGGCCGATTCAGCCGCAAATCCGCGAGCGTAAAAAAACCAGGGCGCGTGCGCTCAAGCGCGCTCAACGCCGCGTAATTCGCGCGGTACGGCACTCGGCGCGTGCGCAGCACCGTATCCAGCGCGACCAACGGAAACGCGAAGTAGTCCCCCGGATCGGTGAGCGTGAAGCGAATCGAACGCTGCAGCGCAGCGTCACGTATGCGTTTGAAGAACGGGTTCTGACGGTACAGGAAGCCGTCACCCAGGTTCTGAAGCAGGCGCGCCGAGCCGTGGCTGCTTCGCTGGATGCGCAACAGCTCTGCAATGTCGAGATCGGCGCTACGCGTGGTCAAGGCGTGATCCGCGAAGCGCCGATGGAGTCAGAGTGCTCTGATGCGCCGGAGCGCGCCGGAGCGCGTCAGAGCGCGTCAGGCGCCTTCACGTGAGTCCGAGACGGGGGACCAGCGCAAGCGCGGCTTGCGCGCGGCGCGAGCTTCATCCAAGCGGCCCAGGCGCGTCAGATGCGGCGCCCCCTTGACCAACTCCGGGGAATCTTCGGCTTCCTTCACGATCGCCTTCAAGGCTTCGACGAAGGAGTCGATGGTCTGCTTAGTCTCAGTTTCGGTCGGTTCGACCATCAACGCGCCACGCACCACGAGCGGGAAGTAAACCGTCGGCGGGTGGTAGCCGTAGTCAATCAGGCGCTTGGCGACATCCAGCGTTTTTACGCCGGTCTTCGCTTCGAGCGCTTTGTCCGTAAAGACGGCCTCGTGCAGCATCGGGGTTTCGAAGGCGAGCGGCAGCACGCCGCGCAAGGCGGCAGCAACGTAGTTTGCGTTCAAAACCGCGAGGTCACTCACGCTGCGCAGGCCTTCGGCTCCGAGCTCGCGGATGTACGTGTAAGCACGCACCATCATCCCGAAGTTACCCAGGAACGAGCGCACACGGCCGACGCTGAGCGGGCGCTCGGCGTCCACGATGAATGAATCTTCCAAACGGCGCACGACGGGCGTCGGTTGGAACGCCTCCAAGTGGCGCTTAAAAGCGACCGGGCCAGAGCCCGGACCACCGCCGCCGTGCGGCGTGGTGAAGGTCTTGTGCAGGTTGTACTGCATGACGTCTACGCCGGCGTCACCGGGGCGGGCCCGGCCGAGCACGGCGTTCATGTTGGCGCCGTCGCCATACACTTGGCCGCCCTTTTCGTGAACGAGTTGCACGAGCCTGGGCATCGCGCTCTCATACAGGCCGATCGTGTTCGGGTTGGTCATCATCAACCCGGCGACGTCACTCCCGGCGGCTTCCAGCGCACGAGCCAGCGTTTCGGGCTCGACGATACCTTGCGGACCGGACGCAAAGGGCACGGCTTCGAAGCCGTTCAACGCGCAGCTGGCGGGGTTGGTGCCGTGCGCGCTGTCCGGGATCAGGATCTTGCGCGGGGAGCGGCCTTGGCTCTGGTGGTACGCGCGGATCATCATCAGACCCGTGAGCTCACCTTGCGCGCCGGCAGCCGGCTGCAAGCTGACGCCGTCCATACCGACGATCTCGGCCAGGAGCGCTTGCAGGCGCACCATGAGCTCCAACGCGCCTTGAGCCAGGTGCGGTGGAGTGAGCGGGTGCAAATTCGCGAAGCCGTCCAGGCGGGCGGCCCACTCGTTCACCTTCGGGTTGTGCTTCATGGTGCACGACCCGAGCGGGTAGAACTGCGTGTCGATGCTGAAGTTCCACTGGCTCAGGCGCACGAAGTGACGAATTGCTTCGGGCTCGCTCACCTCCGGCAGCGCGGCAGGCGCTTTGCGCTGCAAGCCTGCGAGGGCCGTAGTCAGATCGACTTCAGGCACATCCAGCGCGCCCAGGGACGCGCCGCTGCGGCCCGGTGAACCGCGCTCGAAAATCGGAGACTCCTTGAATTGGAGCCCCTTTGCTGCATCGCCGGGCACGGGATCACGGCTCCGACGGCGCGTCGCCGTCGCCGTCGGACTTCTTCTTATTGGAACCCTTGTCGCCGCCCTTGTTGTCGTCGTCCCAACCGCCGGCGTTGTTTACCTTGCCTTCGATCTCGTCGGGCTTCACGGAGTCCAAGTTGGGCTGCATGTTGGTCTGCTTCACGGCTGCCCAAGTGTTGCCGGCGTCACTGTCGCCCAGGCCCCACTCACCACTGATCTTGTGCGCCTCACCCGCTTTGGGGATGCTGTACACGAAGTAGCCTTTGCCCTTGCTGTTCGCCTCGGCACCGACCATGCCGATCTTGTGCTGCGTCCAGGTGTACTTCATGAGGTTGCCGTCGACCTCACCCTGCAGCTCGCCGTAGGCATCACCGCCGCCGGTGCGCCACGCGCCCTGCACGGTTTTGCCGTCAGCCAAGACATGCAGGTAGCCATAGACGGGGCTGTAGAAAACGCCCTGCCACTCCCCGCCCGCGGGCATCTCGCCCGCCTTGACGGTGGCATGCTTGACTTCACTGCCGTTACCGCACGCGGTGACGGACAAAGCTGCAGGAATTACCAACGCAGCCAACAACGAAAGTTTGAGGAGGTTCCGGACGAACATGGCGCGGAGGGTAGCATGAGTTTTTTTGGTTGGGAGGGTTTCAATCAGAGTCCGGAGCGCGGTCTGAGAGGTTGGACGGAGGGCGGGAACTGCGCACACAGCCCAACTTTTCAGACCGAGCGGGTAAGAGCTGCGCAACCTGCCCCGCGCCTCTAGCGTTCCGATGGAACAGTAGTTCTCCGGTTTTCCGGCTCCACCCCGTCTGGTGTTCCGAAGCGGCTTCGTGGCTCCGGTCTCCTCCGCAGATCTGCTTCGTGATCCGCCACGCGGGAGTCTTCAAGACTTAACGCTCGTTTTGGTTCCGGGCAGGCTGCGCAAAGCCGTTTCCGGGAGAACGAGAAGGCGTCTAAGCCCGCGCGCGCAGCGCTCGGCCGAGCTGCTCGCCCAAAGCGCTCGCTTCTTCGCTATCCACAGGCCACGCCGCGCGCAGCTCGTCCCTGCGGAGGTTGCTGCCGTCCGGCTCGGCGAGCAGCGCGCGGAGCCAAATTTGCGAGCCTTGGTGCATTGCGTAGGCGGCGACCGGCGTTTGGCAGTTGCCCTCGACGGCGCGCATCACGCCGCGCTCGGCTAGCACCGCAATTTTCGTTTCCTGGTGCGAGGCCTGGGCGAGCAGCGCGCGCACCTCATCGTCGTCCGCGCGCTGTTCGACGGCGAGTGCGCCCTGCCCGACGGCGGGTAGCGAGCGCTCCGGAGACAGCACCTCACTGGCCTCGGCCGCGATGCCCAGCCGCACCATGCCGGCGCGCGCGAGCACGATCGCGTCCACTTCACCGGCGCGGCATTTGCGGATGCGCGTGTCCACGTTGCCGCGCAGCACGGTGAACTGCAGATCGGGGCGCAGCGCACTCAACTGAATGCGCCGCCGGAGCGACGAGGTACCGACGCTCGCGCCAGGCGGGAGCGCGTCGAAGCCTGCGCCCGAGCGGGTCACGAGCACGTCGCGTGCGTCTTCACGCTCGGGGAAGCAATCCACCAGCAATGACGGCGCGAGGTCGGGCGGCACGTCCTTCGACGAGTGGACGGCGAAGTCGGCCTTGCCCTCCAGCAGCGCTTCCTCGATCTCCTTGATGAACAATCCCTTGCCGCCAATTTCACTGAGCGCGCGGTCCTGCACGCGGTCGCCCGTCGTGACGACTTGTAACTCTTCGAACGTCAACTCCGGGTGCGCCGCCGCGAGCACCGCGACGAAGGCGCGGCACTGTGCCAGCGCGAGCGGGCTCTTCCGAGTGGCATAGGTGAAGCGAGTGCGCGCCATGGGTATCGGCGGCTCAGACGTACTCGTGGCATTGCCCAGACGCGGCAATGCTCACGCGATTGGCGCCCGAGCCCAAGTTTGCCTCGATGCGCCCCACGACCTGCGCATGAACCCCAAAACCAGAGGCGACCTCGATGATTTTGGCCGCAGCGAACGGGCGAACGTACAGCTCCATGCGGTGGCCCATGTTGAACACTTGGTACATCTGCTTGTGCTCGATGCCCGAGTCCTGGATGGCTTGGAACAGCGGCGGCGCGGGAAACAGCGAGTCCTTGATGTAGTGCAGCCCGCGGCCGAAGCCGCGACACTTTGTCTGGCCGCCGCCGCTGCAATGCAAAATGCCCGCGATGTGCGGCGCCAACTCCGAAGCCAGGAGCGCACGTGCAATAGGCAAGTACGTGCGCGTCGGGGAGAGCAGGCCCCACGCGATCGTGTGCTGGGTGCCGGGCAGCGTGTCTTGGAGCTGGAAGCGCCCGCAGTACACTTTGTCTTTGGGGATCGTCTCGGAGAAGCTCTCCGGAAAACGCTCGGCGTAGGAATGGGCGAGCAGCGCATGACGGGCCAACGTGAGCCCGTTCGAGCCGATGCCGGAGTTCTCTTCGGTCTCGTAGTTGGCCTTGCCGGTGGAGGACAAGCCGACGATCAAGTCACCCGGCTGAACACGCGAGAAGTCACCGACTGCGGCCCGCGGGACGCGCGCAAATACAGTGGAATCAGCGATCACGGTGCGCACCAGGTCACCCACGTCCGCCGTTTCACCGCCCGTGAGCTCGATTTCGATGCCGTAGCCGCGCAGCATTTGCGCGCAAGACTCGTAGCCGTCGATGAGCGACGAGATCACGTCGCCGCGCACGCGGTGCGCGTTGCGCCCGATGGTGTTGCTGACCAAGAAGCCCGTGGTCGCTCCGACGCACAGCAAGTCATCCGTGTTCATGACCAAGGAGTCTTGAGCGATGCCGCGGAACACGCTCGAATCCTTGGTCTCCGCGTACAGCAGGTACGCGACCGAAGATTTGGTGCCTGCGCCGTCGGCGTGCATCACCGCGAGCATGTTCGGGTCGCCCGCTGGGTCGGCAATCACCTTGCAGAACGCGCCCGGCACCTCACCCGCGGAGTGCTTGGCGATGGCGCGATGCACGTCTTCCTTGGTCGGAGACACGCCGCGGTCGAGGTATTCGTCACTCATGGCCGTAGGCACGGCTGTTTGTCATAAGAGCCGCGTGGTGGCCAGCAGGCCGAGCAAATCTCGATTTTAGCTCGTATTTTGTTACTTTTCAGTGACCCGCGGGAGCAGCGCTAGCGATCACGGCTTCTATCGTGTCGAACTCGGAGGCGGCCAGCCGCCGTTCTAGGCCGCGCCGCAACGACGAAACCAAGAGCGGGCCGCCGTACACGAACCCCGTATACAGCTGAACCAGCGAGGCCCCCGCACGCAGCCGCGCCCAGACGTCCTCGGCGCTCTCGATTCCGCCGACCGAGATCAGCGTGAGCTGCTTCTCGCCTGTGCTGTGCGCGCGCAGCCGGCGATGCAGGCGGGTAAGCACCTCCAAGGAGCGCGCTTTGAGGATCGCGCCCGAAAGGCCCCCGGCGCCGATTGCTTCGACGCGCTCGGGCGCGCTGCTCAAGCCAGAACGCGAGATCGTGGTGTTGGTGGCAATGATGCCATCGAGTTCGAGCTCCAAGGCGAGATCGGCGATCGCGTCAATGTCCGCGTCATTCAGATCCGGGGCGATTTTCACGAGCAGCGGGCGGCGTGGCGAAATGGTGGCGAGCTCGGCTTGCACGGCACTGAGCAGCGGCCGCAGCAGCTCCACCGCTTGCAGATTGCGCAACCCCGGCGTGTTCGGCGAGCTGACATTGACCACGAAGTAGTCGGCAAGCGGCCCGAGAAGGCGCGTGCTCGCCACGTAGTCAGAGGCAGCGTTTTCCTCCGTGACGATCTTCGTTTTGCCGATGTTCACGCCGATTGGCACGCTGCGCTTGGCGGTCAGGTGCGTGGCGACGACCCTGGCGCCCAAGTTGTTGAAGCCCATGCGATTGATCAGCGCGCGATCCGCGGGCAGGCGAAATAGACGCGGCTTCGGGTTACCCGGCTGCGCTTGGCCGGTGACAGTACCGACCTCGACGAAGCCGAAGCCGAGCCCCGCCAAGGCCTCGTAGGCCGTCGCGTTCTTGTCGAAGCCCGCTGCCAGGCCGATGGGATGCGGGAAGCGCAAGCCGAGCGCGTTGACTGCGAGCTTCGGATTCGAAGTGCAGAGCAGCCGCCGCGCGAGCCCACCGAACAAGAACATGAAGCCACGCAGCCAGGCGAGAGCCACGTGATGCACCCATTCGGTCGGTAGCCAGCGCAGAACGCCCTGAAAGAAGAGTCGGTACACGGTCAGTGGCGGGAGGCTACTACGCGGGCGCGAGGCGGCAGCTGAGAAGTGTCATCCGAGGTCACACAGGCTTCGCTGTCCAGCGAAGGGGCGGCATTTTCCGTGGCGCTGGCGGCCTCCGCTTCGGCGTCGAACGCAAACAGTTCACTGATGGCCAGGCTGAGCTGTTCCAAGGAGAGCGTATCCGAGGCCCGCTCGAGGGCCGCCTGCCGGAGCCGAATGGTCGGCTGGTGCAAGATGCGATTGACCGAGGATTCCAGCATTTTCGAGAGTGCCGCGCGGTCCTCCCCGGTCAGGTGCTTGAGTTTGCCGCGAAAGCTGCGGGCCAGCTCTTCCTCGAGGGAGGCGCTGATGCGGGCGCGCAGCGCGACGATGGTCGGCGTCGCTTGCTCGGCATCGGCCCAGCGATCGTAGCCCTCAGCCTCGCGCCCGACGATGGCTTCCGCGGAAGCGGCCTCGCGCGAACGCGACGAGAGCGTCTCGGCAACGACCTTGGACAGATCGTCGATGTTGTACAGGAACTCGCCGTCTAGCTCTTCGATGCGCGGGTCAACGTCACGCGGGACCGCCAAGTCGATGAAGAACTGATTGCGCCCGCGCCGAGCGCGCCGAGCGGCGGTGACCATGTCGTAGTCGACCACGTAGTGCGGCGCGCTGGTGCTGGTGACCACGACGTCCGCGTCCGTGATGCTTTGCGCGAGGGCCGTCCACGGGCGCGCCGTGCCACCCACCACGTTGGCCAAAGCCTCCGCCTTGGACAAGGTGCGACCGACAACGAGGATGGTCGCGCCCGCCGCCTTGAGCAGGCGCGCGACGCTCTCGGCCATTTCCCCCGAGCCGACCAACAGTGACACGTGACCCGTCAAATCACCGAAGATTTGCTTGGTCAGGTCGACCGCGATGCTGGGCACCGAGACCTGCCCGCTACCGATTGCGGTTTCGGTGCGCACGCGCTTAGCGGCGCGAATCGCGCGCGGCAATGTGCGATGCAACACCGAGCCGACGGTCCCCGCGAGGCGCGCGAGTTCGTAGGCGTCTTTCACTTGACCCAAAATTTGCGGCTCGCCGAGCACCATGGAGTCGAGCGAGGCGGCCACGCGGAACAAGTGCCGCACCGCGGCCCCACCCGTGTGAGAGTACAAGTGCGGCGCGATGTCCGGCGCGTTCGCGGCCAGCGCTTCAACGCACACCTTGGCAACGCGCGTCAGATCAGCGCCCGCGCGCGCCGCCGCAACCAATTCCACGCGATTGCAGGTGGACACCAAAAGCGCCTCGCCAACCTCCGGACGCTGCACGAGGGCGCGCAGAAAATCCGGCACGCCCTCGGCATCCAGCACCAGCTTTTCGCGCACGGCGATGGGCGCGGTTCGGTGCGACAACCCGACAACGACGATCACAGGCTGCCTCCGGCGCCGCTGGAACGCACCACGTACAGCAGCATCACGAGCAGCATGCAGACGACGCCGACGATCGTGCCGTACGCCACCTTGCGCCCGCGAAAACCGGCAGTTTTGCGCAAGAGCAGCACGGCTGCCAACATCACCCACGTGGCGTAGCCGAGGAAGGAGCGCAGGAAGTCCGCGCTTCCGACGACGGTCGTGAGGTGTCGACTGAACACCGCACCGGTGATCACACCGAAGGTGAGCAACGGGAACCCCGCGAGCAGTAAGCGGTGCGTGGCTTGGTCGAGCGCATCGAGCGGCGGTAAACGCGAGCCGAGCGAGGCCACTCGCTTCTTGGTACGCAGCCGGCGGTCCTGCACCAGGTAAACCGAGCCTGACGCGCCAGCGATCAAGAACAAGCCCATGCCCAGTACATTGGCCGCAATGTGAAAGATGAGCAGCGTGTGCGAGACGCCCTGCACCGGCTCACTGCCTTGCCCAACGAACTGCGCGCCCACCAAGAAAAGCAGCGCAATGGGCGCAATGAACGCACCCAACGCGAACAACCGGGCCCGCTTGCGCAGCGCCAAATACGCGCCGACGGCGATTAATGCCGTAAAGCTGAGCGCAAAATGCAGCGAGTCAATCGGGCAAACCCGAGACAACATGCTGGCCGTAAGCACGTGCGCCGCGTGCAATGCGCCCCCAATGGCCAGCAAACGAGGCGCCCATTGCGTCAGCGAAGAGCCGCCATCACGCCGTGCAAAATCCAAAAAGAACAGCGTTGCGGCGGCCGAATAGGCGATGACACCCAGGTAGAAAGCGATTGTCGCGATATCCACCATGACGTGCGCTCAGAGATTGCGAACCAGGAACGTGGCCAAGAGATCTTCGTCCGTACCCGGTGCCGAGCTGGCGCGTAGGGGCGGCAAGCTGGTGCTCGCCGTGCGCTCGGCACGGTGTTCCGCAAAGCTGCCAATCGGTGACCCAAGCCAACCCGGCACCACCTCATACGCGTTGTCCGCGATGACCATCGACTCACCGAGCAGGGACGCGCCGAGCTCGGTCAAGAACCCGACAGTCTTCACCTTGCCGGTGACCTCATGCGGGTCAGGCAAGCCGCTCACCTCAGCCATCACGCGTGCCGCTTCGACTAAGCGATACTTGCGCCGCTCGGCGCGGATGGTGAGCAGGCCTTGAGCCAACTCGACCTCACCGTTCACGAGCCAGCGGTCGAGCGCTTCCTGCGGAAAGAAGACGCGGTTTTTGCTCATCGACGCCGGATTTGTAGCACCAGTTGCCGGCCCCGTCGCCAAACCCGCGAAAAACTAGAAAAAACGACGATGCGAGAGTGCCGGCCTCAAGGATTGAGCGGAGGCTGGACGCCAAACAGATTGAGACACGTCGGCAAGCCAGGATTCTCCACGCTATCGCGGGTTGCGCGGGCGCCCGCAAGCCGCCGAGTAGATCGCGCTCAGGGGCAGACCGGCTCGAGCGTCGGCGCGGCGGCAGCGTTGGCGACCGCCGGAATGGTTGTCAGGTAAACGCTGATCGCGTGGGCGTCGGTGTCACTGAGGCCGCCGTATCCTTTGGCGGAGGAGGGCATCGAGCCGCACAACGTGACGCCCGCCTTGTCCTTGCCCGTCTTCAACGCAGATGCGACGTCATCCTAGAAGTGCGCTCGAGTTCAAGCTCTTAACGGACCTACTGCCCAGGCTTCGTCACTGCCAAATCACCGGAAACCACCTCGCGCTTGGACGCCGTAACCAGCGCGATCGAGCTGTACTTCTCGGTGCGCAAGACGCGAATCTCCGCGATGGTATTTTCGGGGAATGTGGCTTCGTCGCCGTCGGTGGGCGTTTGCTCGGAGCCTGCCCATTCGGGCGAGTTGATCAGCATGCGCGTGCGGTCGAAGGGCGAATGCGAGGTCAGGCTCTGGCGCCAAGTGTCGCCCTTGCGCACGACGTACAAGTTGTTACCCGGCTGCAACCCGTCTTCGCTACCGCGGTCTAGGAACGCGATCTGATCGCGCGCGATGTACACATTGGGGTAAACGCTGGTCAGCACGCGCGAGCTGACTTTGACGGTGGTCTTCACTGGCGGCACGATGTCAAAGCGACGACCGATGGGGCCGATCTTCGCGCCGCGCTCGATCACGTCCACTGATTCGGTGAGAATGGCCTTGGCCACGCGCGTGTCCGGGTTGAACTCGAGCACTTTCACGGTACCGCGCACCGCGACGATCTCGCCCGGTGGAGTGCGCGCGCCCTCCACGTGCTCGGGCTGACGGACCGAGTTGAACACGGTCAGCTCTTGCCCCTTGCTCACAGTCACGCCGGGCCGAAAAATCAGCACGACGTGATTGCCCTCGGCGAGCATCATTTGCTCTTCGTCCGAGCCCACGAGCTCACCCCAAACGTCCCGCTTGGGATCTCCCAGGTAACCTTGGTCGCGCAAAAACACCGTGTTGCGGGGCACGATCGGACGGCGATTGATCAGTGCAGCCGCGCCGCCAATCGTGGACGACGAGCGTTTGGCCAGCGACAGCCCCTGCTGTCCGCCGGCTGCGCTTGTCAGCCGCACCTGGTCGCCCGGGTAAATCCAATGCGGGTTGGCGATCTGCGGGTTGTAGCTCCACACCTTCGGCCACGCCCAAGGGTTCTGGTAGTAGTGGTTACACAGATCCCACAGCGTATCGCCGCGGCGCACCAGGTGAATGTCCGGCACGCTCTCGGCCCCGCCCTCCGCGTCGTCCGGGAGGATAGCGTTCGTGCCGTGCGAACCGGTGCCGCTAGGCGTGCCACCGGAGATGACTCGCGAGCTCGGCGCGGTATTGGAGCCCTCACCCGGGTTGAGGTTGTTTGCAGGCACGACGATGGTGGTGCCGTTGTTCTGCGGCGCGATCACCGTGGAGTCGCCGCTGTCGGCGGCCACCGCGGGCGTCGCCGTGTCGGGACCGAAGCCTTGGGCTCCCGCGACCGCGGCCAACAGCGACAGCGCACTCAAGCTAGAAACGAACAGACTTCGCTGCATGACCGTCCTCACCGCTTGTGCCGGGGGCTAGCGGAACCATCCAAATCGCCATCGGAGTGCGAGCCGTATACGCGAATCACCGGGCGCGGTGACTTGTCGGCGGCGGAATCCTCGGGCCGCAGTTCGGCCGTCGGGGCGTCCGCGGGAGTGTCGTGGGTGTCGTCACCCGGCTCCAGCTTCACGATCATCAAGCGCGGGTGCTCGAGCGTCGCAGCGGCGTCGCTGGCCGACTTCGCGGGAGCCGCTTCCTTACGAACTTCCAGCACCTCAAGCCGCTCTTCCAAGCGGTCGCTGTGGCCCTGGAGTTTGGTTAGGTCGGACTGCATTGCCGCCAAGCGCTTGGAAATATCGTCGTGGCTGCCGCCACATGCAGTGAGACTGCACACCGCAGCCAGCACCGAGGACCAAGCCAGGGGACCGAACCTGAAACCAACGCCAAAACGGAAGGGGGGACAGCGCATCGCGAGGGATCGTAGGGCGTTCACCCCGAGCGGGCCAAAAGACCGGCCTTCGACGCGCCATCAGTGCCTCCCGACACGGTAATTTTCCAAGTCAGAATCATTAGTTACGCCCAATTACTAGACGCACGTCCGATCGCCGCCTAAGGTCGATTCGTGGCGTTCCGCCGTCCCCGCCGCAATCCGAACCGAGTCAGGCCGAAGCTCGACCTGCGCAAGACCTTGTTCGTTTTGCCCAATCTGATCACGCTGGGCAGCGTGTTCTGCGGCTTCAACGCGATCCTCTCCGTCGCAAAGGACCAGCCGACCGAGAAGGACGTGTACGGCGCAGCTGTGCTCCTGATCTTCGCGATGCTGTTCGACATGATGGACGGACGGGTCGCGCGCATGACCAAAACGCAAAGCGCGTTCGGGCTCCAGTTCGACTCGCTGGCGGACATCATCTCGTTCGGCGTCGCGCCGGCCATGCTCGTTTACAAGTGGGTCCTGCACCGCGAGCCCGTCCCCGGCATCCTGACCGCGTTCGTGTTCGTGTCTTGCGCGGCCATCCGCCTCGCGCGCTTCAACGTGCTCAGCTCCAGCGCTACCGGCGCGCCCAGCAAGCCCGGCAAGTACATCCTCGGCCTGCCCAGCCCGCCCGCGGCCGGCATCCTGATCTCGCTCATGGTCGCCAACCACGGCGTCGGCGGTGCGCTGGGTGACGAGCGTTACACCGTGCTGCTGTTCTGCGTGACCATCGGCCTCGGCTTGCTGATGGTCTCCAACGTGCGCTTCCGTTCCTTCAAGGAACTCAAGCTCAACACCGCGACACTCGTCTTCGTGCTCTTCGCAGTCGGCTCCAGTGTCTTCGTCTGGCAGCAGTTCAAGCCGCAGTTCGTGCTGGTCTGGCTGCTCAGCGTGTACATCATCATCGCGCTCATCGAGACCCTCCGCGTCCTCGCCCGCCGCCTCCGCGGCCTAGAAGAACGCAACTCGGTCCCGCCGCCGATGCCGCGCTGATCTGGCGCGCCGCACCCGGTTTTAGCCCCCGCCACGACGTGCGATGCTCCCGGGATGCTCGAAATATTTTTCGGCGTTCCGCTCGGGTTCTTCCTGTGGTTCTTCGTGCGTTACGGCGTGGGCGGGTTTTACACCGTCGGTCCGAACGAACGCGCGGTGATCAGTACGTTCGGGATGGCGCAACGCACCGGGACAAGCACCCTGGAAGAGCCGCAGGCGATGACGCTGCGCCCCGATGAGCGCGAGCGCTACGCTTACCCGCAGGTGCGCGTGATTGGCCCGGGCTTCTACTGGAAGCTGCCCTGGCAAACCGCGCACAAAGTTTCGGTCGCGACGAACACGGTATCGATCGCCTACGACCCGGAGAGCATGGGCGCCAACTCCAACGGTCAAATCTTAGACGCGGTCACCAAGGACCAGCTCAACACCGGATTGAACGGGCAACTGCGCTTCACGATCTCGGACCGCAGCTTGTACGCCTACATCTTCGGCGTCAAAAATCCGGTCGCGCACATCATGGGTTACTTCGTGTCCGTGCTGCGTGATCGCATCGCGAACTTCGAAGCTCCTGACGCGCAGGCCGCGCTTCAACTCGCCGAAGCTGGCGGTGAAGTGGGCGCCAGCGTACAGGGCATTTCGATCAACGATCTGCGCAAAAATCTGCGTGATTTGAACGACCACATGGCGGGGGACTGCGCCTCTGCCGCCGCGCGTTACGGAATCAGCCTGGATGCGGCATTGATCACCGGCATCGACCCACCACTGGACGTGGACTCTGCGCTGGCCGCAATCAACACCGCACACAACCACGTATCGAGCGAGATCAGCTTGGCCCAAGCCGCAGCCGATCAGAAGATCGTGCAATCACGGCGCGCCGTCGAGATCGAAACGCTGAATGCGCAAGCCGAAGTCGAGCCGCTGCTCACGCTCGCTGCGCAGCTCCGCACCTTACGCGCCAGCGGCGAAGCAAGCCTGGCCGCCTACGTTCGCAACGCGAAGCTCGGCTTACGTCGAAAGACTCGGCAACTGGTACTCACCGCCGACACGGAGGCCCGCTGATGTTGTTCCTTGGCGCGATGGCCATCACCTTCATGGCCTGCTTGTTCGGTGTGCCGATCTTCTTGCTTTTCGTGCGCCTGCTCGGCGTGTACGTCGTGGTGCAAGAACGACAGTGCGTGGTATTCGAACTATTCGGCAAAGTGCGCTTGGTCGAGACCCAACCCGGCATTCACTTCCCCTGGCTTAGAATGGGCCTTTTCGCGCCGTTGGTCTCGTTCTTCGGCAAGAAGCGGGTCGTTGACTTGCGGCTCGACCAAACGTACCTGCGTAGCCAACCGGTGAACTCCGAAGAGGGCGCCCCGATGGGTATCGGCGTGTGGTGTGAAATGTTCGTCAGCGACCCACTGGCGTACCTGTATAAAAACTGGGACCCAGTCGGCTCGCTCCGCGCCAACGTCTCGAACGCGACCGTGCGCTGCCTGAGCAACATGAAGCTGTCCGAGATGCTCGAGACACGCCACGCAATGAGCCAAGTGGTGCGCGAAGAGGTGTCCCTCAAGTCACGCGAATGGGGCTACATGCTGGGCAGCACCTACATTCGCAAAGTGCACTTCCGCGACCTGGGCATGATTCAACAGATCGAACAAAAAGTTGTGAACCGCTTACGCCAAGTGACCGCTGCGATTCAACAAGACGGCACCAACCGCGTGAACGTGATCCGCTCCACTGCGGAACGCCAAGCGGCCGTAGCGTTCGCGCAAGCCGCGGCCACGCGCCCGCAAATCGTCGGCGCAGCACTCAGCGAAATCGCCAAAGACAAGCAAATATCAGCGGCTCTCTTCGAGCTGCTCGAAACGCAAAACCTACTCGCTGCGCCGGGCCTCGAAGTCAGCGTGCTGCCGCCAGGCACGCAATTCGTCGCCGCAATCCCCGGCGGCACGCACGGACCAGTGCCTCGCTGAGTCGTTGGATGGGGTTGCCTCGGAGCAGCCCCGTTGCATCGCGCTCGTCCTCGAGTCCCACGGGATGGCACGACGTTCGTCAGAACGCTGAGTAACGGTGCGGAAGAGCGTGAGCATCGTGTAAGCGATGCGGCGCAAGTTCGGGTGTTCCGAAGCGTCTCGCTCCAAGGGTGATCGTCTTCCTCGAAAGCATTGTCGAGGATTTGGTGCGACGTCTCGACGCCCCAATGCCGCCTGGCGACGAGCAACCAATGGTCAGCAGTGAGGCGCACGCTGGGCAGGCTTGAGATGAGATAGCGCTCGTCAGGGGGCCTGGCTTTGCCGCCGAACGTTTCGGTTTGAATGCGCAGAGCTTGGAATGCTGAACCCCTTGCCTGACAGGCCCGCCACCTAGGCCGCACAGTCGAACGCTACGGCCAGCGCGTACTTTTCAGCGCGGCCCCAATCCCAAACCAAACAGCTCCTCCGCTGCGAATTGATGCAGCCGATCCCGCTGCCCGCTGCCCTTTCCTCTCCCCATCCCGGCCCCTTCTCCAATCAAGGCTGCGCAGCGCATAGCGACAAGGCGGCAAACGGGAGCAGCACCACAGTGCGCACGACCTCGGCCTTGCCGGCGACCGCTCGGAATCACGACGCAGTGCGCGGTGCGCAGCTGGATCGCGAGCGCCCCTTCTCTCCAGCTGCGCGGCGCGGGCTCTTCAGCCTGCGCGCGGCGCGGCGAGCGTTTTCTCTAGCTCGCCGTTGTCGACGAGCTTTTGCAGGTCCGATGCGCCGCCGATCAGCGTGCCGTCCACGAAGATCATGGGGAACGTGGGCCAACCGGTCCACATCTTGAGTACTAGGCGCGGTTGATAGCCGCCCAGGTAGCTGCCGATCTCTAAACACTGATAGGCGATCCCCTTTGCATCCAGCAAGCGCCGCGCCTTCTTGGGGTGTGGGTTCTGGGCCATGCCGACGACGACCACGCGATGCGCGGCGATAAGCGCTTGCACCTCTGACACCTGATCTTTGCCGTGATTCGCAATTTTTTGGGCGATGGCGGGGTGGACTTTGGCTTCGGGAAAGGTGTTGCGCATGGCTTGGGTCGCTTGCATCGGTAGGCTCTACGTGGCGGCCGCGCGAGAGGTTTCTCCGGGCGCGCCGAGGCATGCTAGACCGTGCGCGCCTTGTCCCTGCTGGAAGTCGCCAATCTGGGTTTCGGATACAGTAATGAACGCCTATTTCAGGGCGTCGGCTTCCGGTTGGAGTTGGGCGAGCGCGCCGGTCTGGTCGCTCCGAACGGCGCCGGCAAGAGCACGCTACTGCGCGTGATTGCAGGTGAGCTGGAGGCGGACGAGGGCAGCGTCACGCTCAAGAAGGGCGCCACGCTCGGCTACTACCGTCAGGGCCACGAAACGCGCGTGGCCGGCAGCGTGATGGACAACCTGCTGGCCGGGTTCGGGGATCTGCTAAAGCTGAGGCATGATTTGACGCACGCGCAGGAAGCCGCCGCGACGGGCGATGCGGCCGCGTTAGATCGCTTGTCCCTCGCGATGGACCGCTACCAACACGCGGGAGCGGATCAACTGGAGCGGCGCGTGGAGATGATCGCGATCCGGCTCGGCTTCACGCCGCGTGACTTAGAGCGGGACGTGCGCACGCTATCCGGCGGTGAGCGCGGGCGCCTCTCGTTGGGCGTCGTGCTGGCGACCGAGCCGGAAGTGCTGTTCCTGGACGAACCGACGAACCACCTGGATCTCGAAACCATCGAGTGGTTGGCTACGTATTTGCAGGGCTGGCGTGGCGCGGTGCTGGTGGTCTCGCATGATCGCGCGTTCTTGGACGCCACGTGCCCGACCACCATGGAGCTCGGGCGCACCACGTTCCGCAGCTACCCGCTCCCCTACACGCGCTATTACGAAGAGCGCGCGGAGGACATCGAGCGTGAGCGCCGCTTGGCCGAAGAGCAAGCCACGTTCATCGCCAAGACCGAAGATTTCATCCGCAAGAACCTGGCCGGCTCCAACACCAAGCAAGCGCAATCGCGCCGCCGCATGCTGGATAAGATGGACCGGGTGAGCGG